>JBBSJO010000012.1:0-41616 GCA_038257185.1 Rhodobacterales bacterium | reverse complement strand
TCGCCGCCGCCGTCGAGGCTGTCGTTGCCGTCGCCGCCTTCCAGCGTGTCGTCGCCCCGGTTGCCGCGCAGGGTCTCGTCACCGATACCGCCAACGACCGAGTCGTTGCCCTGACCACCACTGACGGAGTCGTTGCCCTGACCGCCAATCAGCGTGTCGTTGCCGGTATTGCCATTGATGTCGTCATCGTCGATCTGACCGTCGATGAAGTCGTCGCCGGAGCCGCCATTGAGGAAATCGGCATCGTCCGCCCCGTAGATGACGTCGTTACCCGCGCCGCCATAGACGGTGTCCATGCCGTTGATGGGGTTCCGGTCGGGCGAGAAGCCGCCGGTGTCCTCGTCGGTGATGTTCACGACATCGGGGATCAGGTCGGGATCGTTGCCGGCATAGATGGTGTCGTTACCGGCACCGCCGAGGATCGAATCATTGCCCTCGCCACCGACGATCCGGTCGTCACCGCCGTTGCCTTCGACATAGTCGTCGTCGATGCCCGCGTTGATGACGTCATTGCCGTCACCGCCGTAGATGGTGTCGCGGTCGTCGCCGGTGCGGATGGTGTCATTGCCGGCACCGCCATAGACCAGATCACGGTCGTTTTCCGGGTCTGCGTCGGGGTCGTAACCCAGCGGGTCGGTTGCCGCGAAGGGATAGCCGAGATCGGGAGCCAGATCGCCGTTGCTGGTATCGATATCGTCGTCGCCGTCGCCACTTTCGACGGTGTCGCTGCCCTGACCGGCGCGCACGGTGTCGTCGCCGTCGCCCGCGCGGACATAGTCGTCATCCGTACCGGGTGTCGGGAAGATGGAATCGTCGTTGTCGATCAGGTCGCCATCCGGGTCGCCGGTGTAACCCTCATCGATCAGGTTGCCGGTGTCGTCACCGTCCACATAGCCGTCTCTCACCGGGCCG
This sequence comes from Rhodobacterales bacterium, assembly GCA_038257185.1. Classification (GTDB taxonomy): domain Bacteria; phylum Pseudomonadota; class Alphaproteobacteria; order Rhodobacterales; family Rhodobacteraceae; genus Sulfitobacter. The sequence continues at coordinate 40,704 of JBBSJO010000012.1, read as the reverse complement.
GTCGCCACAGCAACGGTCGCGATGCCTTCGTCGGTCAGCCCGTCCGGGTCCGCCACGGTATAGGTGATCGTCGCATCGCCGGTGAAGCCTGCGTTGGGGGTGAAGGTCACGGTGCCGTCACCGTTGTCCACCAGCGTGCCGTCGGGGCTGGAGAAGGACGCCAGCGTCAGCTCACTGTTGAGGTTGTCGACGTCGGTGTCATTGCCCAGCAGGTCGACGATGACCGGCGTCGCGAAACCGGTCGAAGCGGTATCGTCGACAGCCACAGGCGCATCGTTGACCGGGTTCACGGTGACGTTCACGGTGCCCGTGCCAGTGCCCCCGTTGCCGTCATCGACGGTATAGGTGATCGTCGTCGGCCCGTTGAAGTCGGGATTGGGCGTAAAGACCAGGGTGCCGTCGGGATCGAAGCTTACAGTGCCGTCCGCGCTGGTCGCGGATGTCAGCGTCAGCGTGTCGCCGTCGGGATCGCTGTCGTTGGCCAGCACGTTCAGCGGACCGGAGGGCGTATCCTCGTCGGTGATCAGGTCGTCGTCCACCGCGATGGGGTCATCGTTGCCACCGCCCCCGGGCGTCTGGTCGTTGTCGTCGAAGGTCACATAGTCGATGGCGCCCGATCCTGGGAACACGACTTCCATGCGCGCGACGTTCAGCACGTTGAGCTGTACGACACGTTCACCGCCGTCCCCCGTGGGTTCGACAAATTGGTTGGAGATCACGCTGCCGTCCTGCGCGTAGAAGATCATCCGGGTACCGTCGCCGGAGGCTTCCTCGATGTCCTTGAAAGTGATCGTCTTCATGCGCACGCCGGCGTCGAAATCGAAATCGAAGAAGATGCTGCCGCCCGCGGCATTGTCGTCCGGGTCGGAACTGTCGCCGTCCTCCGAAATGATCAGCAGGCCTTCGAGCGTATCGGACGCCAGATCGCTGTCGCCCCCGGTCGGGTTGGCGCTGTCGAAAATCATTGCTTCGTTCGATCCGCCGGTTGCGGATATGGTGACACCCAGGGACGCGTATTCGTCGTCCATGACGGTGCCGGCAGCGAACGGATTGAAATCAAGTGTTCTGATCATGGTTCAGGTTCTCCTAGGCTTCGTTGCACGCGGCGCGCAACGCGGCCGTTCTGGAAATTGGTACGTCTGGTGCGGGAATGCGCTTTGCGGTCGGCATGAACGCGGCCGGGCGCGACCCGGCCTTGGAAGTCCGATCTGTCGTCATCTTGCGGTACATCCCGTTACTCCATCCTACTCGTTAACCCCGGCAAACCATGCGGCGGGTCAAAGCGGCGCACACAAACGCATCAAACAAAAGGGGGAAACTGCCGCTTGCGGCAATGATGCGAAGGGAGCACGACCCTTCGTCTCACGTGAATACGGCGGCATACTGCACAGCGTACACACGTTTCCCGCATCGTCGTGATGCGAAAAGGTGTGGCCGCCCCCGTGACCTACATACATTGCCCCCCAGTTGGGCAAGGACAGTCATACGGGCTGGCCCGGACCTGACAAAGGGAAAAATGTCCGAAAAGTGTCCATGATCCGGTGCCTTGCTGTCGACCGGCGCAGGAGAGGGTGCAGGCTATTCTTCTATAGGTTGAGTATTGTTTCCGTTTAGCCCGATGCAGAACCTAAGAACCCCGCGATTCGCACGGTATTCTGCGGTTTCCGCACCGTAGACCACCGCTGTCCGGGAGAGACTGTTGCCGAAGCGGAAACAACACGCCGTTGTTATCCGCTTTACCAGGGTTGCCTTGTTCTCGCCCATCTTGGCAGAAACCTGTTCGCGCTCTGGCACCAATGCCCGAAATTCAGCCGGACTTGTTCTGAGACGTGCCGATTGTCGCCACATTTAAGTCGAATCATTCTCAAAGGCGGCAGGTTGCGGCGGAACAGATCTTCGCCGCCCTGTCGGCGCGGTCGCTCAATGTGCCATGTGGTACCCAAGGCCGGACTCGAACCGGCACGCCTCGCGGCGGGGGATTTTGAATCCCCTGCGTCTACCATTCCGCCACTTGGGCACGGGGGCCGATGTAGCGCGCGCAGACCGGCCCGGCAAGAGTCTTTTCCGCTGCGGGATATCGCGCAATGCCCTTGACCCCGACCCGGTGACATGGTGTTGCAGCGCATGACCACCAGCGGAGCCGATGCGCCATGATCCAACGCCTCTATGATTGGACGCTGAGTCTTGCACAGCACCGGCATGCGCTCTGGGCACTAGCCGCCGTCGCCTTCGTGGAGAGTTCGTTCTTTCCGATCCCGCCTGACATCCTGATGATTCCCATGATCCTTGCGGCCCCGCGCCGGGCCTGGCTCATTGCGCTTGTGGCTCTGGTGTCCTCGGTGTTGGGCGGCCTATTGGGCTATGCCATCGGGACGCTCGCTTTCGACAGCATCGGCCAGCCCATCCTTGCCTCGCTCGGCAAGGCTGATGCGATGGCCGAATTCTCGACGCGCTTCAATGACATGGGCTTCTGGGCTGTGCTTGGTGCGGGCATCACACCTTTCCCCTACAAGGTCATCACGATCATGTCGGGCTGGACCGGCATGCCGCTGGCGATCTTCGTCACCACGTCGATCCTTGCCCGCGGCATCCGTTTCTTTGTCGTTGCCGCTCTGCTGTGGCGCTTCGGCGTGCCGGTGCGCGATTTCATCGAACGCCGTCTCGGGCTGATGTTCACGCTCTGCCTTCTGCTGCTCTTTGGTGGCTTCATCCTGGTGCGCTACCTATGACCCGCAAGTCCCTCGTCCTGATCGCCACCCTCGGCTCCGCCGCTCTGCTGCTGGGGGCCTTCGGGTTCCAGGCCTTTGGCTATCTCCCCTGCAAGATGTGCCTCTGGCAACGCTGGCCCCACGCGGCAGCAATCCTGATCGGGCTCGTCGTTCTGGGCGGCGGGCCGCGCGGACTGATCTGGCTCGGCGCACTTGCGGCAGCGACCACCAGCGGCATCGGCGCCTTTCACGCGGGCGTGGAATGGAAGTGGTGGCCCGGCCCCGCGTCCTGCTCTGGCGGCGGTCTGGACCTCGGCACGATGACCGGGGGTGATCTGCTGTCCATGGACGCCCCCACCGGGCTGGTGCTCTGTGACGAGATCGTCTGGCAGTTCCTCGGCCTCTCCATGGCCGGCTGGAACGCCGTCTTCTCGCTGGCGCTGGCGCTGATCTGGGTCGCGGCGGCGCGGCGGGCTTGAGGGTCAGGCCGTCTTGCCGATGGCGCGCTGCCGCCGGACCAACAGGTGCGGTGACCAGATGTCCTCCATCTCGTAAAAGACCGGATAGGCAGGCACCTCCGGCGGCAGGATCACCCACGGCAGCTTCGAGCGGGTAAAGATGTGCACATCGGGCGGACAGGCGGCCGGATCGTCAAGCGTCCCCACCCGGACGAAACGGTAGTTCGGCCGACCCCCGTAATCGCTCCACATCGCGGTCTGACAGGCGGCACAGCGGTAGACGTCGTGAATGCCGCCCGTTTCCGAGGGGCCTGGCGTCTTCTCGGTCTGTCCGCGCAACACCCCTATCGCCTCCGCCTCAATGATCGCATTGAGGACGAAGGCACTGCCGGTCAGGCGCTGGCATTGCCTGCAATGGCAGCAATGGGTCAGCATCGGCCTGCGATCCAGTTCATATCGCAGCGCGCCGCAGGCGCAGCCACCCGACAAGACAACATCTTCCGGCATCATAATCTCCTTCTGAAAAGTTACCGCAATACTAGACAGGCCGCGTTCTGACACAATATCGCCTGCAAGGCCTTTCACCTCATCCCGATTTGCGCGTCTTCAGCAACAAAGAGGTCTCGCTCGCCACCACCCCGTCGAGGCCGCGAATGCGGTGCAGCACGGCGTCGAACTGCTCCAGCGTTTCGGTCCCGATATCGACGATCACATCCCAGCGGCCATTGGTGGAATGGACCGCCCTCAGTTCCGGCATGCCGCTGAGCTGTCGCGTGATCCGGTCGGTCCCGCGCCCTTCGATGCCGATCATCATCAGCCCCCGCACCGGGTCGCGCGTGACATCGGCGCGGGTCACCACGGTGAACCCCACGATCTCCCCCCGCGCGCGCAGCCGCGCGATCCGCGCCCGCACCGTCGTGCGCGACAACCCCAGCGTGAGCGCCAGGTCCGACAGGGCCGCACGCGCGTCGTGTCGCAGGGCGGCGATCAGTCGATGATCCGTTTCGTCCATTCCAACCTCCATTTCGAGCAATCCTTCCCCGATCTGGTCAGGATGGTCAATTGTAGACCGCCGGATGCACCGGATAGACTATCCCCAACAACGCAAAGGAGCCTTCCATGACCCAACAGACCTGCATCCTCGTCGGAGCACCGATGGACAGCGGCAAACGGAGGCAAGGCTGCCTCATGGGCCCCGATGCCTATCGGACTGCGGGGCTCGCCGATGCGTTGCGGTCCTTGGGCCACGAGGTCACCGACAGCGGCAACGTCGCCCCCGCCCCCTTCACCGCCAAGGACCACCCCAAGATCGTGAAGCTGGAGGAAACCATCGCCTGGACGCAAAGCCTTGCCGACGCGGCGGAGGCGGCATTGAAGGACGGCTTGCCGATCTTCATGGGCGGCGACCATGCCCTGTCACTGGGCACCGTGCTGGGTGCCATGCGCCATGCCGACAGCCTCGGCCGACCGCTCTTCGTGCTGTGGCTCGACGCGCATACCGATTTTCACACCCCCCACACCACTGACAGCGGCAACCTGCACGGCACACCCCTGGGCTATGTCACCGGCCGCGACGGCTTCGATGGATTTCCAGTCATCGGCACGCCTCTGCCCCACGCCAATATCGCCATCATCGGCCTCCGCTCCGTCGACCGGGCCGAGCGTGAGGCGATGCAGGGTTCGGCCATCACCTATGTCGATATGCGCGAGATCGACGAGACCGGCATCGCGCGGCCCCTGCAGGCCTTCCTCGACAAGGTCGAGGCCGCCAACGGGCTGCTCCATGTCTCGCTCGACGTCGATTTCCTCGACCCCTCCGTGGCGCCCGCCGTCGGCACTACGGTGCCCGGTGGCGCGACCGTCCGTGAAGGCCATCTGGTGATGGAGATGCTGCACGACTCCGGCCTCATGACCTCGCTCGACCTCGTCGAACTCAACCCCTTCCTCGACGAACGCGGCCGCACCGCTTCGCTCATGGTCGATCTCGCCGCCTCCGCCATGGGCCGCCGCGTCTTCGACCGACCCACCCGCGCCTTCTGAAGGAGCCTGCCATGACCATCCTCACCCCCTCCGACAAGGCACTCGTGCCCTTCGTCTCCGTCGCGCACATGATGAAACTGATCCATCACGTGGGCCTGGAGGAGATGCTGCGCGGGCTCGCCACCTACATCGAGGACGACTTCCGCCGCTGGGAGCTTTTCGACAAGACCCCGCGCGTGGCGAGCCATTCCGAGAAGGGCGTGATCGAACTGATGCCCACATCGGATGGCGAGGTCTATGGCTTCAAATACGTGAATGGCCACCCCGACAACACCAAGGGCGGCTTCCAGACAGTGACCGCCTTCGGCCTGCTGGCCAATGTCGCAAATGGTTATCCGGTGCTGTTGACCGAAATGACCATCCTCACCGCGCTGCGCACCGCCGCCACCTCCGCCGTGGTGGCGCGGCTGCTGGCCCCCAAAGGCGCCCATGTCATGGCGATGATCGGAAACGGCGCACAGTCGGAATTCCAGAGCCTCGCCATGAAGGCGATCTGCGGCGTGGACGAAGTCCGGCTCTACGACATCGACCCCGCCGCCACCGCGAAATGCGCGGCAAACCTCGCGGGCCACGGGCTCAGGGTCGTCTCCTGCACCTCTGCCGAAGAGGCGATTCTGGGCGCACAGATAGTCACCACCTGCACGGCGGACAAGCAATACGCCACGATCCTCACCGACAACATGGTGGGCGCGGGCATCCACATCAACGCCATTGGCGGCGACTGCCCCGGCAAGACGGAACTCGCCCCCGCGATCCTGCACCGCGCGGGCATTTTTGTGGAGTATCCCGAACAGACCCGCATCGAAGGCGAGATCCAGCAGCTGCCCCCGCATCACCCCGTCACCGAGATATGGGAGGTGCTGACCGGCAAAGCTCCGGGCCGCACCAGTGCAGAGCAGATCACACTATTCGACAGCGTGGGCTTCGCCATCGAAGACTTCTCGGCCCTGCGTTTCGTGCGCGATCGCATCGCGGGCACCGACTTCTTCCTGCCCCTCGACCTGCTGGCGGACCCCGACGATCCCCGCGACCTGTTCGGCATGCTCCAGCGCGCCGCCTGACCCTCTCCCTCTGGTCCGGAGCCGCCCTTGCCTGAGCCTGTCAGGGCGGAGGGATGACGGAGGCGCAAGGAAAATCGCCGAGGGGCCCCCTCTGGGGGAGACGGCTATTTTACTTGAGGCTCGGGCAGCGCTCTGCCAGGACGGGGCTCATTCAGGGGTGGTTCCGGACCTTCTGGGACGGAGAGTCCCGCAGCGACAAGACCAAAAAGTGTATTGCGCCGCAGGCGCGCCTTCGGATCAACCTCGCGTCACATCGACCCCGTAGAGCCAGTCATAAGCCCCGATCATCCGCCCGGGCGCCACACGAGAGGCCAGGCGCAGCCCCAGATGCGAAAGGCTCCGCACCGGACCGGCCCGCAGGTGATAGCGCCAGGCATTGCCCTCCGCCGCCTTGATCACCCGCCGCACCCGCGCTTCGCGGGCCGACTGGTAGGTGGCCAGGTCCAGGGGACCCTCCCGCCGCACCGCTTGCGCCAGAACCCATGCATCCTCCAGCGCCATATTCGCCCCCTGCGCGAGGAACGGGAGCGTCGGGTGCGCGGCATCCCCCAACAAGGCCACACCTCCCTTGTGCCAGAGCCCGGCAACCGGATGATGGTGCAATCCCCAGACCGTGACCTCGCGGACAGCGCCGATCATCTCGGCAGCAGCCCCCTTGAAGCCCGCGAAGGCGGCGCGAAGATGGGCGGGATCATCCGCGTGATGCCACCCCTCGTCCGCCCAGTCCTGCCTCTCCTCGACAGCGACCAGATTGATCAACCGACCCTCGCGCAGCGGGTAACTGACCAGATGCCGGCCGGGCCCCATCGTCACGACCGCCTCCGGTCCATGCCCGATATCGTTGGGAATGAGCGCGCGCCAGGCCACCTGCCCCGCAAACCTGCCCTGATCCGGCCCGTTCAGCGCACTGCGCGCCACCGAATGGATCCCGTCGGCGGCCACCACCAACTCCGCGCGGCGGGTGCCGCCATCGGCCATCTGCACCTGCGGCAGATCCCCCGGTAGCAGCCCCGCAACGGCGACGCCAAGCTCCATGCTGACATTGGCGCGGCGTGCCGCTGCGGCCAGAACCTCGATCAGATCGGCACGATGAACGAAATAGTACCGCTGGTGATCCGGAAGTCGGGACAGGTCCAGCCGCGCCACCTGCGCGGCACTGCCATGGTCCCGCAGCACCACCGCCCCGGCCCGTACCGCCCCGCGCTGGCGCAGCGCCGGTTCAAGTCCCAGCGCCCGCAATACCGCAAGACCATTGGGCGTCACCTGCAGGCCCGCCCCTACCTCCCCGAGCGCGGCGGCCTGCTCAACCACCGTCACGGCAACGCCGGATTGCGCCAGGGCCGTGGCGACCGCCAGTCCCCCGATCCCGCCGCCCACCACGATGGCGTTGGATAGCCCCATGCGCCGCTCCCATGACAAAACGCCGGAGCGAAGGCCCCGGCGTTTGAAAATCTCGGTCAGGACGTCTCAGTCGTCCCGGTGTACCTTCTCGCGCCGCTCATGCCGCTCCTGCGCCTCAAGGCTCATGGTGGCGATGGGGCGCGCATCGAGACGCTTGAGTGAAATCGGCTCGCCCGTCACCGAACAGTAACCGAATTCGCCCTCATCGATCCGGCGCAGGGCCGCGTCGATCTTGCTGACCAGCTTGCGCGCCCGGTCGCGGGTGCGCAGTTCCAGCGCGCGGTCGGTTTCCTCGGAGGCGCGGTCGGCAACGTCGGGAATGTTGCGCGTGCCGTCCTGCAGGGCTTCGATGGTGTCGCGGCTTCCCGCCAGCAACTCCGACTTCCAGTGCAGCAGCTTGCGGCGAAAATACTCAAGCTGGCGATCGTTCATGAAGGCTTCGTCCTCAGCCGGCGTATAGGCGTCCGGCAGGAAAACTTCCTGCTTCATCTTCTCTCCCTCGACAGATTTCAGTGCTGACATTAGAGACCATTCTCCCCGGGATATCTCCCTTTCCGCAGCGTCTAACGCAGGCTTCGGGATTTGTCACTACACAAACCCATTGATTCTTGGTTAAAGGGGCAAACATGAACGCCGTGCTACAGGAGGTTGAAAACCAAGATGAAATTTGAAGGCACTGCCGAGTATGTCGCGACCGATGATCTGACCATCGCCGTCAACGCAGCCGTCACGCTGCAGCGTCCCCTTCTGGTCAAGGGCGAACCCGGGACCGGCAAGACCGAACTCGCGCATCAGGTCTCGACTGCGCTGGGGCTGCGGATGATCGAATGGAACATCAAGTCCACCACCCGCGCCCAGCAGGGCCTTTACGAGTACGACGCGGTGAGCCGTCTGCGCGACAGCCAGCTCGGCGACGAGCGCGTCAACGACGTGAAGAACTACATCCGCAAGGGCAAGCTCTGGGAGGCTTTCGAGGCCGACGAGCGGGTCGTGCTGCTGATCGACGAGATCGACAAGGCGGACATCGAGTTCCCCAACGACCTGCTGCAGGAATTGGACAAGATGGAGTTCTACGTCTACGAGACCGGCGAGACGATCCAGGCGCGGCACCGGCCCATCGTGATCATCACCTCCAACAACGAAAAGGAGCTTCCCGACGCCTTCCTGCGCCGCTGCTTCTTCCACTACATTCGCTTTCCCGAGATGGACACGCTGAAAAAGATCGTCGAGGTGCATCACCCCGGCATCAAGGAAGCGCTTCTGACGACCGCGCTGACACAGTTTTACGAGATCCGCGACCAGCAGGGGCTGAAGAAGAAACCCTCCACCTCCGAAGTGCTCGACTGGCTGAAGCTGCTGCTGGCCGAAGACATGGACGCCGCAGACCTCAAGAAGGACGGCAAGTCGGCCCTCCCCAAGTTGCACGGCGCGCTGCTGAAGAACGAGCAGGACGTCCATCTCTTTGAACGGCTTGCCTTCATGGCCCGCAGCCAACGATAGGGCGCCCTAAACTCTTGCAAGAGTTTTGCCCGTTCCTTGAAAGGAACGGGTCGCTCAGTACTGGATCACCTGGAGCGGGAAAGTCGGCGGTGCCCGGCCCTGACGGAAGCGTTGAGCCGACAGGTGCGGCCCATGGAAAAGCCGGATCGTCGAGGTCGGCTTCACCGGATCGGGCGCGCCGGATTGAGGGCAACTGAAACACGGGTTTGCTTCTATTTCCCTTCGACCCGAGCGCGAAGGGGCATCCCTTGTGTTTCACGTCTTTCCCGAGATGTCACAGGTCAGCGAAAAAGCACTCCGCAGCAACAAGTCGGCGGGCGCACTGCCTCTATTTTGCCTCAATTGCACCGTAAACTGCGCATGATGACGGGCGACAAGACCCGTATCGACGCTCCAGAAACCGGGCAGGCAGGCAGTGATGACATACCGACCAAAGATGGGCGATGGCCTGTTCTGTGCCACGGCCCTTGTCCGCCGTGCCCTGCAAAACCTCATAGTGCGATTGATGTCGGCGTGAGAGCCCGTCTCGTCCTTTCGCTCGTCACTCTGCTGAGCGCCTGCGTTCCGGCCACCCGTTCCGAAGTCGCAACCCGTGCGAGCCTCATGGAAAGCACTCTGCCGCCGATGAAGAATTTCGGTGCGACCGTGCCGACCCGGCCCATCAGGTCCAACAGCGATCTCGCGCAGGACTTCCTCGAACTCTCCTTCCAGATGGAGAGCGGGCGGGCGCTGCCTGTCCTCACGCGCTTTGAAGCCCCGATCAGCGTGCGGGTGGTCGGCGCGCCACCGCCCACGCTCGGCACCGATCTCAAGCGGCTGATCGCACGCCTGCGCAACGAAGCGCAGATCGACATTCGCCAGTCCACCGACCCGGCGGCCGATATCTCCATCAACGCGGTCAGCCGCGAGGAAATCCGCAAGGTCCTGCCCGATGCCGCCTGCTTCGTGGCACCCAACGTCGGCACGCTGGCCGAATACCGCGCCGCACGGCGCGCGACACGGACGAACTGGGCCCATCTGACGGAGCGGCGCAAGCTTGCGATCTTCCTGCCCAACGACGCCAGCCCGCAGGAAATCCGCGACTGCCTGCACGAGGAACTGGCCCAGGGGCTGGGACCGCTCAACGATCTCTACCGTCTGCCCGATTCGGTCTTCAACGACGACAATGTGCATACCGTCCTGACCGGCTTCGACATGTTGATCCTGCGCATCTACTATGACGGCGCCCTGCATTCGGGCATGACACGCAGTCAGGTGGCCGCCGCCCTGCCCGCCATTCTGGCGCGGGTCAATCCGTCGGGCAATATCCGCGCCGGGCGCGCGCCCTCGCAAACGCCGCAGGCATGGAATACGGCGATCCAGAGCGCCCTGGGCCGTTCTGCCTCTTCCGCCTCGCGGCTGTCGGCAGCCAGGGATGCGGTCCGCATCGCCACCGCGATGGGCTGGCAGGACAACCGTCTCGCCTTTGCCCACTACGCGATGGGCCGCGTCCTGCAAACGACAGATCCGGCAGCGGCGCAGCAGCACTATGTCCTTGCCGACAGGTTCTACGCCAGGACTCCCGGCACCGAGTTGCACCGCGCATATGTCGCCACGCAACTCGCCGCCTATGCCGTGAGCAGAGGGGCGGGCGCCGAGGCGCTTCATCTGATCGGGCGGCATATCGAGACCGCGCAACGGCATGAAAACGCAGCCCTTCTGGCCACCCTGCTGCTGTTGGAATCCGAATCGCTGGAGCTTGAGAACCGGCACGCAGAGGCCCAGAGCGTGAGGCTGGACAGTGTCGGCTGGGCGCGGTACGGCTTTGGTCCTGACTGGGCTGTGCGGGCCAAGCTGCGCGAGATCGCATCGCTGAATCCGCTCAAGGGGTAACGCGGGCGAGGTTTCATGATAGTCATCATACTGGCGGTAATCGGTGCCACCATCGGCGGCCTCACGGCCCGGCGGCGCGGCGGTAACCGCAAGGACATCGCGCAATATGCGGTGGGGTACATGATGGCCTTCATCATCGTCGGCATGCTGCTGACCGTCCTCATCGACCGGATGCTCTCGGGAGGCTGAGCCGATGTTTCTGCCCTTCTTCGAACAGCTCCGCGCGCACCGGGTTCCGGTGTCGATGCGCGAATTCCTCGCCTTCCTCGATGGCATGGCCGCAGGCATCGTCACCTATGATGCCGAGGCCTTCTACTATCTCGCGCGCACTTCGATGGTGAAGGACGAACGCAACATCGACAAGTTCGACCGCGCCTTCGCTGCCTCCTTCAAGGGGCTCGAGAACATCACACTCGACGATGTGCTGGAGGCGGTGGAGATCCCCCGTGACTGGCTGGAGAAGATGGCCGAGAAACATCTGACCGACGCCGAGAAGGCCGAGATCGAGGCCATGGGTGGATTCGACAAGTTGATGGAGACGCTCAGGAAACGCCTGGAGGAACAGAAGGGCCGCCATCAGGGCGGCAGCAAGTGGGTCGGCACCGCTGGCACCTCGCCCTTCGGCGCCTATGGCTACAACCCCGAAGGCGTGCGCATCGGGCAGAACGAATCGCGCCACCAGCGCGCGGTCAAGGTCTGGGACAAACGCGAGTTCAAGAACCTCGACGACACTGTCGAACTGGGCACGCGCAACATCAAGGTCGCCCTCAAGCGCCTGCGCCGCTGGGCGCGCGACGGCGCTCAGGAGGAGCTGGACCTGAACGGCACCATCCGCGCCACCGCGGAACACGGCTACCTCGACGTGAAAACGCGGCCCGAGCGGCGCAATGCCGTCAAAGTGCTGCTGTTCCTCGACGTCGGCGGCTCAATGGATCCGCACGTGAAGATCGTGGAGGAGCTGTTCTCCGCCGCCAAGGCCGAGTTCAAGCACATGGAGTATTTCTACTTCCACAACTGCCTCTACGAAGGCGTCTGGCGCGACAACCGTCGCCGCTGGGACGCGCAGCAGCCCACTCACGAGGTGCTGCGCACCTACGGGCCGGATTACAAATGCATCTTCGTGGGCGATGCCTCGATGAGCCCCTACGAGGTCGCCTATCCGGGTGGTGCCAGCGAACACTGGAACGCCGAGGCCGGATCGACCTGGCTGACCCGGGCCCGCGACCAGTGGCACAGCCATCTGTGGATCAACCCGGCCCCGGAGAAGTACTGGGCCTATACCCAGTCGATCGCCATGGTACAGGAAATCTTCGGTGCCGACCACATGGTCCCGATGACGCTGGAAGGGTTGAGCCGGGGGATGAAGGCGCTGACCCGCTGATCCGGCACCCTCGCGTCCCGAACAGCGACGCCTCGGAACGTCCCGCCGCACCACGCGTTGGTCGGTGAACCCGAACGGAAAGGATACCGACATGATCAAGAAATCAGGCTCCGCGAAATGGACAGGCTCCCTCAAGGAGGGCAAGGGCCAGGTCTCGACCCAGTCCGGCGTGCTCAGCGACCAGCCCTATGGATTCAACACCCGCTTCGAGGATGGCAAAGGGACCAACCCCGAAGAACTGATCGGCGCGGCGCATGCGTCATGCTTTTCGATGGCGCTGTCGATGATCCTCGCCCAGCATGACCTGACGCCCGACAGCATCGAAACCAAGGCCACCGTGTTTCTGGAACAGGCCGATGGCGGATTTCACGTGCCCAAGGTCCATCTGGACGTGACGGCCAAGGTGCCCGGTGCGACCGAAGATCAGTTCGCCGAAGCGGCGAAGGCTGCCAAGGAAAACTGCCCCATCTCCAAGCTTCTGAAGGCAGAGATCACAATGGACGCCAAACTGGCGTAATCCGGCTGCGGAGCCGTCAGATGCGGCTCCGCACCCCTTCCAGAAGCACTTCCTCGATCTCGCGGTCCCCGTGCAGGACCGACACGTCGCCGGTCTGCTCGAAAACGACAGCCCTTACTTCGTCGAGTCGCAGCACATTCGCTTCCCGCAGTTTTCCCATCAGGTCGTCGCGCGTCATCTTCGCGGCGGCAAGATTGTCGTCAAGAATCCGCGGCCCGTCCATGATTAGCAGGGGCCGGTTATCGACCGTCTCAGCCAGCGTCTTGCTGGCCACGCGCATGTGGGAGATCACCACTTGCACCCCGAAAAGCGCCAGCAGTGCCGCGATGCCGACAAGTGATCCTGTCGATTTGGTGACGACGACCGAGGCGAGAATGGAGCCCATCGCAACCGTGATCGCGAAATCGTAGCCAGACATCTTTGAAAACGACCTCAGGCCGACAAGTCGGGTCAGGATCAGAATCGCCATGACCATCACCACTGCATCGACGAAGGGCCACAGAAGGTCGGAGAGGGAGGGCATGTCGGGCATCCTTTGGCTTGGGTCCGGACTCAGGTAGCACGGCGGACGTCTGCACCAAGGAATTCGCTGGAACCACACGACTACCACCCCTACTCTGCGACCATGTCCGACGCGCCCCACACCGCCATCGACCTCGCGGCCTTCGCCGCCGACCCCTACCCAGCACTCGCCCGGATGCGGCGCGATACGCCGATAACCTTCGTGCCACAACTCGGGGCCACCCTGCTGACCCGGCGCGACGACATCCACCGCCAGGAAAAGCGGACGGAGGTATTTTCCTCGCATCAGCCAGAGGGGCTGATGACGGTGCTGATGGGCGAGAACATGATGCGCAAGGACGGCGACGCGCACCAATGCGAGCGCCGCGCTCTCTTCGCCGCGCTCAGCCCGCGCACGGTGGCCCAGCACTGGCAGCCGATGTTCGAGGCAGCGGCGCGCGAGATCCTCGACGATCTGATCCCGAAGGGCCGCTGTGACCTCGTGACCGATTACGCCATGCCCGTCTCCGCCGCTGCCCTCATCGCCATCACCGGGCTCAGCGAGATGGCCCGCCCCGACATGGACCGCGTGAGCCAGCACATGATCGACGGCTGCGCCAACTATGCGGGCAACGCGGAGACCGAGGCGCGATGCCATGCCGCCACTGCCATGATCGACTCCCATATCGACCGGATGCTCACCGCCCCGCCGCCGCTGAGCACCATCGCGGTGCAGCAGGCGGCAGGCCTGCCGCTCGAGAGCCTGCGCGCCAATGTGAAGCTGATCATCTCCGGCGGGCAGAACGAACCGCGCGACGCGATCGCGGGCACCGTCTGGGCTCTGCTGAACCACCCCGATCAACTGGCGCGCATCCGCGCGGGACAGAACGATTGGCGCGACGCCTTTGCCGAATACGCCCGCTGGATCAGCCCCATCGGCATGTCGCCCCGGATCGTCGCGAAAAGCGACACCGTTAACGACGTAACCTTCGACCCCGGCGACCGCGTCTTCCTGATGTTTTCCTCCGCCGGGCGGGACGAGGCCCACTTCGACGCCCCCGAGAACTTCGACATCACCCGCAACACCGGCCCCGCCATTCCCTTCGGCGCAGGCCCGCACTTCTGCGCTGGCGCCGCCGCCTCCCGCGCGCTCATTACCGAAGTTGCACTCCCGATGCTCTTCGACGCCCTGCCCGGCCTGGCGCTCGATGGCCCCGCCCCCTTCCGCGGCTGGGCCTTCCGCGGTCCGACCTCCGTCCCCGTCTCGTGGTGAACACACCCCTTCCCCTTCACCCTTTTACAAATACCGGCACGACCTTGCGCCCGGACGCTCCCGCCCCGATATTGATCCCATGATCCGCGTCCTCCCCGTCCTGCTCGCCGTGCTCTATGCGCTCGCAATGTACCGCTTCTCCGCCTGGCGGACGGCGCGCGAACTCGACGCGCGGTCCAGCCCGCTGATGGACCCGAAACTCAAGGACATGAGCGACAAGATGGCGCGCGCGCTCGACCTGCCGCGCATCAAGGTGCACATCTACGAGATCGAGCCGGTAAACGGCCTCGCCGCCCCGGACGGGCGCATCTTCATCACGCGCGGCTTCTACAACCGCTTCAAGTCCGGCGATGTGACGGCGGAGGAATTGGCCAGCGTCATCGCACACGAACTGGGGCATGTGGCCTTGGGTCATTCCCGCCGCCGGATGATCGACTTTTCCGGCCAGAATGCCATGCGCACGGTACTGATGATGGTGCTGGGACGGTTCATTCCCTTCGTCGGGGTCTGGATCGCCAATATGCTGACCACCCTGCTTGCCGCGCGCCTGTCGCGGGGAGACGAATACGAGGCCGACGCCTATGCCGCCGCCCTGCTGACCAAGGCCGGGATCGGCGTGGCACCGCAGATATCTCTGTTCAGAAAACTCGAAGCCCTGACGCAGAGCAATCATGGCACCGCCCCCGCCTGGCTGCTGAGCCATCCCAAGACGGAAGAACGCATCGCGGCGCTCACCAGGTTGCAGGACCGCTGGGAGACCTGACCCCGCCATTACGCTACGTCAGCCGCGCAGATCGTCTCGGGTCAGCGCCTTCGCGAGCCGTGGCAGGCGCGCCTTCTTCATCAACGGGCGCATCTGCCAGTCCTCGCCCGACAACCGCCGCGCTTCGGCAAGCACGGCCTGAGCGACACGTTCGACGGGTTCGGGAGACGCCTCCCAATGACCTAGCAGAAAAGCGTCAGGGTCGGCACGGCTCAAACCCTCCTCGGCGAGAATCTGGCGCGGAAAATCCTTGGCATTGAGAGTGACGATCACGTCCGCATGACCCTCGATCGCGGCGGCCAGTACGTGGATATCGGCCGGATCGGGCAACCAGAGGCGTTGCTCCAGACCCGGCGCGGGCGCGACACGCGCCTGCGGAAAGGCAGCACTCACCATGGCAACCTCACCACGGGCCTGCGCTTCTCCGCCGGGGCCGATCTTGCGTGCGGCAAGGGCCCATTCCTCCAGAATGCGATCTGACCAGCGAACTTCGAACGCCCCCGTCGCCGCGACCCCCAGCAACATCTCCCGCATGACAGTGGGAAACATCACGCAGGCGTCGAGCAGCACGCGCATGGATCAGAGCCGGAAGAACAGTGACTTGAGATAGCCGCTTTCGGCAAGCTGCGGAAGTTGCGGATGATCCGGCCCCGCAAAGCCTGTGTGCAACAGCATCGCGCGCCGTCCGGCCCGGCCAATGCCCCGCACACTTGCGGTGCGGAACTGGCCAAGGTCGACAGCGTGAGAGCACGAGCAGAGCCCCAGGATACCGTCCTCGGCCACAAGCGGTGCCGCAAGGCGCGCGATGCGTTCGTAGGCGCGCAACCCCGCCTCCATCGCCTGCCGCGAGGGGGCAAAGGCGGGCGGGTCGGAGATCACCACGTCAAATTCGGCCCCTTCCGCGCGCAGGGCTGCGAGCGTATCGAAGGCATCGCCCTGCCGCGTCGCAAAGCGGTCCGCCATGCCCATGGCAGCGGCACCGGCACCGGCCAGTTCCAGCGCGGGCGCAGAGCCGTCAACAGCCAGCGCGCTTTCTGCCCCGGCAGCGAGGGCGGCAAGGGAAAACCCGCCGACATGCGCGAACACATCCAGCACCCGCGCGCCCTGCGAAAGGTTCGCGGCAAAGGCGTGGTTGGGCCGCTGGTCGAGGAAAAGCCCCGTCTTCTGGCCTCCGGTCAGGTCGGCCATATAGGTAGCCCCGTTCATTGGCACCGGGATCGGCGCATCTGGCGCAGACCCTGCAAGCACAGAGGACACATCGTCGAGCCCTTCCAGCGTGCGGGTCCGTCCGCCCGCGTTCTTCAGCACGGTGGTCACACCCGTCACGGCGATAAGGGCGGCACAGAGCGGTTCCAGCAGCACTTCGGCCCAGGCGGCATTGGGCTGCACCACGCAGGTGTCGCCGAAGCGGTCGACGATCACGCCGGGCAGACCATCCGCCTCCGCATGGATCAGGCGATAGTAGGGTTCGTCATAAAGCTGGCTGCGCAGCTTGAGCGCGCGGGCGACGTGCGCCTCCAGCCAGGACTGGTCGATCACGGCCTCGGCGTTCTGGTCCAGCATCCGGGCGATGATCTTGGAGTTCGGGTTGACGGCCACGAGGCCCATCACCTGCCGCTCGGCATCCTCCAGGATCGCGATCGTGCCGGGCTCTAACCCGCGGGTGCGGCGGTCGGTCACCAACTCGTTGGCATAGACCCACGGGTAGCCATGGCGGATCGCGCGGGCGTTCGCCTTGGGCATCAGCCGGATCGTGGGCAGTGTATCGGAGGGGGAAAGGGGCGCTGTCATAGCGCCCCTCCTAGTCTGTCCGCGTAAGATGGGAAAGCTTACTTTTTCGCAGGTGCAAGGAAGGCCAGCCGCTTCGGCGCCGGGTCGGCGGCGGGTTTCGCGAGTTCGTCGCGGATCACCTGCGCCAGATAGCCGGTGACACGCACCTTCTGGGTCTCGCCCCGGCGCTCCGCCGCGATGGCCTGACTGCCGCCGAAAGCCTTCAGGTTGGCCTCGACCTCGCGGGTCGGGATCACCGTCGCGCCGGTCGCTGCGTCGCGCACGGTCAGCCTGAATCTCATGTTGTGCACGCCGCCGACGCTATAACGGGTCTTTTCGGTGACCGAGTGGAAACGCAGGATCTGCACGTCGAGCACCACATCCGTCGCGCCCTGCATGTCCCTGGTGCCGGCCGCGAAAGCGGTCTTGAAGATCGATTCGATCTGCTGGTGGCGATCGCCCATCGCATCGCCACGCCACACGATATCCGCACGGGGGTAATAGACGTTGGCCTCCGAGACCTTGAGGCTGCGCGGTGCGGTGACGTTGATCGCGGACACGTGCATTGCGGGCAGCTGTGTCTCGCGCAGGGCAGCGGGTTGAACCAGCGGTCCGGTCGTGACCTGTTCGAAAGGCGCATTCCGACTGGCGACGTCGGGCATGGACCCGCAGGCAGCCACAAGTGCGCCAAGGCCCAGTGCGCCAATCAGTTTTACGGTCTTCATCTTGTCCTCATTCCGGGCCCCTGTCAGCGCCCTGCAGTTTTGATTGACGTCAATCTGGACCGAAAATGAGGCGGGTTTGAGACAAGAAATGTGGTTTAAGAGGGCGATACGCGGGCCTTGGTGGCCACTCACACGCCCGAGCGGGCTGTCCCGGCGGGTCTGTCAGTTGCGCGGGCGACTGCGCCAGCCCCCCCGCCGCCGGGGTGCCGACATGCTGGTGCGGCCCTCGTTCAGAACCTGGGTCATCGGATGTTCCCCCGCCTCCGCGCCGTACCGGCCCAGAAGCGCCAAAATCGCGGTGCCGGTGTCCTGCTCCAGCGGCAGGCTCAGCGCCCAATCAAGGAAGATCGAGCGGCATTCGGGCTTGGTGATGCCCTCGATCCGGTAGGATTCGCGGATCAGCCCCTTGGGGTCGTTCGGGTCTTTCGGGTCGACTTCGGTCATCTCGCCTCCGCCCTGCCTAATGTTCCGCCAAGGCAGCGGAGATGATCGCATCAGAGGCGGCGTAAGTCTGTTTCATCTGCGCCTCGGCGTCGGACAGACTGTCGGTCCCGAGCATGCGGCACAGAAAAACGGCCCCCGCCTGCCCCAGCTCCGCGCCCTGCACAGGTGCGGCCGCAAGCAGCCGCCCCGCGCATTGCAGCGCCCAGACCTGCGAATAGGCCACTTCCAGCGTCGCCGTATCGGCGGCATTCAGGACGCCTGCCGCCTTTGCCGCCCTGAGCCCGCTGGGAATGTCGCGGGCCAACTGCCCCGCAACCAGCGCACCGGACTGCGCGATCATCTCGATATCCTGCAATCGCCCCGGTCCGATCTTGGCATCCCAGACCCCCGCCGGCGCCTTTGCCGCCGCGATGCGCGCGCGCATCTCAACCACCTCCGCGAGCACTTCTTCCCGATCCCTGCCCGCACCCAGAATATCCCGGCGCAGCGCCTCCACCTCAGTTGCCAGGCCTGCGGGGCCTGCCACCACCCGCGCGCGGGTCAGGGCCAGATGCTCCCAGACCCAGGCCTCCGACCTCTGGTAGCTTTCAAAGCTGGCAAGACTGGTCGCCACCGGCCCCTGATTGCCCGAGGGCCGAAGGCGCATGTCCACCTCATAGAGCTTGCCCTGCGCCATCGGCGCCGTCATCGCCGTGATCATCGCCTGCGTAAGGCGCGCGAAGTAGAGCCGGGCGGCCAGAGGGCGGGGGCCGTCCGACGCCTCCACGCCTGCCGGATCGTAGATCACGATCATGTCCAGGTCGGAGGTGGAGGTGAGCAGCCCCGCCCCCAGCGACCCCATGCCGAGGATCACCGCCCCCCGCCCCGGTGGCGGCCCATGTCGCCGGGCGAATTCGGTCGTGACGACGGGCCAGAGCCCGGCCAGCACGGCACGCGCCAGATCGGCATACTGTACCCCGGCCGTGGGCGCGTCGATGAGGCCCCGCAGGAGGTGGACGCCGACCCGGAAGTGCCACTCCCGCGCCCAGCGACGGGTCCCGTCCAGCTGCGTCTCATAGTCGCCTTCGTTTTCCAGCTGCTCCGCCAGGGCGGCAGCCAGCCCGTCTGCCCCCGGCCAATCGCTGAAGAAATCACCGCCGATCACCGCGTCGAACACCCCTGCATTGCGCGACAGGTGGCTGGCCAGCGCGGGCGAGGTCGTGACGATGTCGATCAGCAGGTCGGCCAGTTGCGGATTGGCCTTGAGCAATGAAAAGAGCTGCACCCCGGCGGGAAGCCCCGCAAGGAACCCGTCGAAAGCCAGCAGCGCCTCGTCGGGCCGTGCCGCCGTGGCGAGCCGCGCGAGCAGGTCGGGTTTGAGCCGGGCAAAGATCTCCGCCGCGCGCTCGCTGCGAAAGGCCGGGTAGCTGAGCCATCGGTCGAGGATCTTGGTATCGAAAGCATGCGCCTCCGTCTTTGGTACGGGGGTGTGGGCACCGGCAAAGAAGCCTTCCGTCATGTCATGCACGGCACCGAGGCGTGCGCGCAGGTCGGCCTTCAACGTGTCCACGTCGGTATCCATCATGCAGGCCAACCGCTCGAACCCCGCGTCTGATTTGGGCAGGGCATGGGTCTGGGCGTCCTGCACCATTTGCTGACGGTGCTCGATGGTGCGATGGAAACGGTAGTGATCGGTCAGCGCCGCCGCCGTCTCCTGCGGGATCCACTCCTTTTGCGCCAGAACGTGCAGCCCTTCACAGGTGCCCCGCACACGCAGGTCCGGGTCGCGCCCCCCCGCGATCAACTGCCGTGTCTGGGTGAAGAACTCGATCTCGCGGATGCCGCCGCGCCCCAGCTTCATGTTGTGGCCGCTCAGCGTGATCGGCCCGCCCAGCCCCTTGTGCTCACGGATCGCCAGCCGCATGTCATGGGCGTCCTGAATGGCCGCGAAGTCGAGGTGCCGACGCCAGACGAAGGGCCGCAGCGTATCGAGGAACTTCCCCCCCGCCACCTTGTCCCCCGCACAGGGCCGCGCCTTGATATAGGCCGCACGTTCCCATGTCCGACCGAGGCTCTCGTAGTAAGCCTCCGCCGCCGCCATCGCCATGCAGACGGGCGTGACGGCGGGATCGGGACGCAGCCGAAGGTCGGTCCGAAAGACGTAGCCCTCCCCGGTGATGTCGCTCAGCGTGCCGCTCATCGCGCGGGTGGCGCGAACGAAGGCGGCGCGGGCATCGTGGAAATCGTCGCGGTCAAAGCGGGTCTCGTCGAAAAGGCAGATGAGGTCGATGTCGGAGGAATAGTTCAGCTCCCGCGCGCCCATCTTGCCCATCGCCAGCACCACCATGCCGCCCGCATCGTGCAGATCGTCTTCGGTCATCCCCGGCAGCTTGCCGCGCCTGATCTGCACGGCAAGCCCCGCGCGCAGGGCCGCACCGCAGGCGGCATCGGCGAAATCGGTCAGCGCCCCCGTCACCTCCTCCAGCGACCACGCCCCGCCCATATCTGCGAGTGCTGCCAGCAGGGCCACACGGCGCTTGCCCTGCCGCAGCCCGTTTGCGAGCGCGTCAGGGGAATGGGACGTCGCAGCGTCGATCAAGGCGGCGAGCGATGCCTCGGGATTATCGACGGCTTCGCGCAGCCAGTCCGCCTCCTTCTGGAGCAGGCTCAGCAAGTAGGGCGAGGTGGAGGCGGCAGCCCGCGCCAGCGCCCGCACCTCGGGTGCCAGATCGCCCGACAGCGCGTCCGCGTCCTGTGCGCGCCCCTCCCGCCAGATACGGGGGGAACGGGTGATGCGGGCGGCGAGCGAGGTGGTTGTCATGGCCGCAGCTTTGCGCGACTGTGCAGCCATGAGCAAGAGCCTGAACCGGGTCCGCGCGGCGTTGCAGGCCGCGAGGCTAGACGCTGAAATACGCGAAACCGCCCTCTCCCGCACCGCAGCGGAGGCGGCCTCCGCCATCGGCTGTGCGGTCGACCAGATCGCCAAGTCTATCATGCTGAAGGGAGAAACCAGCGGTCAGGCCCTGCTGTTCGTGACCGCTGGCGCCCAGCAGGTCGATCTGGACCGCGCCACGGCGCTTGCGGGCGAACCGCTCGGCAAGGCCGATGCGGCGCTGATCCGGGCCCAGACGGGATTTGCCATCGGTGGGGTCTCCCCCGTGGGTCACATCAACCCCACCCGCGTCTGGTTTGACCGGACATTGCTGGGTTTTCCGCTGGTCTGGGCCGCCGCAGGCACCCCCCACCACGTCTTCGGCATTTCCCCAGCCGATCTTCACCAAATTTCCGGCGCACAACTGGCTGATTTCAAACAGCTTTGACGGATAATGTAAAAAACGTTCACATTACCCCTTGCGAGGGACGGGCAAAGACCCAATCTTAGTCATGTGAAAGGCATTCACATAAGACCTTCCACCTGACAGGGGCCAGATACGGGCCGCCACATCGCTACGAAAGGCTTGTCACATGACCACACTAACTTCCGACCGCAGCTATGGCCGAGGTCCGGGCATCTTTACCCGCACTGAAAACTGGCTGGACGACAAGGGCAAGGGTGCCTGGATCGCCGTCATGGTGCTCGGTTTCATCTTCTTCTGGCCCGTCGGCCTCGCCCTTCTCGGTTACATGATCTGGAGCAAACGCATGTTCTCTTCCAACTCCTGCGCACGCCGCGCGTCCCGCCGCAGCATGTCCACCCGCAGCACCGGCAATTCGGCCTTCGACTCCTACAAGGCCGACACCCTGCGCCGGCTGGAAGAAGAGCAGACCAATTTCGAGGCCTTCCTCGAGCGTCTGCGCGAAGCCAAGGACAAGGCAGAGTTCGACCAGTTCATGTCGGACCGCGCCAAGCGCAACGACGATACCTCGGAGGCGTAAGTCATACCTCTCCCGCCTCCCGGCACCTGCCGGGGGGCCAATTCTCACGGAGCCTGCCATGACACCCGATCCCTTCGACCAGCCGCAGTTCTACGACGGTCTGCCCACCAAGCGCCTTCTGGCCTGGGTGGTCGACATGATCGTGATCGTCCTTATCTGCCTGGTGATCCTGCCCCTCACCGCCTTCACCGGCATCTTCTTCTTTCCGCTGCTGATGCTCTGCGTCGGCTTCGTCTACCGCGTGATCACGTTGGCCAACGGGTCCGCCACATGGGGCATGCGCCTGATGGCGATGGAACTGCGGGACTCGAAGGACCGGACCTTCGACTTCGGCATGGCCCTGTTGCATACGGCAGGCTATTCGGTCTCGCTGGCGGTGTTCCCGCTGCAACTGATCTCGGTCGTGCTGATGTGCACTTCCGCGCGAAGCCAGGGGCTGACGGATATGGTGCTGGGGTCGGTCCCGCTCAATCGACGCGCCAAGCACCGGGCCTGAGACCTGAAAGGGTACGAAAATCGACACTTGGCGGGCGCAGGGGCGGTTGTTATGATCGCCTCTGCAACAGACGGAACAGCATGCGCCACACGCTACCCCTCACGCCCCAATTCTATGTGACGGCCCCGCAGCCCTGCCCTTACCTTGAGGGCAGGATGGAGCGTAAGCTGTTCACCGCCCTTCAGGGTGAGAACGCGACCCAGCTCAATGACAGCCTCTCGTCGCAGGGGTTTCGCCGGTCCCAGAACGTGCTCTACCGCCCCTCCTGTGCGGAATGCTCCGCCTGCCTCTCGGCCCGGATCGACGTGGCGGCGTTCCGACCCGGCAAGTCGCAGAAGCGCATCATCCGGCGCAACAAGGACCTGATCCGCCGGGCGACCTCGCCCTGGGCCACCGAAGACCAATACGCCCTGTTCCGCCGCTACCTCGACAGCCGTCATGCGGACGGCGGCATGGCCGATATGGACGTCTTCGAATTCGCCGCGATGATCGAGGAAACCCCGATCCGCAGCCGCGTCATCGAATACCTCGATCCCGAAACCCGAGACCTGGTGGGCGTCTGCCTCACGGACGTCCTGGGCGATGGCGTCAGCATGGTCTATTCGTTCTACAGCCCCGACCGGCCGCAGGACGGCTTGGGCAACTACATCATCCTCGACCACGTGGAAATCGCCCGCGCGGCGGGCCTGCCCTATATCTACCTCGGCTACTGGGTGCCCGGCAGCCAGAAGATGGGCTACAAGGCCAAATTCTCCGGGCTCGAAATCTATCTCGGCGGTTCCTGGCAAAAGCTCAAGGACCCCGACACGTTCGAACCCAATACCCATCCGCTCAGCACCGATCCGATTGCCGAGCAGGTTGCAAATATCGCCCTGCCGGACATGGCCCGCCGAGGGCGCTGAGGGTCACAGATGCGTGTGCCGCCGGTCAATATCCGCAGGTGCGGTGGACATCGCGGCTGGATCGTCGTTTATCTCGGACATGATGCGTTTCCTGATCACCTTGCTTCTGGTCATCCTGCTGTTGCCGCTGGGCGCAGTCGGCAAGGCCATCGCGGGACCGGCCCCGCGCCCGCATGACGCGCTCCAAACGACCGCGGCGCAGGTGCGCACACCGATCCCCGATTGCCCGCGCGGGCTCTACACCGGGGCTGTCTGCCTCCACGACCTGGCGCTGACGCCGCAGATCGCCGTCCTGGACGCCACGGCGGCGCAGCGCATGACAGGGATCGACTTCGAGACAGCAGGCGCGGGGATCACCCACACCCCGCCGCGCGCGCCGCCCCGTCCGGTCTGAAAGCACCCCGGCCCTATTGGCCGATCCCTTTCAGAAAATCCAAGGACAGTCCCATGCTAACCAGACGCACATTTGTCGCCCTCGCGGCGATGGGTGCCGCGAGCGCCTGCGCCCGCGCGCCCGCCCAACCGCTCCCGTCCCCCTCACCCGTCCGTCCACCGATGCCCGCCTTCTACGACGCGATCACGGATGAACCCTACCCCGTCCCCGCGGTCTCCGGCGACATCCTGGCCCCGCGCCTGCGCCGTCAGAGCGTGGCGAATCCATGGCCCTACCACGCGCATGGCACGATCGTGATCGACCCCGACGCCGCCGTCCTGCACTTCATCGACACACCACAGGAGGCGACGCGCTACGGCGTGAGCGTGGGGGCCACCGGTTTTTCATGGTTCGGTACTGCGCGGCTGCAGTTCACCCGGTCATGGCCCCGCTGGAAGGTGCCGGCAGAGACCATCGCACGCAAGCCGGAACTGGAGCCCCACTCCGTTGCCAACGGCGGCATGGACCCTGGCCCGGACAACCCGATGGGGGCACGCGCGCTCTATCTCTTCCAGGACGGTATCGACACGCTTTACCGCATCCACGGCAGCGCCGATCCGCGGGAGTTGGGCCAGGCGGTGTCGTCCGGATGCATCCGAATGCTCGACCAGGACGTGATCCACCTGGAGAGCAGATCGGTCCACGGTGCCGATGTCATCGTTCGGCCTTCGATGAAATCGGAAAGGCTGCAAACCGTCTTCTGACAAAATCCCCCGCCCGCAGCGCCCCCTTTCCTCCCGCATTCACTTTGCCAGATAAACTCTGCGGGGGGTTTGGGGGGCGCAAAGCCCCCCATCAGCAAGAAATGGATCTCGCGCGGCGCAGCCGCTCCTTTTGGTCAACCCCTGCCCGACCCTCAGTTCGGGATCAGGTCCGGCACGATGGTCACGATCGCCGGGAAGAGCCACAGGATCCCAAGGGCCCCCAACTGGATCAGCACGAAGGGGACGATCCCGCGATAGATATGTGCCGTCGTCACGCTCGGCGGAGCCACCCCGCGCAGGTAGAAGAGCGCAAAGCCGAAGGGCGGCGTCAGGAACGAGGTCTGAAGGTTCACTGCGATCATGATCGTGACCCACTTGGGATCGAAGGTACCGCCATAGATCACCGGCCCCACGATCGGGATCACGATGTAGATGATCTCGAGGAAATCGAGCACGAAGCCCAACACGAAGAGCACCAGCATCACGATCAGGAAGACCGTCAGCTCGTTGTCGAAGCTCTTCAGGAACTGCTGGATATAGTGCTCCCCGCCAAAGCTGATCACCACCAGGTTCAGAAGCTGGGAGCCGATCAGGATGGTGAAGACCATGGAGGTCACCTTGGCCGTCTCGCGCACCACCGGCGTCAGCACGCCGCAGGTGTAAAGCACCCAGCAGGAGAACAGCAGGCCGAAGACCGCATAGAGGTAGGCCGCATAGGCGATGAAGAATGCAACCCAGGATTCGAAGGTGACCCCGTCCTGATTGATGCGAAGGTCGAAATTCACCCCCACCAGAATGCAGATCACGAGGGCCAGCGTCGACCAGATGATGATCTTGGGCGAGCGGTCCTGATCCCTCAGCTTGCGGTAGGCCGCCAGCATGATCGCGCCGCCTGCCCCCAGTGCCGCGGCGGGCGTCGGGTTGGTGATACCGCCGAGGATGGACCCCAGCACCGCCACGATCAGCACCAGCGGCGGGAAGACGACGCGGATCAGCTCGTTGCGGGCGCAAAGTTTGGTGGCATAGAACACGCCGTACAGGATCGCCGCGAACGGCAGCGCCATCAACAGCACCATGGCACCCGGAGACGTGACCGGAAAGATCAGGAAGATGTCCACCAGCACTGCCAAAACGACGCCGATGCCCCCGATGATCAAAGGTCTGCGATCGGCCGTCGGAGAAACGCCGACCGCCGTCGTCAGGAAAAGCGACAGCATGACCAGAAGGATCGTCACACCGGTGCCGATGGGCGCGGCATTGGCGATGGCCGCGGCCCGCTTTTCGATCAGGGCTTCCTCTGACAGCCTTTCGCTGGTCTGCGCACCGCCAGCCGCCTCGATCGCGGTCTGTTCGGCGACGGCCGTGTCCCAGGCTTCCTGGCCGTGGAGTTCGATCATTGCAGCCTGGCAATCCGCATTCACAGTGGTGCGCAGACTGGGAGCGGGCGTGGATTCGGAAAAGCTCGACACTATCGTCGACTGACTGCCGATCACGCCGAGATTGCCCAGCAGGATCGCCCCCACTATGATCAGGGCAGGCGCGCCCATGAGCCAGGTGAACGCCTCGCTCTTGGTCACGGGTTCCGAACTGCTCACCCCCAATGCCACGGCAGGGGCCTTTTCGGGGTTCAGCAGCGCGTAGATGAAGGCGTAGAGGGCATAGAGAAGCGCCAGCAGAATGCCCGGCAGCAATGCGGCCTGAAACAGCGTGCCGACAGAGACGACGGCGGGTCGGCCAAGGAAAGTCAGCGCATCATTGCAGCCTGCGGCGGTCGCCCGCGCCTCCTGCGCTGCGGAATAGAGATCTCCCGCCAGCGTGCCCAGAAGGACGATGACGATGGAGGGGGGAATGATCTGACCCAATGTGCCGGATGCCGCGATCACGCCCGTCGACAGCTCCGGCGAATAGCCTGCGCGCAGCATGGTCGGAAGCGCCAGCAGACCCATTGTCACGACCGTCGCCCCCACGATCCCGGTCGAGGCGGCAAGGAAGGCACCCACCACCACGATGGACACGGCCAGACCGCCCGGCAGCGGGCCGAAGACGCGCGCCATGGTGGTCAGCAGGTCATTGGCGATCTTGGAGCGTTCCAGCGTGATGCCCATCATCACGAACATCAGGACGGCCAGCAGTGTCTCGATCGACTGACCCGCCAGCACGCGTTCATTCATCCGGTTGACGATAAAGCTGACGTTGCGATCCAGCGCCGTCTCCCATCCCTGCGGGAAGACCGAGATGCCTACCCGTGGCAAGTCCGGGTATCGGAAGACCGAAATCGCATCCGTCTTGACGCCTGACTGGATCAGATCGTTGTACATCTGACTGCTCTGATCGATGGCCTGATGGATCAACAAGCCCGCGCTGTCCAGTGCGGCGATGATCCCGAAGGCGATGATACCCGCACCCCCGATGGCGAAAGCCACGGGGAAGCCAGAGAGGATCCCGCCAAACAGGCAAATGAAGACGATGAGCAGGCCAACTTCGACCCCGTCCAGTCCAAACAGCATGGGTTATCCCCTGATTACTTGCCGAAATTAATGGGTGCCCTCGAAGGCTTCTTCACCCTCGCCGAGCGTGTCGCGGTCGAGATAGCGGGCTTCGCTTTCCGGTCCCTCGCGGAACTCCCGCCAGGAGCGGTAAAGCACACAGATCGCTTGCAGGAATACCATGGCGCAGAACAAGCAGAGCAGCACCTTGAAGAGGAAGTAGCCGTTGAACCCGCTGGGGCTGAAACCTGTCGTCTCCACGTTCCAGCGCAGGGCCCGGGCCTTGCTGACCAGTCGGTCGAGCGAATCCGACGCCGACGGGTTCGGCACAATCAGATGGCGCCACATGAAGAACCAGCCGTAAAGCCATGTCAGCACTGCGAAAGGCATCATGAAGAAGACCGCCCCGAACATGTCGAGGAGCTTCTTGGTGCGGAACTTCGCGCCGCCGTAGATAAGATCCACCCGCACATGACTGCCCTGAACGAAGGTATAAGACACGCAGAACACGATGATCATCGCGTTGTAGAGCTTGAGCTCTTCCGCGTACCAGGAAATGTCATATTGCAGCGGCACGCCGAAGCCGATGACGATGTCGGGCCGTGCGAAGATGCGTTGTATGAAGACGATGATGATCTGTTGCAAAACCATGATCAGACCTGCCCAGGCAAAGAACCTGCCAAGCACGTTTGCAAACCCTTCCAGCCCGCGCACCACCGCCCACATGAAGCTGGGGCGGAGCACGCAGATGATTGTGAGGATCAGCAAGGCGTCGAACAGGACGAAGAAAAGCTCCACAGACGCCCCGTAGTAGACGAAGCGCATGATCGCTGTGTTATCGTTCCAGTCCAGCCAGAGTCCCGGATGGGTCACGGCATAGCCGAAGTTGTAGAACGCCATCGCGATGTTGGTAAAGAACCACCATATGCCATCGAGCATCTAGACGGACCCCCATGTAATGAAACTGTTGCAGACGACCGCACGGTACCCCGCGCCGTCACCGGCTCCACGTCGGATCGATGCGGCCTCCCGTCTCAGGGGGCCGCGCCGACACTTTACATGGCCGCCAGAACGCGGTTGCGCTCGGTGGCGTACTTGCTGTCGGACACCGA
The DNA here is from genome assembly GCA_038257185.1 of Rhodobacterales bacterium. Taxonomy (GTDB): domain Bacteria; phylum Pseudomonadota; class Alphaproteobacteria; order Rhodobacterales; family Rhodobacteraceae; genus Sulfitobacter. The sequence continues at coordinate 12,302 of JBBSJO010000012.1, read as the reverse complement.
AAGCCATTCGCCGGACTCGCGCATCGACTTCTGGGCCGACTCGTGAATCTTCTTGAACAGTTCGTCGCTGGTGAATTCGTTCAGAACCTCGACGGAGGCCTTGCCGAATGCGTCCCAGATGTCTGCGGGGAACTCCATGACCTGCGTGCCACCGGACTTCAGACGCTGCAGCGCCGGACCGTTATTGGCGATGAACACAGCGTAGTTCTGCTGGTGCGCATCGGCACAGGAGACTTCGATCGCCCGCTGCTGCGATGGGGTAAAACTTTCGAAGACTTCGAGGTTTGTCGCAACCGACAGCGCCGCGCCCGGCTCGTGGAAGCCCGCCGGGTAGTAGAAGTCGCAGACCTCCTGCAGTCCCAGCTTCTCGTCCGACCACGGCCCGATCCACTCGGTCCCGTCAAGTGCGCCGGTGGACAGCGCCTGATAGATTTCGCCGCCCGGCAGAACCTGCACGGAGGCACCAAGCTTGGACAACGCCTGACCACCGAGACCGGGCATACGGAACTTGAGGCCGTTGAAATCGGCGGCCGACTTCATTTCCTTGCGGAACCAGCCACCACCCTGCGCGCCGGTCTGGCCAGCGAGGAAGGAGCGGATGCCGAAGATTTCGCCCAATTCATGGTGCAGCGCCTTGCCGTCCTGGCCATAGTACCAGGTCATGATCTCGGGTGCCGTCATGCCCATCGGCACGGCGGTGAAATATGCGAAGGCCGGATGCTGGCCGGTGAAATAGTAGTCCGCGCCGTGATACATGTCGGCCTGACCGGAGGCTACGGCATCGAACACCTCGAAAGCGCCGACAAGTTCGCCCGCACCCTTGGGATCGATGGTGATCTGGCCGTCCGTGATGTCGGAAACGTTTTGAACAACGCGCTCGACCGAATCCCAGACACCGGCAAGGCCGCGGGGCCAGGTGGTGACCATTGTCAGGGTGCGCTTGCCTTGAGCGTAGGCGGGTGCGGCCAGTGTGGCCGCGGCGGCAGCAGTGCCGCCCAGTGCAGACGTCTTCAGGAATGAACGACGGTCCATTTTGTATTCCTCCAAGTTGAGATGTCCATGTCGCTTCGTGGCGCACAGATCGTTTCGAGTGGACGCACTCTAGCCATCAACAACTCATTTGGAACACTTTCTTCTGCGGCTGAGGAGATAATCTACGATAATTCTCCTTGAAGTTGTGGTGCCGGGGGCATTTTAGACCCTGTACAGGTTCACACGGATGTGGGTCCACACAAGCTTCCACCGATTCGGCGAATCATCCGACGAATCAGTCGCTTGTGTCTGAAATCTAACGAATTGTAACAGCGTGAAAATTATGTGTGGGCTGGGTGACCCTGAAACGACAGGTAGACGCATCGGCTTCGCTGTCAGAGCAACTTGGCCTATCGAAAGTTTCTCCCCGACCGTCTTTCCCGAAATAATGTGTCGAAAAATGCCCGTTGCGCGACATGTTCGGGTGAAATTGCCTGTTGACGCTCCCGGCGGGCGGCAATAATGTCCCCGCACGCTTGAAGGAACCGCTGACAATGACACCCATCGTCGTAATTCTAGGACACATGCGCATGGGCCGGTAACGGTTAGACCATAATCTACCCCATGCGCCCCCGTCACAACCGGGGGTTTTTTTATGCGCAAACGAAACATACTGCACGGAGCACCGCAGATGACACGCCAGATGACCGGAGCGAAGATGATCGTTCAAGCCCTGATAGATCAGGGTGTCGATACCGTATTCGGCTATCCCGGCGGGGCGGTCCTGCCGATTTACGACGAGGTATTCCAGCAGAACAGCATCAAGCACGTTCTGGTGCGTCACGAACAGGGCGCGGTTCACGCCGCCGAGGGCTATGCCCGCTCCACCGGCAAGCCCGGCGTGGTGCTGGTGACCTCCGGCCCCGGTGCCACCAATGCCGTGACGGGCCTGACGGATGCCTTGCTCGATTCCATCCCGCTTGTCGTGCTGACCGGCCAGGTGCCGACCTTCATGATCGGTTCGGACGCCTTTCAGGAGGCCGACACCGTGGGCATCACGCGCCCCTGCACCAAGCACAACTGGCTGGTGAAGGAGACCGACAAGCTGTCAGGCGTGCTGCACGAGGCGTTTCACGTGGCGACCTCGGGCCGCCCCGGGCCCGTTCTGGTCGACATCCCCAAGGACGTGCAGTTCGCCACCGGTACCTATCAGCCCAAGAAACCCTCCACCTCGCGCTACCAGCCGCAGGTGAAGGGCGATCTGGAGGAGATCACCGAACTGGTCGCCGCCATCGAGAAGGCCAAGCGCCCGGTGTTCTACACCGGCGGCGGCGTGATCAACTCCGGCCCCGGTGCCTCGCAGCTGCTGCGCGTGTTGGTAGCGGCCACGAATTTTCCGATCACTTCCACCCTCATGGGGCTCGGCGCCTACCCTGCCTCAGGCAAGAACTGGCTGGGGATGCTGGGGATGCACGGGCTTTATGAAGCCAACATGGCGATGCACGACTGCGACCTGATGATCAATATCGGTGCGCGCTTCGATGACCGCATCACCGGGTTGATCTCCGAATTCAGCCCCAAGTCGCTGAAGGCGCATATCGATATCGACCCGTCCTCCATCAACAAGGTCATCCGCATCGACATCCCCATCGTGGGCGACGTGGGGCACGTGCTGGAGGACCTGCTGAAGGTCTGGAAGTCGCGTGGGCGCAAGACCGATGGCGTGGCGCTGGCGAAGTGGTGGAAGAAGATCGATGAATGGCGCGAGGTGGATTGTCTGAAGTTCAAGCAATCCGGCAAGACGATCAAGCCGCAGTACGCGCTGGAACGCCTTGAGGCGCTGACCAAGGACCATGACCGCTACATCTGTACCGAGGTCGGCCAGCACCAGATGTGGGCGGCGCAATATCTCGGCTTCGAGGAGCCGAACCGCTGGATGACCTCCGGGGGTCTGGGCACCATGGGCTACGGCTTTCCTGCCTCCATCGGCGTGCAGATGGCGCATTCCGACAGCCTCGTGATCAACGTGGCGGGCGAGGCCTCCTGGCTGATGAACATGCAGGAGATGGGCACGGCGATGCAGTACGGCCTGCCCGTCAAACAGTTCATCCTGAACAACGAACGCCTCGGCATGGTCCGCCAGTGGCAGGAACTGCTGCACGGCGAGCGCTATTCGCAAAGCTGGTCCGAGGCCCTGCCCGACTTCGTGAAACTGGCGGAGGCCTTCGGGGCCAAGGGTATCCTGTGCTCGGACCCCGCAGATCTGGACGACGCAATCATGGAGATGCTGAACCACGACGGGCCGGTGATATTCGATTGCCTCGTGGAGAAGCACGAGAACTGCTATCCGATGATCCCGAGCGGCAAGGCCCACAACGAGATGCTGATGGGCGATGCGGGCACGCAAGGCGTGATCGACGCGAAGGGGAGCGTGTTGGTGTGACCCGTCTGCCTACCCTTGCCGATCTGCGTGGGCAACTGAGCTTCAGTGCCCGCGACAATCACGAAGCGCATCGCGCGGCAACCCCGCTGGAGTTGCTCTTCGACCTGGTGTCGGTCATCGCGATCGCCGCCGCTGCTGCAGGGTTGCACCATGCAGTGGCCGAAGGCCACGCCTGGGACGGGCTATGGCGTTATCTGCTGGCGTTCTTCGCGATCTGGTGGGCCTGGATGAACTATACATGGTTCGCCTCGGCCTATGATGACGATTCCGTGGCGTTCCGGCTGGTGACGATGCTGATCATGTTCGGTGCGCTGATCATGGCGGCGGGCATGGCGCTGCTGGTGGAAAACCTCGACCTTTCGATGATCATCGTCGGCTATGTGGTGATGCGGCTTGGCATGATCACCCTGTGGCTGGGTGCCGCCGCGGGCGATACGGCCCGCGCCCCCACCGCGAAACGCTATGCAGCCGGGATCGGCGTTGTGCAGGTCTATTGGGTGCTGATGCTGCTCGCGTCGCCATCGGGCAGCGCACTGGTCTGGGCTGTGATAATCGGCGTTGTCGCCGAACTCGCCACCCCAGTGATCGCAGAGCGCGGGATGGAGACCCCCTGGCACCGGCACCACATCATGGAACGCTACGGCCTGCTGAACATCATCGTTCTGGGCGAAGCCCTGCTGGCCGGGTCGTTGGCCCTGCAAAGCGGCATGGGTGAAGGCGTGACCCTGCACCTTGTCTGGATCGCACTTTGCGGCGCGGTGATCACCTTCTCGCTCTGGTGGCTCTACTTCAGCCGCGAGGATCACATGACCTCCACCCGCCTGCGCGATGCGCTGGTCTGGGGCTATGGCCACTATGTGGTCTTCGGCGCAGGTGCGGCTGTCGGTGCGGGCCTTGCGGTGCAGGTCGAACTGGCCACCCATCACGCCCATACCACCCAGCTCGCCGGCGACATGGCCGTGGCGGTCCCTGTGGCGGCCTACCTGCTCGGCCTGTGGTTCGTCCGGGACCGGTTCCATGCGCAGGGCCGTGCCCTCTTGCTTCTGCCTGGCATGGCCGCCCTGAGCATCCTTTGCGCACTCTTGCCGCTGTCCATGACGCTGCTGGCTATCCTGACAGCCGCGACGGTATGGCTGCGCAACGCCACCGCCTCGCCTCTGCGCCTTTCTGCATGAAATACCCGTCCCAAGGAGCCAATCCATGTCAGCCCTGAAACTGAAAAAAGGTGCCACCTCGCACTCCGCCTACAACCTGCGGCCCAACTTCTCGGACGTGATAGAGCGCCACACACTGGCGGTGCTGGTCGAAAACGAACCCGGCGTGCTCGCGCGTGTCATCGGGCTGTTCTCGGGGCGCGGTTACAATATCGACAGCCTGACCGTGGCGGAGGTCGACCACACTGGCCACCTTTCCCGCATCACCATCGTGACCTCCGGCACCCCGCAGGTCATCGAGCAGATCAAGGCCCAGTTGGGCCGCATCGTGACTGTGGTCGACGTACATGACCTCACGGTGGAAGGCCCCTGCGTTGAACGGGAACTGGCGATGTTCAAGGTCGTGGGCAAGGGCGACCACCGGGTCGAGGCGCTGCGGCTGGCGGATATCTTCCGTGCCAACGTCGTGGACAGCACGCTCGAAAGCTTTGTGTTCGAGATTACGGGCGCGCCGGAAAAGATCGACGCCTTTGCCGAACTCATGCGTCCCCTCGGGTTGAGTGAAGTGGCGCGGACGGGCGTGGCTGCCCTGCCCCGCGGCGACTGAACCTGCGCGCGCTCAACCCTTCCGAGAGCGCGCGAGAGCCGACCTGGCAGATGATTTCGGCCGCTTGAAATCGACGATCTTTGAATCGGCACCGCCCGATGCCGTCCCGGTGGCGGAGAAACGCAGTTTCTCGGGCAGTTCGGTGCAGGCCTTCTCAAGCACAACCCGCGCATCATATGCCCTGCGGAGGCGGTGCACGATCCTGACGTCGAACTGTACCATATCGCCGGTATCGAAATGCCATGCGCTGCTCGAATCGGTGTCTGCCGCCTCGAAGTACGCCAGATCACCCTGGTCCTCGCACCAGAAAACCGCCTTGCGGTCGACGGGATCGCTCCACAGTACAACACCAATCATCGTGAGTTCCCCGAACGCGATCCTTGGTCAATTGTAACAAGAAGAAGGCAACAGTCTACATGGTTAAGTTTGTGGTGCGATGTTGCAATTTGTGTCAGTGATCCAAGATTACCGACACAAAATAGCGTCATGTCTGACGCTTAATAGCGTCAATCCGTAGGAAATTCTCGGATCAGTTTGTGGACTTTATCCAAAAAAATTGGTAGTTTTCGGACAGAAGGCGCAGACTAGTCTGCGGTGAGGAATCTGCGAATATGACCATTCAGACGCCTGCGCAGTTGCGGAACATGTTTGGTGCAAATCTGCGCACGCTTGCGGAATCGTACAGTTCGATATCCGAATTGTCGCGGCAGCTCGGCATCAACCGCACCCAGTTCAATCGCTACCTGTCGGGGGAGAGCTTTCCCCGACCGGACGTGCTGGCGCGGATCTGCAGCTTCTTCGGCGTCGATGCGCGCGTATTGCTTGAACCTGTCAGTCAGCTTGGCACAACGCTGGATCCCATCGCGAATCCCTTCCTGCGCGATTATGTCGGCTCCGGCACGCGCGATCTGACGGAGGAGGTCTTTCCAAGTGGTTTCTACCGCTTCTCGCGCCGCAGCTTCATCAAACTCGATGTCTTTGTCGTGGGGATCATTCTTGTCTTCCGATCCGGCCCCAACACCTTCCTGCGCGGATTCGAAACCCGCGCGGCCATGGAAATCCAGAACCTGCCGACAAATTCCGCTGCCCGCGAGTTTCGCGGCATTGTCATGCAACAGGAAGATGGCATCGCGATCATGGCTTCGCGACACAATACCATGACCTGTTCGTTCAACTATCTCGGCCGCATCGCGTCGTTCCAGAACAACTTCTGGGTTGGCTATGTCACCCGGACCGTCCCGGAAACGAGCGGCGGAATGAGGGCCACGCGGCTGGTCTACGAACATCTCGGCCACAAAATGTCTGTGGTCCTGCCTGCCGCCCGTAATGCCGGTTTCCGCGATTTTGACGACGTGCCCGCCTATCACCGCCGACATCTGAAACCGGAACAGCCGTTCAGCTGACAGCGCCATGTCGCCCCTGATAAAAACCGGTCGCTGCCGGAATTCCGCAGCGAGACCGCTCTGTTAGCATGAGTGTATCTTCAGGAGATGCCCATGCCCCGCCCCCTTACCGACCTGAGCCACGTTCGCCGCCCCATCGCGGAGGCCAATGGGCTGCCAAACGCGCATTACATCGATACGGCCGTCTTTGCGGAGGAGCGCCAGGCGGTGCTCTTCGACAACTGGGCAGGTCTTGCCGTCGCTGCAGATGTGCCGGAGGTCGGCGATGCTGTGCCCGTGGATTTCCTCGGCATGCCGCTTCTGGTCGTGCGCGACAAGGAGGATCAGGTGCGCGTGTTCCAGAACACCTGCCGCCACCGGGGCATGATCCTTGTGGACGCGCCCCGCAAGATCGAGGGCGCGATCCGCTGTCCCTATCACTCATGGTGCTATGCCACCGACGGGCGGCTGGTCAGCACCCCGCATGTGGGCGGCCCCGGCCATAACACCCATGCAGCCATCGATCGGGCGGTGCTGGGGCTGGTGGAGATCCGCAGTCACATCTGGCTGGACGTGATCTATATCAACATTTCGGGCACTGCTGCTCCCTTCGAGGTCGTCCATGCCGATCTGATTGCCCGCTGGTCCGAGTTCGACAAGCCGCTTCACCACGGCGGGTCCGACAGCCGGTTCCAGCTTGAGGTCAATTGCAACTGGAAGCTGGCCGTGGAGAACTACTGCGAAAGCTACCACCTGCCCTGGGTCCATCCCGGCCTGAACAGCTATTCCCGGCTGGAAGACCATTACCACATCGAGGCGCCCGGCCATTTCTCGGGCCAAGGCACGCTGGTCTACCGCCAGATGAAAGGCGAGGACGGCAAGAGCTTTCCGGACTTCGCGCCGATCTCCGACAAGTGGGACACGGCGGCGGAATACATCACGGTCTACCCGAACGTCTTGCTGGGCGTTCACCGTGATCATACCTTCGCCATCCTGCTGATCCCGCAGGGAACGGAGCGGACGGTGGAGCATATCCACCTCTAATCCGCCGCCCCCGACACCGATGCGGCGCTGCGCGCGCGCAATACAGAACAATGGAAGACGGTCTTTGCCGAGGATATCTTCGTCGTCGAGGGGATGCAGCGCGGCAGGCATGCGGCGGCTTTCGACGGGGGGCGGTTTTCCCCGGCGATGGACGGCCCGACGCATATGTTCCACGATTGGGTCGCAGCCCAGTTCGACCGCCACCGCGCCCCGGCACAGGCGGCAGAGTGAGCGACCTCGACGCGCGGCTTCTGGCGGCGCATCTCGCGGGCGATCCCGCAGCACTGGTCCGGCTCTATGCCGAGGCGGCGGATGCAGCAACGGACAAGGATGCAGCCGCCTTCTTCCTCACCCACGCCCATATCTTTGCGCTTGAGATGGGCCACCCGGATACGCTTACCCTGCGCCAGCGTTTGGTCGAGCAGGGCCGCGAAGCACCCCTGCCCGCCTATGCTCCGCCCCTCAGATGACGGGCGGATGGCGCTGCGGCCATTCGGTCGCCTGATGCCAGTCCTGCGCGAGTTGCAAGAGCCGGGCATCGCTGCCACGCGGACCGATCAGTTGCAGACCGTTCGGCAAACCCTCCGCCCCAAAGCCCGCAGGCACATTGACCACCGGCAGCCCCAGAAGCGACGCCGGGACCACCACCTGCATCCAGCGGTGATAGGTGTCCATCGCCACCCCGGCGATCTCGCGCGGGTACTCAGTGGTGACGTCGAAGGGCCAAATCTGCGCTGAGGGCAACACCAGCACGTCTATCTCTTTAAAGAGCACCGTGGCCCGCCGGAACCAGTCCGACCGCACGACACTCGCCCGGTGGACGGTCATCGCATCCATGGCCAGTCCCCGTTCGATCTCCCATCGCGCGGTCGCCTTGAGGTGATCGCGTCGCGCAGGATCTGCGAATATGTCGCCAAGCCCCGAGGCGACGGAGAAGGACCGCAAGGTGATCCAGCTTTCCCACATCAGATCCGCATCGAAGGGTGCAGCGAGCGGCGTCACATGGTGGCCCAATCCCTGCATCTGCGTGAGCGCCGTCTCGCTGAGCGCGGTGATCCCGCCTTCATAGGGGAACGCCCCACCCCAGTCGCCGAGCCAGCCCAGCCGCTGACGCGGCAATGCCCCGGCCAGCTGCGGCAGGGCATCGGCCAGTGCCAACCCGTGCGGCTGGCGCGGGTCTGGACCGGTCATGGTATCGAGCAATGCGGCAAGGTCGCCGGGCGTCCGCGCCATCGGACCGGAGGTTGCAAGCTGGTGCAGGAACATGTCCCCTTCGGGTTCGCCCGGCACACTGCCCCAGGTGGGTCGCATCCCGTAGACGTTGTTCCAGCCCGCCGGATTGCGCAGTGACCCCATCATGTCGGACCCGTCCGCCACGCTCAGCATCCGCGCCGCAAGCGCCGCAGCCGCCCCGCCGGAAGACCCCCCGGCCGAGCGCGTGAGGCCATAGGGATTGCAGGTCGCCCCATGCACCGGGTTGGTCGTATGCGACCCGAGCCCGAATTCCGGCGTGTTCGTCTTGCCGATGATCAGCGCCCCGGCCGCCCGCAGCCGCGCGACCATCAGGCTGTCCGCCGCCGCCACCTGCCCCGCGAAAAGCGGCGACCCCATCGAGGTCGGCAGCCCTGCCGCATCGGCCAGATCCTTGATTGCCATGGGGATTCCATGCAGCCAGCCCATGCGCGGTGCCGCATCCGCCGCCTGCGCCTCCGCCATCAGGACATCGGCATCGCGCAGCGACACGATGGCATTGACCACCCCGTTCACGGCCCCGATCCTTGCCAGCGTCGCCTGCATCAGCTCTTCTGCACTGAGCGACCCAGCCTCCAAGGCCGCAGACAGCGCCCGTGCATTCATATCGTGAACTTCCATCCCCGCCCCCTCTTCTTGGCGTTAGATATTGCCGAGGGTTGCCCATTTCGGCGCCATCGGTTCAAGCGCGATGGACGCGGGCAGCGCCCCCGATGGTCAGCTCCCCTGTGCCTCCGCCCGGCTCTTGCCCGATACCGCCAGCGCCAAAGTCGCCCCCATGAACCCGTCGAGATCACCGTCCAGCACGCCCTTGGTATCTGACGTCTCGTAGTTGGTGCGCAGATCCTTCACCATCTGATAGGGCTGCAAGACGTAGGACCGGATCTGGTTGCCCCAGCCCGCATCCCCCGCACTCTCATGGGCCTCGTTAACAAGCGCGGAGCGCTTGTCGAGCTCAAGCTGATAGAGACGACTTTTCAGGGCCTTCATCGCGATGTCCCTGTTCTGGTGCTGCGATTTTTCCGAACTCGTCACGACGATTCCCGTGGGATGGTGGGTGATCCGCACGGCGGAATCGGTGGTGTTGACGTGCTGCCCCCCCGCCCCGGAGGACCGATAGGTGTCGATGCGGATATCGGAGGGGTTCACCTCGATCTCGATATTGTCGTCGACCACCGGATAGACCTTCACAGAGGTGAACGAGGTATGCCGCTTGGCCGCCGAATCGAAAGGAGAAATCCGCACCAGCCGGTGCACGCCGCTCTCCGACTTCATCCAGCCATAGGCGTTGGTGCCGCTGATCTTGTAGGTCGCGGACTTGATCCCCGCCTCTTCCCCTGCGCTCTCGGCCTGCAGTTCGACCTTGTAACCCTTGCGCTCGGCCCAGCGGATATACATCCGCGCCAGCATCTGCGCCCAGTCGCAGGATTCCGTACCGCCTGCGCCGGAGTTGATTTCGAGGAAGGTATCGTTGCCGTCGGCCTCGCCGTCCAGCAGCGCCTCCAGCTCCTTTTGGGCAGCTTTTGTGGCCAGGGCACGCAGCGCGGCTTCCGCATCGGCCACAACCTCCGCGTCGTCCTCCATCTCACCCAACTCGATCAACTCGATGTTGTCGGCGAGGTCCTGCTTGATACTTTCATAGGTCGCGATGGCATCGACCAGCATCTGCCGGTCGCGCATCAGCTTCTGCGCCGCCTCCGGATCGTCCCAGAGCTTGGGGTCCTCGACGCGCGCGTTGAATTCCTCCAGCCGGTGCGAAGCCGTGCCGACGTCCAGCCGCTGTGCCAGCAGGTCCACCGACTTGCTGATCTTTTCTGCCAAATTTTCTGCTTCTGCGCGCATCCGTGCCTGCCTCCGGTGGGTCCGGCATGAGATAAACCAGCGCCGCCCCGACAACAAGCCGTAGGGTGGGGTTTCACCCCACCACACCCTCAGGATTAATAGAGCCCGCCCGACGACAGCGTGCCGAAACTCGCCTTCGGACCCACGGTGGCCTTCTTGCCGCTCGATGTCGTGACCTGCCGCACGGACGTGGTTCCGATCTCCTCCACCAGCGGCAGATCGGCCCCCATGGCAAAGCCGCCATCGAAGGTGATACCAAAGATCGGCTCCTCCCCGTCGCGGAAACACTCGGATACGACGTTGTTGCCCGCCGCCCCGTCACTCAACCGCGCGCCGGTGAAGCGGTCGATATTGATGAAGTGGCACCCGTCCGGGACCTGGAACGGACCACCGCCATATTTCTGGATCGCATCCGACATGAACCGCTGGAACACCGGGCCGCACATGCCCGCGCCATAGGCGCTGCGGCCCAAAGATCGCGGGTTGTCGAAACCGATGTAGCAGCCTGCCACGATGTTGGAGGAGAAGCCGATGAACCACACGTCCTTGGCATCGTTGGTGGTACCGGTCTTGCCCGCAATCGGCACCGGCAGGTTGATCGCGCCTGCCGCCGTGCCCCGGTCAACCACACCCTTCATCATCGAGGTGAGCTGATAGGCCGTGATCGGGTCCATAACCCGCTCGCGGTTGGAGATGATGCGCGGGGCCACGCCCGGTTGCAGGCTGGCCACCTTGCAGTCGTTGCAGATGCGCTGATCGTGCTGGTAGACGGTGCGACCGTAGCGGTCCTGCACCCGGTCCACCAGTGTCGGCTCCACCCGCTCGCCGCCATTGGCGAACATCGCATAGGCCGCAACCATCTGGTAAAGCGTGGTTTCCTGACTGCCAAGCGCGTTGGCCAGCACCGGTGCGAGATCATCATAGACCCCGAAGCGCTCGGCATAGCTGCCGACGACGTCCATCCCGACTTCCTGCGCCAGCCGGATCGTCATCAGGTTGCGCGACTGCTCGATGCCGGTCCTGAGCGGCGTCGGCCCGTAAAACTTGTTGGAAGAGTTGCGCGGACGCCAGATACCCTGCGGCGTATCGATCTCGATCGGGGCGTCCACCACGATGGTCGCGGGGCTATAGCCTGAATCGAGCGCTGCGGCATAGACGAAGGGTTTGAAGGACGACCCCGGCTGCCGCTTGGCCTGCGTGGCGCGGTTGAAGACGCTGTCCTGATAGGAGAACCCGCCCTGCATGGAGATCACGCGGCCGGTGTTCACGTCCATCGCCACGAAAGCGCCCTGCACCTCCGGCACCTGCCGCAGGGTCCAGCGGATAAAACTGCCGTCGTTGTCCGCGGTCATGCGACGCACCAGCACGACGTCGCCGACCTCCAGCAGATCGCCTGCCACCTGCGCCTTGCTCCCCAGCTTGCCGTCCTTCAGGCGCTTGCGCGCCCATTGCACGTCCTTGGCGGGAATCCAGTGACCGTCCGCATCCTCCTCCACGCCCTCGATACCGATGCGCGCGTCGCTCGCACCGACTTCGAGCACCACCGCCGGGTACCACTGGCTGTCCAGATCGATATCGCGCGACACACGCACGTCCGCCAGGGATGC
>JBBSJO010000011.1:0-41912 GCA_038257185.1 Rhodobacterales bacterium | reverse complement strand
CTGAAGCGCGACCTCGACTGGCTGGAGGAGGCCTGCAGCAGTTTCGCCGCCGACTACGAGGGCAAACTGGCGGCGCTGGACGCCGATGGATTCCTCGACTGCGTGCTGCGCAACGAGAAGATCAACAACATCGCCGGGCGCATCATGTCCTTTGCCGGCCTGCGCTACTACCAGCATACGACCGATGCGGGCCGGGCAAAGTTCATGTCCGACATGCAGGAAAAGATCACCAACTTCACCACCCCGCTGGTCTTCTTCACGCTTGAGCTGAACCGGCTGGAGGACGACCACCTCGACAAGCTCTTTGCCCGCAACGCCGATCTGGCGCGCTACAAGCCCGTTTTCGACCGCATCCGTGCGATGAAACCCCACCAACTGTCGGACGAGCTGGAAAAGTTCCTGCACGACCTCGGTGTCGTCGGCGACGCCTGGGAGCGGATGTTCGACGAGACCATCGCGGGGCTGGAGTTCGAGGTGGACGGCGAGACGCTGGGCATCGAGGGCACGCTGAACCTGCTGACCGACCCTGACCGCGCCGCGCGCGAGGCGGCGTCGCACGCGCTGGCAGAGGTTTTCGAGGGCAATATCAAGACCTTCGCACGCATCCACAACACGCAGTCCAAGGAAATGGAAGTCATCGACCGCTGGCGCGGGATGCCCACGCCGCAGACCGGGCGGCACCTTTCGAACCAGGTGGAGCCGGAGGTTGTCGAGGCCCTGCGCAACGCGGTGGTCGAGGCCTATCCGAAGCTCTCGCATCGCTACTACGAGTTGAAGCGCAAGTGGCTGGGTCTGGACCGGATGCAGGTCTGGGACCGCAACGCACCCCTGCCGATGGAAGACCCGCGCATCGTGAACTGGGCGCAGGCCGAAAAGACGGTGATGGATGCCTACAGCGCCTTTGATCCGCGCATGGGGGAGTTGGCAAAACCCTTCTTCACCGACGGCTGGATCGACGCCGCGGTGAAACCCGGCAAGGCACCGGGCGCCTTCGCGCATCCCACGGTGACGGATGTGCACCCCTACGTGATGCTGAACTACCTGGGCAAACCGCGCGACGTGATGACTCTGGCACACGAGTTGGGCCACGGCGTGCATCAGGTACTGGCGGCAGACCAGGGCGAGATGCTGTCCTCCACCCCTTTGACGCTGGCCGAAACGGCGAGCGTCTTCGGCGAGATGCTGACTTTCCGCAAGATGCTGGATGGCGCGAAATCACAAGCCGAGCGCAAGGTCCTGCTGGCGGGCAAGGTCGAGGACATGATCAACACGGTGGTGCGCCAGATCGCCTTCTACGACTTCGAATGCAAACTGCACGCGGCGCGGCGGGGCGGAGAGCTCACGCCCGATGACATCAACGCTTTGTGGATGTCGGTCCAGGCGGAGTCGCTCGGACCGGCCTTCGACTTCATGGACGGATACGAGACCTTCTGGGCCTACATCCCGCACTTCGTGCATTCACCCTTCTACGTCTACGCCTATGCCTTCGGCGATGGCCTGGTGAACGCGCTCTATGCCGTCTACGCCGAGGGCGAAGAGGGTTTTCAGGACAAGTATTTCGACATGCTCAAGGCCGGCGGGTCCAAGCACCACAAGGAACTGCTCTCGCCCTTCGGTCTGGACGCCTCCGATCCGGCGTTCTGGGACAAGGGGCTGAGCATGATTTCAGGGTTCATTGACGAGTTGGAGGAGATGGAGGACTGACTTCAGAGAGGTGACACGATGCGGAACGCTAAACTGGCCGGGCTTGCGGGTCTGATCAGCTTGACATCTGTCACGCCCGCAGCCGCGCAGGAGGCGCAGTTGCTGGGCGTCTGGCGCTGCGAATTGAACATCGAGCAGATGCATATCGCGGGCCGCACGACCTTTCACCCCGACGGCACCGGCATCACGCAAAGCAAGACAATTGCCACGATGACCGATCCCGAAGCGGCTGGCCCGATTCCTTTCGTGATGGAGGGCACCTATAATTTCGGCTGGAAGGTAGATGGCACATCCCTGCTCATCTCCGAAAAGGACCGGACCGTGACGTCACTGACGATCAACGACATATCCGTCGATCCGAATGTCTTTCCCTGGAAGCAGAGCAGAAAGATCAACCGGCTGACGCTGAAGACTCTGAGCATCGACCGATTGGTGCTCGGTTGGGGTACCAATGGCGACGAGACCTGTATGCGCGACTGACGGCGATCAGAGCTGCAAGTCCGCCATGAGACAGGGCGAAGCTCACTGCACCGTTTCCCACGCGCCCGACCCGTTCATCAACGCCCGGCACCGTCCGCGTCATTTCAACTGACTGTCCTTCGACCCGCGCCGGTTGATTCCGCTCCGCGCCTCGAACTTGCCATCCCGCTCGCGCACGCAGTCGATGCAGAGCTTCACCCCGGGCAAGGCTACGCGCCGCGCCTCCGGGATCGGCTCTTCGCATTCGGCGCAGAATGCGAGGCTCTCTCCCACGGGAGTCTTGCGCGCCTTCATCCGCGCCAGTTCGTCGCTGATCGAGGCTTCGATCTGCTCACTCACCGCCCCGTCCCTGGCCCATCCGCCTGCCATCTCACATCACCTTTCATCCAATCGCCACGCCCTGAAAGGGCGGGCCCCTTGCCCCCCTTCACCCTTTCTTCAAATACCACTGCACCACATCACCATTCACACACCGCAAAGGGGTCAGCGTCCGCCCACCGCAAAGACCGTATCCATCATCGCCTGCGTGCCCTTGCTGAACTCCAGCGGACAGGCATAGCCGCCGCCCTCGCGAACCGCCCTACTGAAAGCCTCCACTTGCAAGACATAATGGTTCACTCCCGTAAAACGTTCCACCATCACGCTGCCCTTCGTGGTTTCCAGATGCAGTTCCGCCTGATCGAAGACATTGGCGTTGAACGGGCAGGTCATCCGCAAGACCCCCTTGTCGCCATGGAAGACGATCCCCTGACGGGCCGCTAGTCGGGTAGACGTCATGGCATTCAGCCGGAAACCCCCGAAATCCGCCACAACATGCGCATAGGTGTCCACACCGGCGTCGAAATCCATCCGTGCAAAGGGCACTGCCTCAGGCTCCTGCCCTGTCACATAACGCACCGAGCCGAAGGCATATACCCCAACATCCGGCAAGCTGCCGCCGCCCACATCGGCCTTGTTGCGGATATTGCCCGGATCGTCGTTGAAATAGCTGAAGACGACGTCCACGTGCCGCAGCTTGCCCAACGTGCCACCCTCGACGAGCTCGCGGGCGCGGCGGAACTGCGGGTGATGCACGATCATGAAGGCTTCCGCCGCCTGCAAGCCGCTGCGGTCGCGCGCGGCGATCAGCCGGTCGAAATCCCCTGCCTGCAATGTCATCGGCTTCTCGCAGAGCACATGCTTGCCCGCTTCCAGCGCCTTCAGCGTCCATTCGACGTGCAGGTGGTTTGGCAACGGGATATAGACGACGTCGATCTCCGGGTCTGCCAGCAGCGCCTCGTAATCCGCGTGCAGGCGCAGCCCGGGTGCGAAAGCGCTGAAGGGTTTCGCCTTGTCGGCATGCGACGTGGCAAGCGCGAAGAGTTCCGCGCCCGACGCGGCATGAATCGCAGGGCCCATGAACTGGCTGGCAAAGTTCGACGCACCGAGAATGCCCCATTTCAAGATTTTCATACTTCTGCTCCGTACATGTGAAGGGCAAGTCTATCGGCGAAGGCTGGGCCGGGAAAGAGGGGCATCGCTCAACGGTTGCGGGAGGGATGGCCGGGAGCTATGGCAGAGGTCAATCACAACACGGAGCGATCTGATGCACCTGACCCGAAGAACCCTGATGAAAACCGCGAGCGCCGCTTCTTTGGTCGCGGTGCTGCCCCGCGCCGGACAGGCGGCATTCCTGCCCGTTGCCGACGGCTGGCGGCAGTTCGCGATCACGACGCGCATCGCCCTGCCGGCCGGGACAGGTGCGGCGCAGGCCTGGGTGCCGGTGTCGGCCGTTTCGGAAGAAGGGTGGATGCGGCCCGGTGAAAACGACTTCACGACCAGCGCCAATGACGCGCGGATCATGACCGACGCAAGCGGCGAAGCGACCTTCCTGCACGCCCGCTGGGGGGCGGGACCGACGCCGAAGGAGCTGGAGCTGACCTCTACCTTCTCGACCCAGAGCCGTTCGGCGACTCTGTCGCAGCCCGGCGACACCCCCGCTCTCTCGTCTGAGGACCGCGCGCTCTACACCCGCGCCACCGCCCTTCTGCCCACCGACGGGATCGTCGCAGAGACGGCGCAGCAGATCACCGGCGGCCTCGACGGCGACCTCGCCAAGGCGCGGGCCATATACGACTGGGTCGTGGAAAACACCGCGCGCAATCCGGAAACCCGCGGCTGCGGGATGGGCGACATCGCCTCCATGCTGCAGATGGGCGACCTGACCGGAAAATGCGCCGATCTCAACGCGCTTTACGTGGGTCTCGCCCGCGCGGCCGGATTGCCCGCGCGGGATGTCTACGGGGTGCGGGTCGCCGCCTCCGCCTTCGGTTACCAGAGCCTCGGCACCAAGTCGGAGGACATCACGGGCGCGCAGCACTGCCGGGCCGAGGTGTTCCTCGACGGTTTCGGCTGGATTGCGGTCGATCCTGCCGACGTGCGCAAGGTGATGCTGGAAGAGCCGCCGAAGGATCTGGCGCTTGACGATCCCAAGGTGGTGGATGCGCGCAAGGCGCTCTTTGGCGGTTGGGAAGGCAACTGGCTTGCCTACAACTTCGCCCACGACGTGACCCTGCCCGGCACGACGCAAGCTGCCCTGCCCTTCCTGATGTACCCGCAGGTCGAGGTGGCGGGCCAGTTGCTCGACCCGCTCGACAAGGACAGCCGCGCCTATACGATCACCGCACACGAGATCGCCTGAACGCAAAACGCCCGCCCGGAACGTTCCGGGCAGGCGTTTTCAACTGCACGACGAGCGCGGCGGATTACGCCGCCGCCATGCCCTTATCCTTCGCCAGTTCCCGCATCCGCTTCTGCAACTTCTCGAAGGCGCGGACCTCGATCTGGCGAATACGCTCGCGGCTGACGTCGTACTGCGACGACAAATCCTCCAGCGTCACCGTATCGTCCGACAGACGCCGTTGCGTCAGGATGTCCTTCTCGCGGTCGTTCAGCACATCGAGCGCCTCGGACAGCATCTCGCGGCGCGTCTCCAGCTCGTCACGCTCGGCATAGTCGCCCGCCTGGTCTGCGTCCTCGTCCTCCAGCCAGTCCTGCCATTGCATCGTGCCTTCGCCATCCGACCCCACGGTCGCATTCAGCGAAGCATCGCCGCCCGACATCCGCCGGTTCATCGAGATCACTTCGGCCTCCGTCACGCCAAGCTGGGTCGCGATGGTCGTGACGTTCTCTGGCCGCAGGTCGCCTTCCTCCAGCGCACCGATCTTGTTCTTGGCCTTGCGCAGGTTGAAGAACAGCTTCTTCTGACCCGAGGTCGTGCCGAGCTTCACAAGACTCCACGACCGCAGGATGTACTCCTGAATCGAGGCTCGGATCCACCACATGGCATAGGTGGCAAGGCGGAAACCCTTCTCCGGGTCGAAGCGCTTGACGGCCTGCATCAGACCTACGTTCGCCTCCGAGATCACCTCGGCCTGCGGCAATCCGTAGCCCCGGTAGCCCATCGCAATCTTCGCGGCGAGGCGCAGGTGGCTCGTGACCATCTTGTGCGCGGCTGCTGTGTCCTGCTCCTCCACCCAGCGTTTGGCGAGCATGTATTCCTCTTCCGGTTCCAGAAGCGGGAACTTGCGGATTTCCTGCATGTAGCGGTTCAGCCCGCCTTCGGGCGTCGGTGCCGGCAGATTTGCATAATTGGCCATGATGTCCCTTTCCCTTATTCGGGGCCCATGTTTACGGGCTTAACATAAGATATGGTAGACGCCCCGGCCCGATTCAAGAGAAATTGGTCGGGGTTTTGTTCATCATTGCACAACACCTGTGAACAGAAAATGAACGTTTCGCACAATCACGCAGCTGTGCACGCCCTGTGAGCGCTAACTTACACCGTCAGCCGCAGGATATCCAGCAGATCGGCCATATCTTGTGGCAAAGGGGCTTCGAACCGCACGATCTCGCCGGTCACCGGGTGATCGAACCCCAGAACAGCGGCGTGCAGCGCCTGCCGGGGAAAGGCCTTCACCGCCTCCGCCGCGATTTCGGGCAGCGCCGCCTTGGGCAGCTTGCGTTTGCCGCCATAGGTCGGATCGCCCACCAGCCCATGCCCGGCATGCGCAAGATGCACCCTGATCTGATGCGTGCGCCCGGTCTCCAGCCAGCACTCCATCAGAGCGAGCACGGCAGGGGTGCCGAAGCGTTCCATCGTGCGCGCCCGCGTTACCGCGTGGCGACCGTTCTGGAACAAGACTGCCTGCCGCTGGCGGTCGGTGCGGTGGCGCGCGAGTTGCGTCGTCAGTTTCAGGATATTGCCGGGCTCGAAGGACGCGCCGCGCACGCCACGCAGGCGCGGATCATTGGCGTCTGGCACGCCGTATACGACGCATTGGTAGTAGCGCTCCACGGTATGCTTCTCGAACTGCGCCGCCAAGCCGTGGTGCGCGGCGTCGGATTTCGCCACCACCAGCAAGCCACTGGTTTCCTTGTCGATCCGGTGCACGATGCCGGGCCGCTTCACGCCTCCCACGCCCGACAGATTATCCCCGCAATGCGCCATCAGCGCGTTCACCAGCGTACCCGACGGCGAACCGGGTGCCGGATGCACCACCATGCCTGCGGGCTTGTTGATCACCACCAGATCGTCGTCCTCGAAGACGATCTCCAGCGGGATCACCTCGGGCAGGATGTGGCTGTCCTCCGCCTCCTCCACGTCGATATCGACCTGCACGCCGGGCATCGCCTGCGCCCGTGGATCGCGCACGACCTGCCCCTCGACCCGGACCGCGCCGCTTTCGATCAGGCGCATCAGGCGGGTGCGCGACAGGTTCGCGTCCTCTGGCACATCGCGGGCCAGCGCCTTATCAAGACGGGGCGGCGGGCTGTCCGCGAAGGTGAAGGTGATACGGCGATGCGACATGGATGATCCGGTTGAGCCTCTGGAGCCCGCAAACCTGCGGTTCCTGCGGCGGTTGGTGACGGTTCTGACCGTGGTGATGATTGCCGGGGTTCTAGTGGTGATCGGACTGCTTGTCACCCGCCTGTCGGCAGGGGGCCCGGATTTGCCCGAAACGATCACCCTGCCCGACGGCGCGGAGGCCACGGCCTTTACCGTGGGCGACGGCTGGTATGCCGTCATAACGGGCGACGACCGCATCCTGATCTTCGACAGGCTGACCGGAAACCTGCGCCAGACGGTGGTGATCGAGTAGAGATCAGGTCCTGCTCAGCACGGCCATCGTGACCCCGGAAAGCGCGATTCCGAGACCCAGCACGAACCCCGGCGTCAGCGGCTCTCCCAGTGCGAGCCAGCCCACCAGGGCCGCCGTGATCGGGGAGAGGCCCATCAGCACGGTCGCCTCTCCCGCGCTGGTGTTCTTCAGCGCCGTCAACCACAGCAGGTAGCCTGCCCCGCTGGCCAGCCCGATGAACATGACCAGGGACCAGCCGGCGGGTGCGAGGACCGCCAGCTCGAACCCAGGTGCCTCGGTAAAAGTGCCGGGTATCAGGGCGACGGTGGCGGCGGTCATGGCCAGCGTGCCGATCTGCAGGGTCGGATAGCGTTGCAAATAGGGCCGGTAGAAGATCGAACAGACCGCCCCCGTGCAGGCGGCGGCAAAGATCAGCGCCGCCCCGCGCGGGTTGACGGCAAGGTCACCGACGCCGAGACAGATCGCCACCCCGACCACCGAGGCCAAAGCGCCGAAGCCGCGCAGAAGGGTCAGCCTTTCCCGCCCCAGCAGTGCCGCCAGCAGGATCGTGATCAGGGGAAACGTCGCAAAGATCACACCGCCCTGAGAGGCGCTCACGCTTTGCAGCCCGGTGTTCAGCAGCGCGATCAGCACGGCGAACTGGGCCACGCCCAGCACCAGCACAGGAAGAAGGTCCGCCCGTCCAATGACCGCTCTGTGCGATCTGATGAAAAACGGCAGCAGCACCGCCACCCCGATGCCGTAGCGCAGTAGCGCCAACGTCAGCGGGCTCACCTGCCCCGCCAACGCCCGTGTCGCCACCAGCGCCAACCCCACCTGAACGCCCGTCAGCGCCGCCGCGATCTGGCCCCGGCGGCGGCTCACAAGATGATCGTCCAGGTCTGCTCCACATTGGGCTTGCCGAAGGAGACGACGGGTTTGCTGTCGATCAGCGTCCAGCCGTTGCGCTTGTAGAGCGCCCCCGCCGCGCGGTGCGATTCGTGTGTCCAGAGCCGCATGCGCTTGTAGCCGCGCACCTTTGCAAAGCCCATGCAGGTCTCCAGCATCCGCCGTCCCAACCCCTTGCCGCGCGCCGCCGGTGTCAGCAAAAAGAGGCGCAGCTTGGCCGTGTCATCGTTCAGGCGCACACAAAAGATGCTGCCCAGCCGCTGATCCCTGTCCCAGGCGATCCAACCCGCCTCATCATCGGGATCGTGGTCTTCGAGAAAGGCGTCGAGGATGCTCGCCACCAGTTCCCCGAAGGTGTGGTCGAAGCCTTCGTCCCGGGCGTAATGGACGTCGTGCTGTTCGACCAGCCAGTCGCGGTCGGCGGGGGTGAAGCGGCGAATCTCGATGTGTTCCATGGAGCCAGCTTGCCGCCAAGGGCGCTTGCGTTTCAAGCGCCGCCGCGCTAGCGATGATCGCCATCAGACCGGAGAGACCCATGGGCATCGACACCGAACGCGACATCGAAGCGAACCTTCAGATCGGCCCGACCGACAAGGGCATGGTGCGGCTTTTTGTCGAGGGCAAGGGGTTCGAGATCCCGATGGACTTCACGCCCGACGAGGCCCGTGAGATCGCGGAAGAGATCATGGCCGCCGCACATCGCGCGGGCGGTAGTGGAAAGAAGCGGCGCTGAGACAGTTGTCGGCTCGGGATCATACCTCATTCAACAGATAGCCTAGCGCACTCGCTTGACGTCACACCACCGCCACCCGTCGGATCATCACGCCCCAGAACCGCGCGTTGAGCAGCACCGCCGCGACCCCCAGCCCCACGACGAGGCCGGCCCAGACGCCGACGCCGCCCCAGCCCAGCGTGAAGCCCAGCAGGTAGGAACAGGGGATGCCGACGACCCAGTAGCTGATCGCGGCGAAAACCATGGGCACCTGCGTATCCTGCACCCCGCGCAGCAGGCCCAGCGCTACCGCCTGCGCCCCGTCCACCAGCTGAAAGAGTGCCGCGAGGATCAGGAGTCCCACGCCCACGGCGAGGATATCGGCCCGCGCGGGTTCGCTCCGCTGCATGAACATGGAGATCAGCGGCTCCGGCCAGCCCACGAAGATCCCGATGGTCAGCACGGAAAAGCCCACCGACATCGCCGTTGCCACCACCGCGCCCCGCGCCATGTGCGGGGTATCGCGGCGACCATAGGCATTGCCGGCCCGGATCGTGGCCACGTTGCTGAGGCCGAGATGGACCATGAAGGTGATCGACGCCAGTTGCACCGCGATGCCATGCGCGGCCAGCGGGATCGTCCCGAGCCAGCCCATCATCAGGGCGGAGGCCGCGAAAAGACCGACCTCGCTGAGCGCCGTCAGACCGATGGGCAGGCCAAGGCGGAACACGCGCTTCAGCATCTGCGGGTCAGCCCGCCAGAGCCGCAGGAACAGGCTGTGCTGCGGCATGACCCAGAGCACATAGGCGACCACACCCAGCAGAGAGACCACCTGCGTCGCGACCGAGGCAATGGCCGCCCCCACGACTCCCAGTTCGGGGGCGCCCCAGTTGCCGAAGATGAAGGCGTAGTTCGCAAGGCCATTCGTCAGCGCCGCCAGCAGCGTGATCCAGAGCACGACCTGCGTCCGCTCCAGCGCGGCGAGGTAGGACTTCAGCACCATGACCATGAGCGCCGGCACGATACCCCAGCCCATCACGGCGAGATACTCTCCCGCCGTCTCGGAGAGCGCCTCGCTCTGTCCCAGCAGGCGCAGGATCGGTGCTGCCCAGACGAAGGCCGGTAACGCAAGGAGCGCGAAGCCCATCGACAGCCATATGCCCATTCGGGTCGCCCGCCGGATGCCACGTTCGTCGCCCTCGGCGGCGAAGGAGGCGACCATGGGCATCACCGCCCAGGCGAAGCCGGAGCCGAAGATGAAGAGCACAAAGAAATAGGTGCTCGCCAGCGTCACAGCCGCAAGCGCCTCGACCCCGTACCAGCCCAGCATCACGGTGTCGGTCACGCCGATGGCCATCTGCCCCAGGTGCCCGCCGATCAGCGGCAAACCAAGGGTGAGGACGGCCCCGATGTGGCTGCGATATGACATTTGCTGTAGCATGGCCCCGCCTTACGACGGGGCCATGACGAGGGGAAGAGGCGATCTTTGCATTGTGCCTGCTATTGAGGCATGCGCACCTCAGACACGCTGCAGGTGGGTGGACCTGAAGCCGCTGAAGTACTTCAGTCCATAGCCGATCATCCGGTCCATCGCGATATGCGCGGTCCAGATCACGGCGATCTTGAGAAGCATGTCGGCTCCGGCGGCATGAGCCAGCGCGCCGAGCGTGAGCGGTATCAGATAGGTGTGGCCGAAGTTGTAGCAGATCCCGCCTATGCGCGGTCCAAAGAGGTAGCCGACCATGAAGAGGTCCGGCGCCAGCAGCAGGAGCGCGAAGATGCCCCAGGTGCCGCCGAGGAGCGCATAGGCATAGAGGATGAGCGCAAAGACGCCCGCCGCTTCCGCCTGAAGGGTCAAGCGCATGGGAGTGGAGGAAAGAGTCGGGTTGTCGAGGGTCAGGGACATGGTGTTTCCTTTCTGGATGCGCTCAATTTGGCCCCTGTGTTGCTTGAAATGAATTGTCGAAAAGCGTGCAGTCAGCTATCATCTTTTGATGAGCACCCCCGCCCCCAGTCTTGATCACATTCCTGCCTTCCATGCGGTCATGACGCTGGGCAGCCTTTCGGCCGCGGCCCGCGCGCTGCGGCTGGCGCAACCCACCGTCCGCCGCCATATCGAGGATTTGGAGGATGAGCTGGGCACGCAGCTCTTCACCCGCGCGGCCAACGGCCTGACACCCACCGACATGGCACAGACCTTGCTGCCGATGGCCGTGGCGGTGTTGGAGGAAGCGGCGGCGCTCGGGCGCATGGCCTCGGCGGAACGCGACAGCCTCGAAGGGGTGGTGCGGCTGACCTGTAGCCGGGTCGCCGCCACGCACGTAGTGCCGCCGCTGATGGCGGAGATCATGACGCAGGCGCCGGGCCTGCGACTGGAAGTTGCGGCGACGGACCTGGCCGAGAACCTCACCCGGCGCGCAGCGGACATCGCGGTGCGCTTCACGCCGCCAAAGCAGCAGGCACTGGTGGCGGCGCGTCTGCCAGATGTGGAGGTCGGGTTCTTCAGCGCGTCCGGCTTGGCGCTCGACCCGGCAACGACCGATATCGCCGATCTGCCGCTGATCGTGGACGACCGGGAGAACCTCATCCTGCCTGCGCTTGTCGCTGCGGGTCTGCCCGCCCCCAACCGCATCGTGCTGCGCTGCGACGATCCGCTGGCACAGATCGCCCATGTGGTGGCGGGTTTGGGGGTGGGATTGGTGCAGGCCAAACTGGCCGCGCGGCTGGGGCTGGTGCGGGTGCTGCCCCGGTTCGGGCACGCCATGCCCGCCTGGCTGGTGGTGCACGAAGACCAGTCGAAGGTCGCGCGGATCCGTTTCGTCTTCGATCACCTCAAGCGGCGGCTGCCGATGATGATGTGACCTTGCCAGCGCTCCGCGCCCCCGTCAGACTGGCCCGACGCCCGCCCGGAGGATGCCATGACCGAGACCAACCGCATCGACCTGATCCGTCCCGACGCGCCTGAACTGGCCGGCCGAGGGCCGCATCCGGTTGGCGTGCGGACGGTGACGATGGAGGTCGGCCCGTCGCGGTCCCTGACCGTGGAGATGTGGTATCCGGCAGTGACGGAGACCGTGCCCGGCACCTCCTATGTCACGATGCTGCGTGACGGCGAGACGTCCGTAAGCTTTCGTGGTTCAGCCAGCCGCGATGCCGCTGTGGCAGAGGGTACCGCCCCCCTCGTGGTGCTTTCGCACGGCTATCCCGGCAACCGCTACCTGTTGTCCCATCTGGCTGAGAGCATCGCCGCCAAGGGGTATGTCGTGGCAGCACCCGATCATCTGGGCAGCACCTACGGCGACCACGAGGATTTCGGCGTCACGCTGATCCACCGCCCGCTCGACCAGCGCGGGGTGATTGACGCAGTGGAGCGGATGGGCGGCGACCTCGGCGCACTGGCTGAGACATCGCGCGTGGGTGTCATCGGCTATTCAATGGGTGGCTACGGGGCGCTGGTGCTGGGCGGCGCGGGGCTGAGCGCGGCGGCCATGACCCACGAACGTGCGCCGGAAGACGGCAGTCTTGTACGCCACCGCGCAGGGAGGGCCGACCACAATGCCTTGCCGGACCCGCGGATCGTGGCGCTGGTGCCGATCGGGCCAGGGGGCCGTGCCGCCGGGTTCTGGGACGCGGCGGGCATGGCGGGCCTGCGGGTGCCGATGCTGCTGCTTGCAGGCACGCAGGACGAAGTCTCGGGCTACGCCGCCATGCGTCAGATTTTCGAGGAGGCGACGGGAGTGGAGCGCCACCTGCTGAGCTTCGCCAACGCGGGCCACAACGCGGCGGCCCCGGTGCCTGCGCCTGTCGAAAGCTGGGCGTTTTCCGAGAAACTGGGCCGGTCGCCTTTTGGGCATTATGGCGATGCGGTCTGGGACACGGTGCGGATGAACAATATCGCGCAGCATTTCGTGGCGGCGTTTCTCGATGTGCATGTGAAGCGCGATAGCGCAATGCGGCGGTATCTGGACGGGGAGATCTGGCCGGGCTTTCCGCCAGAGAGCGCGCGGGGGTTACGCTTGGAGCGGTTGGGACCGGGGGAGACCGCCTGAGCGTGGTGCCCGGTGCGGGCGATGCGCAGCGGTATTTGGAAAAGGGTGAAGCAATGGATGATGTCAGGACCGAGACGGTATCGCTGGGTGGCAAGCCGTTCTTTGTGCGGCATTGGGGGGACGAGAGCCTGCCGAAGCTGTTGATGCTGCATGGGTTCCCCGAATACGGCGGAGCTTGGGGGCAGCTTGCGCCCCGGCTCGCGGATCGCTTTCACTGCATCGCCCCGGACCAGCGCGGCTATGGGCAGAGCTGGGCGCCGGAGCAGGTGTCGGACTATGCCACCTCCGGATTGGTGGCGGATATGGCCGCTTTGATCGGGGACGGGCCGGTGACGGTATTGGGCCACGACTGGGGCGCGGCGGTGGCTTACGGGCTGGCGATGTTCCGGTCGGCATTGGTGGAGCGGCTCATCATCATGAACGGCGTGCACCCCGTGCCCTTCCAGCGCGCATTGGCAACCGGGGGGGCGCAGACCGAGGCCTCGCAGTACATCCATTCGCTGCGGCGCCCGGGGTCGGAGGACCGGCTGGCCGAGGACAACTACGACCGGCTTATGAAGATGTTCTCGCGGCACATGAACCTCGAATGGCTGTCGCCGGAGATGGCCGAGGCTTACCGCACCGAATGGGCCCGTCCGGGGCGGCTGCGGGGAATGATCAACTGGTATCGCGCCTCACCGCTGAAGGTGGGCCAGCCGGGCGAGACCCTCACCGACCTGCCGGACTTCCCGCTGGAGCGGATGATGGTGCGATGCCCGCATCTGCTGATCTGGGGGATGGAGGACAAGGCCCTGCTGCCCGAGGCGACGGAGGGGCTGGAGTCGTTTGCCCCCGACCTGACGCGGGTGGAGATCGAGGCGGCCGACCACTGGCTGCACCACCAGCAGCCGCAAAAGGTGGCCCGCGCGATCCTCGACTGGTGCGGTTGAAGCGTCGCTTTTGGGAGCGGGAGAAGGCCATGTTCCGGCCCTTCGGCATCGCAGCCTCGCCGCGCCAGGGGTAGGCCGACAACGCCGGTTCGCGCGCTGACATTCACGCGGTGTAAATGCGCCCTGACGGGTTTGACCGCGTAGGGGTGCAGCCGCGCTACGGAATTGGCAGGCAAGATCGGTGTGCTCGCCTATCGCGCCTGCCGCGCCGGAAAGAGGCTTGGTACTAGATGGCGGGTGTCAGCGATGGCCCCAATCGTCAGGGTCCGCCGAATTTCCGGGGCTGAGGCCGATGATGTCGCCCTCGGTCGAGCAGCCGAGCCCAAGCACGGTTCGGTTGGCATAGGCAAAGTAGGCGGTGACCTGATTGATCTCGAGGATCTCTCCATCCTCCCACCCCGCCGCGCGCAGCACCGCCACATCCGCTTCGACCATTTCGGAAGGGTGCTCGGTCAGCTTTCGGGCATATTCCATCGCCGCCTTCTGGGCGTCGTCCAGCGGCAGGTTTGTGACGTCGCGCGCAGTGATGCCCGCCCGGATCGCATCCGCCCGTGCGTCCTCGCCCAAAAGCCGCTTCATCCCGGCGAAATGATGCTCCACGCAATAAGTGCAGTCGTTGAGGGACGAGACCCAGACGCCCAGCACCTCCAGAAACCACTTCGGGACGCGGTTGTCACGGTGATGCAGGACGTGTTTGTAGATCGCCATGTGCCCTTCCATCGTGTGGGGGCGCAGGGAATGCATCATCATGATGTTGTCCACGTTGTTCCCCGGCCCCGTGACGCGGGCGTAGAGCCCGCGCAGTTTGCCGGTGGCGGCCTCGAAGGGGATGGTGGTGATCCAAGGCATGGTGATCTCCGGGATTCGGGAGGGCCGGTCAGGAATTCCTGACTTGCCGGATGTCTCAGAAAGCAGATGCTGAGGGCATTCATTTATCAAGGATTTTAACATGCTTCTGCGCATCATTCCCCTCGCTGCCTTTCTGATTACCCTCATTGCAATGATGTCAACGATTTTCTGGACGCCCTCCTGGCAGGATGGCCTGTTTGGCCCGACCCATGGTGCAACTGTGTCGTTCTGATCAAGTCGGAACCCGCGCTGCGTGGGGTCCGTCGTGCCGGTGCCCGGAGACAAATCCATAGATGGGGCCTTGGGGCGCGTGGATCACTGGCACGTGTAGCGGTTGTTTACGGACGACTTCGACCTTGCCGGGGCCCAGTGCATGGCGGTCGCGACGGGTCATGTCTGCAATGATGCAAGCAAGCGCACCGCCTGTCGATCCAGGCTTGCCTGCCTCGACCTCAATGGCGTGAAGCGGGGACATGACACCGTCGAAATGGGCGACACCATCCACAAGGTCCCCCCAAGCTTCACGGACGAGGAAGACCTCGCCGCCTGGCTGCGGGAAAACGCTGTGGATTAAGCCAATCCAGCGATTGCCCCGGCCCCCCCACCCTGTCAAAATGCCCGGCAAAACTAGGAAAGAGCAGCGCCGATGACCGACCTTCTGTCCGGGTCCCAGCCCAGCAAGACCTATGATGCCTCCTCCATCCAGGTGCTGGAGGATATGGAGCACGTCCGCCTGCGCCCCGGCATGTACATCGGCGGCAAGGACGACCGCGCACTGCACCACATGGTCGCCGAGATCGTCGACAATTCAATGGACGAGGCCGTCGCGGGCCATGCCACCTGGATCGAGGTGGAACTGCACGCCAACGGCCATGTCTCCGTGCGCGACAACGGGCGCGGCATTCCCGTCGGCGCGCATCCCAAGGACCCAACGAAATCCGCGCTGGAGATCATCTTCTGCACCCTCAACGCGGGCGGCAAGTTCTCGGGCGACAGCTACGAGACCTCGGGCGGGTTGCACGGCGTCGGCTCCTCCGTCGTCAACGCTCTGTCCGACCACCTGCGCGTCGAGGTCGCCACCAACCGGGAACTCTATGCCATGGAATTCTCGCGCGGCATCCCGCAGGGCCCGCTGGAAAAGATCGGTGCCGCCCCCAACCGGCGCGGCACTTCCGTCACCTTTCACCCCGATGCCGACATCTTCGGCGCCCTGCAACTCAAGCCCGCCCGCCTCTTCGCCATGGCGCGCTCCAAGGCCTACCTCTTCTCAGGGGTCGAGATTCGCTGGAAATGCGAGATCGCGGACGGCGACACCCCCCAGGAGGCGACCTTCCACTTTCCCGGCGGTCTCTCGGATTACCTGAATGAAACACTCGGCGGGGCAACGACCTATGCACAGGCTCCCTTCGCCGGGCTGGTCGATTTCCGCGACAAGTTCAACACGCCGGGCAAGGTGGAATGGGCGATCAACTGGACGCCCGCGCGCGACGGCTTCATCCAGTCCTACTGCAACACGATCCCGACCCCCGAGGGCGGCACCCACGAGGCGGGCTTCTGGGCCGCGATTCTCAAGGGCATCAAGGCTTACGGCGAACTCGCAGGCAACCGCAAGGCGGGGCAGATCACCCGCGAGGACCTGACCGCAGGCGGCTGTGCGCTGGTCTCCTGCTTCATCCGCGAGCCGGAGTTCGTCGGCCAGACCAAGGACCGCCTTGCCACCGTGGACGCGCAGCGCATGGTGGAGAACGCGGTGCGCGACCACTTCGACCACTGGCTGACCTCCGACACGAAATCCGCGGGCGCGATCCTCGATTTCCTCGTGCTACGGGCGGAGGAACGGCTGCGGCGCCGACAGGAAAAGGAAACCGCGCGCAAGACCGCCACCAAGAAGCTGCGCCTGCCCGGCAAGCTGACCGACTGCACCGCCAAGACCCGCGAGGGCACGGAGTTGTTCATCGTCGAGGGCGACTCGGCGGGGGGCTCCGGCAAGGGCGCGCGGAACCGGCACAATCAGGCGCTTTTGCCATTGAAGGGAAAAATCCTCAACGTGCTGGGCGCCGCCTCCAACAAGCTGTCCACCAACGCGGAGATCTCGGACCTCTGCGAGGCGCTTGGCGTCGGCATGGGCACGCGCTTCAAGCTCGACGACCTGCGCTATGACAAGATCATCATCATGACGGACGCCGACGTGGACGGCGCGCATATCGCGTCACTGCTGATGACGTTCTTCTTCACCCAGATGCGGCCCCTGATCGACGCAGGCCATCTGTATCTCGCCTGCCCGCCTTTGTACCGTCTGACGCAGGGGCCCAAGCGGATCTATGTGGCGGATGATGCCGAGAAGAATTTCTGGATGGAGAAGGGTCTGGGCGGCAAGGGCAAGATCGACGTGCAGCGCTTCAAGGGGCTGGGCGAGATGGATGCGAAGGACCTAAAGGAAACCACGATGGATCCCGAGACGCGCAAGCTGATCCGTGTCACGGTGGAGGAGGACCTGCCGGGTGCCACGGGGGACCTGGTGGAGCGCCTGATGGGGAAGAAGCCGGAACTGCGGTATCAGTACATTCAGGAGAATGCGCAGTTTGTGGAGGAGTTGGATGTTTGAGATAAGGAGATTTATGTGCCAAAGCATTTCAACGATTTCTCTGATACCAGAAACAAAGCCTGGTGTATTCACTGCGGCGACCTTATCGGAAGTAATGAAACAAACAGAGAGCACATTCCGACTAAGAGCCTTTTATCAAAACCTTTCCCAAAAAATCTTCCTGTTGCGACGGTTTGTATGGACTGCAATGAAGGATTTTCACTTGATGAAGAGTACTTTGTCGCGTTCATATCTGCAGTCTTAAGCGGCACTACAGTGCCGAAGAATCAGACGACGAAAAGCGGCGCGAGGATTCTTGCTGGAAATAGACCACTACGAAAACGTGTGGATCGTGGTATGGAATCGTTTCAGACTATTGGTGGAGAATCTCGTGTCGTATGGAAACCTGAATGGCCGCGAATCACACGCGTAGTAGTGAAAAATGCTAGAGGTCACGTGTTTTATGAGAACGGTGAACCAATTTTCGCGGATCCGACTAAAGTATTAGCGTTACCCTTAGAAACTGCGTCTCAGGATCAACTTTAAGATTTTTTTCGGTTCAACATTGAAGCGGAAATATGGCCTGAAGTTGGTAGTAGATGGATGCAGCGGCTCATTGAAGATCGCGATTTTGATGACGAAGGGTTTTTGGTTGTTCAACCGAATGTCTATCGTTTCCGTTTAGAGTTTCAAAACGGTATCGCAGTTAAGTCTATCTTGTATGATTACTTAGCGACTTGTGTAGAATGGTCGCATTTTTGATTTCTAGACCCCAAGACCATTTCAAATAGCGGCTATCCACTATCACATCAGCTAACTTTTTTGCACTCTTTATATGTGCCATTCAATGGCCTCTCCAGCCACGCCCAACACCGCCACCAATGCGCCTCTGGCGCATAGCCCCTTCCGGTGCTGCGCACGTTCGCGGCAAGCCGCTCATCCCCCGGGTATGGGGCTACGACGGGACGCGCCCTAGGCTCTGCAACGTCGGTTTCAGCAACGGTTGTTTGGCGCGGGGCTAGAGATGTCCTCCTCAATTCCGCCCAAAGTACACACCAACCGTGACTGTGCATCAACCGGAACCATTGCCCCGGGCACCCGTTTTGCCTTGTCAATAAAGGAGACCTACATGACTTTCTTCAAAACGCTACTCTGCAGCGCATTGCCCCTGGCCCTTGCGACCCCGCTCTTCGCTGACGCGCACATGCAGCCCGCAGCCTCCGCTCTCGTCACCGGCGCAGAGGGTGCGATCGCGGGCGACGTGACGCTCAACAAGACCGCCTCGGGCCAGGTGCTGGTTCGCATCAACCTCACAGGGGTGCCCGCTGGCGAACATGGCGTGCACCTTCATGAAACCGGCGCCTGCGATGCCCCGGACTTCAAGTCCGCCGGCGGCCACATTCCCGGAGACCACCAGCACGGCATCCTGGCAGAGGGCGGGCCGCATCCGGGTGACATGCCGAACATGACGGTGGGTGAGGATGGCGTCCTCAATGCGGATGTCTTCCTCACCCTGCTCGATCTGGACGGCATGATCACCGACGGCGACGGTGCAGCCTTCATCGTTCACGACGGGACGGACGACTACACCTCGCAACCCGCCGGAGACGCAGGATCGCGCATCGCCTGTGGGGTCTTCGAACCCGCAAGCTGACCTATGGAGAACTGGTGAAGCGCAAGGCGTGCCGTTGGTGGCCTTGCGATTCATCGTGTTTCGGGATTTTTATATAGTCTTAGGGAAGGCAAACCCAGCATCAGCAAGTGCGATGCTACTGACAAAAAATGTTGCTGTGAGAGGACGTATTTTGTTGAAAAACTCGCACCTGATCGAGAGTCATCCTCCTGATACAATTCTGCCAACGGCCAGAAGGAATGGCGATGATGGGACCGAGGCAGGAGGCCAATGGCACGGGGCAATGCCCGGCTGGGTAGTCGACCGCAAGATCGCTCCGCAAATCCCGGTCTTCGACGAGTCCGGCCTCAGCGACGGCACTCGGACCCGGGCATCATCGTTGAAGAACGGGCTGCACTCTAAGCAGATGACGGAGAAGAATGTGTTTGTTAGTGATATACAACGACTGGCAGGTGAAATTTGAATCAGCATTTTTAAAAGCTACAAAACTGCAGGACCCTTAGACCAGAGAAACCAATCCTATCGAAAAACCAAAGAATAGGTCAGAATGTCCCCAACAAAACGCGTAGCGGAAGGCCAAAGATGAACCCCTATCAGAAACTCCTCCGAGGCCTACGCCAAGTTGTATCGGGAGCACCATATCGATTTACCTATGCTGCCGATGGATTCGGAGTTCGTAAGAAATTTGTTCCCTTTCTGGAGGATTCCGAGTTTGACCGTGCTTGGCAGCGCACTTTGCAGGCTAATGAGGGATTGTGGGGAGGTGGGTCTCTGTCAGATATTCGGTGGCGGTGTCATACATGTACTTGGGCCGCTAACAATTGCCTTAGACTTGATGGAGATTTTGCAGAATTTGGGGTAAATACTGGCGTAATGTCGTCAATGATCCTGCAGACCACTAAGGCAAATACATCGGGTAAGAAATTCTACCTATTTGATACTTTCGCCGGAATCCCCGAGGACACCGCGACGTCATCGGATAAGGCGCACGTCGAGAAGATGAACCGGACACTCTACTCGCACGACAGTCTTGAGGTGGCGCAACGCGTTTTCTCACCGTTTGACTCAGTGGAGTTTGTCGTCGGACGTCTACCGGAGACGATTGCAAATTCTGGTGTTGACCGCCTCTCTTACGTTTCGATTGACTTGAATTCCGTAAACGCGGAAATGGCAGTGGCAGAGGAGATCTGGGACAAGATTGTGCCGGGCGGAATCATCGTTTTGGATGACTATGGTTTTGGCGGGCATGAAGAACAGTGCCAAGCATGGGACGCGTTCGCTTCTGATCATGGCCGAATGGTCATGGCTCTGCCAACCGGCCAAGGAATGTTGATGCGGTAGATCAATGGGGCACGGCTGTGAGTGCCTGCGCCGATAATCTCACGTGATTCTTGCGCCTTTTTGGCAGTGCTCCTCGTAGCTCAAGTAAGGGCATGGCTCGATTAACGTAAGCGCCTAGCGAGCTACCATAATTCCGGCCCGTGACTATAGGCGGCAACGGCGGCCTCAAGGTGGACGGTAGGGGTGTCAAGAACGCTGGACTGCACCAAGTCGCTGTCAAAAAAGCAATCATCGATGAATGTTTGGTGCTGTGAGAGAGGATTGAACTCTCGACCTCACCCTTACCAAGGGTGTGCTCTACCACTGAGCTACCACAGCATCGTGGGCGGGTGATTAGCGGCAAACAAATATTGGTGCAACCCCAATCTGGACGCTCCCCCGCCCCTGCGCTAGACAAGTGCCATGGCAAAAGATAGGCCCCCAGACAAGCCGCCGAGCGAGGCGCAGCGCCGCGAAGAACGGCTCAAGGCGGCGCTCAAGACGAATATGGCCCGACGCAAGGCACAGGCGCGGGCGCGCAACGCGAGCAAGCCGCTGGGGCAACGAGGCAGCGGCCCGCAGGGACCGGAACAGGAAAGCTAGGCGGATGGACACGATAATCGTCAGGGGCGGCGGGCCACTCAAGGGGCAGATCCCGATCGCGGGGGCCAAGAACGCCTGTCTCGCGCTGATGCCAGCCACCCTGCTGAGCGAGGAGCCGCTGACGCTCACCAACGCCCCGCGTCTCAGCGACATCCGCACCATGACGCAGCTTCTGGGCTCGCTCGGGGCCGAAGTCACCTCCTTGCAGGGCGGCAAGGTGCTGGCGATGTCGAGCCACGGGAATGTCTCCACTCACGCCGACTACGACATCGTGCGCAAGATGCGCGCTTCCAACCTGGTGCTGGGGCCTCTTCTGGCACGTGAGGGCCACGCTGAGGTTTCGCTCCCCGGCGGCTGCGCCATCGGCGCGCGGCCAATGGATATCCACACCGACGGGTTGGAGAAGATGGGCGCCGAGATCGACCTGCGCGACGGCTACCTGCATGCCAAGGCGCAGGGCGGCAAGCTCAAGGGGGCGGTGATCGACTTCCCCTTCGCATCCGTCGGCGCCACCGAGAACATCATGATGGCCGCGACGCTCGCCAAGGGCACCACCGTCATCAACAACGCCGCCCGCGAGCCCGAAATCGTCGATCTCGCCACCTGCCTGCGGGCCATGGGCGCGCAGATCGACGGCGATGGCACCTCCACCATCACCATTCAGGGCGTCGACAGCCTGCATGGTGCTACCCACCGCGTCGTGACCGACCGGATCGAGCTCGGCACCTACATGCTCGCCCCTGCCATGTGCGGCGGCGAGGTGGAGCTTCTGGGCGGACGCGTCGACCTCGTGCAGGCCTTCTGCGAGAAACTGGACGCGGCGGGCATCGCGGTGAACGAGACCGCGAACGGTCTCAGCGTTGCACGCAAGAATGGGCGCATCAGTGCGGTTGACGTGACCACCGCCCCCTTCCCCGGCTTCCCCACCGACCTGCAGGCCCAGATGATGGCGCTGCTCTGCACCGCCGAGGGCACCTCTGTGCTTGAGGAAAAGATTTTCGAGAACCGCTTCATGCACGCCCCGGAACTGATCCGCATGGGGGCCGACATCGAGGTCCACGGCGGCCATGCGACAGTGAAAGGCGTCAAGAAACTCAAGGGCGCCCCGGTGATGGCGACCGATCTGCGCGCCTCGATCTCGCTGATCCTCGCGGGGCTGGCGGCGGAGGGCGAAACCAAGGTTGCGCGGGTCTATCACCTCGATCGCGGCTATGAACACGTGGTGGCCAAGCTTTCGGGCGTCGGCGCCAATATCGAGCGGGTGCACGAGACATGACCGAAGACGCGCGTTTCGAAGACGGCCGCGAGGCACCGCTCAACCTTGGTGCACTCGATGCCGAGGACCTCGCCGTAATCGCCTCGCTGGCGCAGGACGCCGTCTTTCCGGCCTCCGAGATGCGCTGGCATTCCAAGGGCGCCCGCTTTGCACTGCTGCTCAACCGCGTCCGATGGGAGGACAAGGGCAAGACCCGCCACGCGCCCGAACGCGTCCAGTCCATACTGATGTTCAACCACGTCGGCCGTGTCGCAAGCCAGGGCGTGCCCAAGGGCGACGCGGACACGATCCTGTCGCTGCTCGACATCACCTTCGAGCAGACCGACGCCCCTTCCGGCCACATAACCCTGACACTAGCAGGCGACGGCGCGATCCGGCTAGAGGTCGAGGCGCTGGAAGTGACCCTGAAGGACGTGACCAAGCCCTACATGGCACCGTCCAAGAAGCTGCCCGATCACCCGGCCTGACCCAGACAAGGAACCCCGGATGCCCACCGCCTCCGACCCCACTTATCTCAAAGGCCGCGCAGTCTCCCGCCTGCTGGAGATCTTCGGCTGGCTGACCGCCGCCCTCGGGGTAACGCTGCTGGGCCTCGGCCTCTGGTGGGTGGTCTCGCCGCCCGTCGTGCTGGCGGTCTACGGATTGCTTGGCAGCGTCGTTCTGATGGGTATGGGCATCGTGATCGGCATCACCGGCCTTATTGCGGTGCAGCAGGCGCTCACCTCCCGCGCCACCTTCCAGACGGCGCAGGACACCCGCAGCCTGCTGGGCCAGCACCGCAAGACCGCACACCCTGCCGCGCCATCTGCCTTACGTGCCGAACCCTCGCTCAGCCGCCCTACGCCCCGATAACCCCTCTTTTTGGCCTCAAATATTCCCCGCCGGAGGCCTGAAATCTTTTCCGGAGCAACGCTCAGATGCCCGTCACCCTTGACGCCAAAGACCCCGGTTTCGAAGCCGCCTTCCGCACCCTGCTCGCCGCCAAGCGCGAGGACAGCCCC
The DNA here is from genome assembly GCA_038257185.1 of Rhodobacterales bacterium. Classification (GTDB taxonomy): domain Bacteria; phylum Pseudomonadota; class Alphaproteobacteria; order Rhodobacterales; family Rhodobacteraceae; genus Sulfitobacter. The sequence goes on along the minus strand of JBBSJO010000011.1, from coordinate 18,743 downwards.
GACGTGGACGCCACCGTGGCCGAGATCATCGCCGACGTCCGCAGTCGCGGCGACGCTGCCCTGATCGACCTCACCCAGAAGTTCGATCGCATTACCCTAACCGCTGAAAGCCTACGCGTCACGAGCGAAGAAATTGCAAAAGCGATCGATGAGGTCGCACCCGAAGACCGCACCGCCCTCGAACTCTCCGCCGACCGCATCCGCGCCTACCACGTGCGCCAAGTGCCGCAGGACACTGAATGGACCGATCCTGACGGCGCGACTTTGGGCTGGCGCTGGACCCCGGTCTCGGCGGCCGGCCTCTACGTGCCCGGCGGGCTTGCCAGCTACCCCTCCTCCGTGCTGATGAACGCGATCCCCGCCAAGGTCGCCGGTGTGCCGCGCCTCGCCATGGTCGTGCCAACCCCCGACGGCGTGCTGAACCCGCTGGTGCTGCTGGCCGCGCATATCGCGGGGGTGGACGAAGTCTACCGCATCGGCGGGGCACAGGCCGTGGCGGCCCTCGCCTACGGCACTGACACCATTGCACCCGTCGACAAGATCACCGGCCCTGGCAACGCTTACGTTGCGGCGGCCAAGCGGCGGGTCTTCGGCAAGGTCGGCATCGACATGATCGCGGGGCCTTCCGAAATTCTCGTCATCGCCGACGGCGACAACGACCCCGACTGGATTGCGCTGGACCTGCTCAGCCAGGCCGAACACGACGAAAGCGCACAATCGATCCTGATCACCACCGACGCGGCCTTCGGCCGTTCCGTGGCCGCCGCCGTGGACAAACGTCTCGAAACCCTGGACCGCCGGGCCATCGCCGGGACCAGCTGGCGCGACAACGGGGCCATTATCACCGTCCCCGACCTTGCCACCGCCGCTGCCCTTTCGGACCGTATCGCCCCCGAACACCTCGAACTCTGCGTGGCCGACCCGCAGGCGCTCAGCGCCCGGATCACCCACGCCGGGGCGATCTTCCTGGGCCAGTGGACGCCTGAAGCCATCGGCGATTACGTCGGCGGCCCCAATCACGTGCTGCCCACTGCGCGCTCGGCGCGCTTCTCCTCCGGCCTCTCGGTGCTCGACTTTCTCAAGCGCACGACGCTGGCCCGGATGTCCCCCGATGCGCTGCGCGCCATCGGCCCCGCCGCCGAACGACTGGCTGCCTCCGAAGGGTTGCAGGCCCACGGTCTGTCCGTCACTGCGCGGCTCGACAAGCTGAACCGGTAGTCCACGGCAGAAATTATCGTTTGTCGCGAGCCATGTAGGTGATCTAAGGTCCGGACCAGCGTCCCGGACCATAATACAGCTGACCAATGACCATCAGACAAAAGACCCTTGCATTTTCCCGCTCCGATACCCGCGCAGCGGTCCTCCACCTTGCCCTGTCGCTCGTCCTCGGGGTCGCCGCACTTGCACTGGGCGCGGGCTGGCGCGACACCCCGGCCCTGCTGCTGCTTGCGGTACCGCTCAACATCGCGGCCAACGTGCGCCTCTTCGCCGTACAACATGACAACGGCCACCTGAGCTACTTCGCCTCGCGCAGCGCGAACCTCTGGTGCGGCGTCCTGTTGGGCGCCTTCACAGCCAACGCCTTCCATACGATGCGTTTCAACCACAACCGCCATCACGCCTATATCGGCAACCTCGACGAGATGGAGCATCACGAGGTGATGACCTGGACCGTGCGGCACTGGCAGGCCGCCAGCCCCCTCGCACGTCTGGGCTACCGCCTCTACCGCTCCCCCCTGTCGCTCTGCCTGCTGGGGCCGATCTATGTCTTTTTCATCCGCTACCGCCTGCCCCGCAACGCCCTGCGCGTCGGACTTTGGGACTGTGCCCTGCAAAACCTCCTGATGGGCGGCCTCTGGGGCCTTGTCTGGCTTGCTCTGGGCTGGCCGGGGCTGAGCTTTGTGCTGATCGGTGCCACAGCCTCGGCCATCACCGGCACGCTGATGGTCTATACCGGGCACAATCACGAACAGACCTACTGGCAAAGCGCCGACGCGGTGGAGTTCGAGGCCGCCTCCCTGCAAGGTGCCAGCGTGCTCGATCTTGGGCCGGTCTTCGACTTCATGACCTTCAACTTCGCCTATCACGACCTGCACCACCTGAACGCCCGCATCCCCTGCTATGCGCTGCGCCGCTGCCACCATGCGCTCAAGGACGATCTGCACCCCACCCGGCTGGGTCTCTGGGACGCGCTGGCCTCCCTGCAATGGAAACTCTGGGACGAGGAGAAGGGGCGCATGGTGCGTTTCGCCGATGCGCCCCCGCCAGATCCAGACCGCAACCTGTGCAGGACGTAACGCGCGACGAAATGGTGCAGTCCTACACCCGCGTGCGGCTGGCGCTGGGGGTGCTCGGGCTGGCCCTGCCCGTGATCCTGCTGGCCGGCGGGTTGCTGGAGGAAGCGGGCGTCGAGCCCACCATCAGCGATTTCTTCCACACCACCTACCGCGACATCTATGTCGGCACGCTCTGCGCCATCGGGGTGTTCCTGATCTCCTACCGCGGCTACCGCCGCGAACCGGGAGAGGTGATCGACGATGACTGGCTCGCCACCGCCGCCGGGGCGGCCGCCTTCGGCATGGCCTTCCTGCCCACGGCCAGCCGCGACGGCACCATCGCCACGGTATCGCAACGCTATGTCGGGCTGACCGTGACGCCGGTGGGCCACTATTTCTGCGCGCTTGTGTTCTTTTCCTGCCTCGCCGCGTTCTGCTTCATCAAGTTCGCGCGCACCACGCATCCGCACCGCCGCCGGATCTACATCTTCTGCGGCTGGGTGATCCTGACCTCGCTGGCGCTTACCACCATCGCCGCGGTCTTCAAGAACTTCATCGGCGGCCCCGGTGCGCAGATCGTCCTCGACTACAAGCTGATCTTCTGGTTCGAGGCGACGGGCATCTGGGCCTTTGGCCTCTCCTGGCTCGTCAAGGCCAAGGCCGACCTCCTGCTGGTCCGCGCCCGCACCGACGATCCCGGCCGCAGCGACGAGGGGCAAAAGCACCACATCCCGTGATGCTGCGCCTGCATTGCCTTGGCCGCCCGCCTCGCGTATTCATCCCGGATAACGCCAGCAAAGGATGCGCCCCGCATGTCCCGCATCAGCCAGATTGTCATCGACGACAGCAACCTGCCGCCCCCCACGCCGGAAATCGAGCAGGAGCGCAGGGTCGCCATGTTCGATCTGCTCGAAGACAATACCTTCGTGCTTCCCCACCGCGAAAATCGCCCTGCCCCCGCTGGCCCCTACCACGTTGGCCTCTCGATCCGCGACAAGCGGCTGGTGTTCGACGTGAACACCGAGAAGGCCGAAAAGGCCGCTGAATTCCACCTCTCGCTGGGGCCCTTCCGGCAGGTCGTGAAGGATTACTTCCAGATCTGCGAAAGCTATTTCGAGGCGGTCAAGAAACTGCCCCCCAGCCAGATCGAGACCATCGACATGGCCCGGCGCGGCATCCACAACGAAGGCTCCCGCGTGCTGCAGGAACGCCTAGAGGGCAAGGCCGAGATCGATGCCGACACCGCACGGCGGCTCTTCACCCTGATCTGCGTCCTGCACTTCGGGGGTTAAGTGGCCGATCCGCTCCCCCAATCGGTGCTGTTTTGCTGCGACCACAACGCGGTCCGCTCCCCGATGGCCGAAGGCATCATGAAGAAATTCTACGGCACCGACACCTACGTGCAGTCGGTCGGGGTGAAGAACGACCTGGAGATCGACGGCTTTTCCGTCGCCGTCTGCGCCGAGATGGACGTGGAGCTTTCGCGCCACCGCTCGCGCAGCTTCGACGAGATGGAGCAATGGGGCGACGACCTCAGCTCTTTCGACCTGGTCATCGCCCTCAGTCCCGCCAGCCAGCGCCGCGCGCTGGAACTGACACGCTTCTTCCATCTGGCGGTGGAATACTGGCCTATCCTCGACCCCACAGGACTGGGCGAAAACCGCGAGGCGAAGCTTGTACAGTTCCGCGCCGCCCGCGACCAGATCGCCCACCGCCTGCTGGACCGCTTTGGCCCACCCACGGAGACGACAACACCATGAACGCCACCATCAGAACCTATTTCGAGGCCTTCAACGCAGGCGACGTGGACGCCATGCTGGACTGCCTGTCCGACAACGTGGCCCATCACGTCAACGAGGGCGACGTTCGCCACGGCAAGGCCGCCTTCGCAGAATTCTGCGCCCACATGAACCGCTGCTATTCCGAAAGGCTGACCCATATGGTGATCTTCGGCACGCCCGACAGCACCCGTGGCGCCGCGGAATACATCGTGAACGGGACCTACATCGCCAGGGATGACGGCCTGCCGGAAGCGCGGGGCCAGACCTACACCCTCCCCGCCGGATCGTTCTTCGACCTCGAAGACGGCAAGATCACCCGTGTCACCACCCGCTACAACCTGCGCGACTGGATCGCCCAGGTCTCGTGATGCCCCCTTCCTCCTGCTTCATCTTGCCAGATAAACTCAATCCTGCCCGCGCCCTGCGCGCCTCGGCCCGATGACGACCACCGACACCCGTGTCCTGACAGGCAATGCGCTCACCGCCGCCCTCCCCGATGTGGCCCGCCTGCGGATCGAGGTCTTTCGCCACTGGCCCTACCTTTATGACGGAGATCTGGCCTACGAAGAACGCTACCTGCAAACCTACCGCGACAGCGAGCAGGCGATCCTTGTGGGCGCCTTTGACGGGGACCGTCTGGTGGGGGCCAGCACCGGCACGCCGCTCAGCGATCATGCAACGGAGTTCGCTTCGGCCTTCGCCGGGACGGGCATCGACCTTGCCACCGTATTCTACTGCGCGGAAAGCGTGCTTCTGCCCGCCTACCGGGGTCAGGGCATCGGCCACCGCTTCTTCGACCTGCGTGAAGCCCACGCCCGCGCCTTCGGCTTCAGCCACAGCGCCTTCTGCGCCGTCGTCCGTCCCGCCGACCATCCCGCCTGCTCCGCGGATTACCAGAAACTCGACCCGTTCTGGCGCGCGCGCGGCTATGCGCCGATGTCGGGCGGGGTGGCGGAATTCAGCTGGAGGGACCTCGGCCAGGCCCACGAAACCGCCAAGCCGATGCAATTCTGGATGCGGAAGCTGTAGCTCCTAGCTCGCGGCACAAAGCGTCGCCGCCGTATCCCCGAATGCCTTCCAGTTACGCCAGAACGCCTCATCGCTCGACCTGTCTGACTGCCGAACCACCTGCGCCAGATGCGGATCGGCAAAAAGCTTCGCCCCCCGGCGCTGCTCGGCTCCCGACAATGACCGGTCCGCCACCGCCTGCACACAACCACAGCGCGCCCGCGAGGCTTCGTTCCGCCTGCTCTGCATGCAGGCGGTCGAGATCGGGCCCTGCGCAAAAAGCACGACCCCGCTGCCATAGGCTCCGCCCGGATTGTAGCCGCGCGACCCGCCCCCACAGGCGGCCAGACCCAAAAGCGCCACACACGCCAAACCCATACGCATCATGATTGCTGCCCTATACTCTTCGAGCCGTGGGTTTTCCCCCTTGGTGGCCCGGTTCTGCTCTCGAGGCGACTATGCCGCAATCTGCACAATTCGGCAATTCAAGATTCTGTCACGCTCTCGGGTCAGTCGCCGAGCGTGCTCATTTCGATGTGGGACGCGCAGATATTGCCCGTTCGCTCAACGACTGACTCATCAGGCGCACTGATCCGGCGCGGGGGACCTTCGATCATCCATCTTGACCGCCCCCCGAAAGCCCATCATATCCCAGCCATGACACCCTTATCCCACATCCGCAATTTCTCCATCGTCGCTCATATCGACCACGGGAAATCCACGCTCGCCGATCGGTTGATCCAGTCGACGAACACTGTCTCCCTGCGCGACATGAAAGAGCAGATGCTCGACAGCATGGACATCGAGCGCGAGCGCGGCATCACGATCAAGGCCCAGACCGTGCGGATCAACTATACCGCCGAGAATGGCGAGGACTATGTCCTCAACCTGATCGACACGCCGGGTCACGTCGACTTCGCCTACGAGGTCTCCCGCTCCATGCGCGCGGTCGAGGGATCGCTGCTGGTGGTGGACTCCACCCAAGGGGTCGAGGCCCAGACGCTCGCCAACGTCTACCACGCCATCGACGCGGATCACGAGATCGTGCCGGTGCTCAACAAGATCGACCTGCCCGCCTCCGAATGCGACCGCGTGGCCGAACAGATCGAAGACGTGATCGGCATCGACGCGTCACAGGCCATCCGAGTCTCCGCCAAGACCGGCGTCGGCATCCACGAAACGCTGGAGGCCATCGTCCACCGCCTGCCCGCCCCCAAAGGCACGCTCGACGCGCCACTCAAGGCCATGCTGGTGGACAGCTGGTACGACAGCTACCTCGGCGTCATCGTGCTGGTGCGCATCATCGACGGGCAGTTGCGCAAGAACGACCGCATCCGCTTCATGCAAAACGGCACCGTGCACCACGTCGACCGCATCGGCGTCTTCCGCCCCGCCATGACGGAGATCGACGTGCTCGGCCCCGGCGAGATCGGCTTCCTCACCGCCTCCATCAAGCAGGTCCGCGATACCCGCGTGGGCGACACCGTCACGCACGAGAAGAAAGGCGCCGACAAGGCGCTGCCCGGCTTCAAACCCGCGCAACCCGTCGTCTTCTGCGGCCTCTTCCCGGTGGACGCCAACGAATTCGAGGATCTGCGCGACTCCATCGAAAAACTCGCCCTCAACGATGCCTCCTTCTCCTTTGAGATGGAGACCTCCGCCGCCCTCGGCTTCGGCTTCCGTTGCGGCTTCCTCGGGTTGCTGCACCTCGAAGTGATCCGCGACCGGATCGAGCGCGAGTACGACATCGACCTGATCACCACAGCACCTTCGGTGATCTACCGCATCTTCATGAAGGACGGGACGATGCAGGAGTTGCACAACCCCGCCGACATGCCCGACCTCACCTTCGTCGACCACCTCGAAGAGCCGCGCATCAAGGCCACGATCCTGGTGCCCGACGACTACCTTGGCGACGTCCTCAAGCTTTGCCAGGACCGTCGAGGCATCCAGATGGACCTGACCTACGTCGGGGGCCGCGCGATGGTGGTCTACGACCTGCCGCTGAACGAGGTGGTGTTCGACTTCTACGACCGGCTGAAGTCCGTCACGAAGGGGTACGCCTCCTTCGACTATGCGATGATCGGCTACCGCCAGGACGCACTGGTCAAGATGTCGATCCTGGTGAACGATGAACCCGTCGACGCGCTCTCCACCATGGTCCACCGCGACCGGGCGGAAACGCGGGGCCGCGCCATGGTCGAAAAGCTCAAAGACCTGATCCCCCGCCACATGTTCAAGATCCCGATTCAGGCGGCGATTGGCGGGAAAGTGATTGCGCGGGAGACCTTGAGTGCCATGCGCAAGGACGTAACGGCGAAGTGTTATGGCGGGGACGCGACGCGGAAGAAGAAGCTGCTGGAGAAGCAGAAGGCCGGCAAGAAGCGGATGCGTCAGTTCGGCAAGGTGGATATTCCGCAGGAGGCGTTTATTTCGGCGCTGAAGATGGATGGGTGATTCAAAGGTGTGAGACGCAGTAAAACAATGTAACAGCTTAAGTGCTGAATCGCGAAATTATGCTGCCCATGTTGCTGTCCACTCTCAAAGCCATTCTAATTCCACGCAATAGCAGTGCCCAATAAATCACATTGCCAACATAATTTTCTTCTCTCAAGGTCGCAATTACTTGAATAGAAACATCCCACTATTCGGCGACTTCTCAGAGTACTCCGAATCTTTTTCTGAGAACCTTAAAGGTCCTTTGCCGGTATTTGTTGGCCAATTAGAAGCCCTCTGCACTTTTTTTCTAAGAAATCTCGAATCTAGTGGGAAATTCCGAGCATTGCAGCTTTTGTCGCAATCATACGGCTCACTCCGTGCATCAATCATTATGGCACATGGGGGAGCAACCCCACAGGTTCCAGCAATTTTGCGCCACTCAATTAGTGTGTGGCATACGCCGCCTTGTTTCAGTCCGAGAAGGAGTGGTATGATATATGGCGAAATCGGCATGGTAGTAATTCAGATAAGGACAAATTCCGACCGCATGGCTTCGGAAAAGCAAAGAAAGCCTTGAAGCAAATTTCCCCGTCTTCATACGGACTTTTCTGCCGACTGTACGACCACCTGATTGATGCTGGAGCGCACCCAAATATTATGGCGTATGAATTCAATACCAGAATACAACAGCAGGGCGAAGATGATTACCTTGTTCAATTCATACAGCTAACAGACGCAGAAGGTAGGATTGGGCCATTCTGCAACTCCGGGTACACGGGTGCGATTATGCTCGACGTTATGTCAGCCTTCTGGCCAACAATGTCGCAAATATTGTGCATTAGTGAGAAGAAAGCCAATATCCTACAAAACCTCAAGAGGTACCAAGAGATCGCCGCCAGAGGCCAGTCAAAAACTAGTACTGAGTCGTAGGGTTGGGTTCCACCCCACGCTTTTCCCCAAAACCTCGGGCAACGTGGGGGTAAAACCCCACACCACTGGATCAAATCCATGCCCGGCGCATATCGCCCCAGCCGCATATCCCGATGCACCGAAGACCACGGTCAATCCTCGGGACGAGCTACAAACCAGTACTTCACCGGGTTGAGCCGACAATACCGCAGATACGCATCGAAATCCTCGTCATCCCGAACATGATCCACGTCGAGGCCGGGGTTCCGCCCGTTCAACCCTCAAACCCTCACCCGGACGGTTTTCCGCCGCGCGGACCGGGGTTCACCCCAGAACCGGCGCTGAACGCCGAGTGGCCAGACGCCGCGGTGCCCTAGGACAGCGAGATCGCGCATTCCTCCGATCCCGGCTCACAACGCTTTCAAGCAGGTGCAGCATGAAATAGGATTGCCTTGTCCGAAGTCGGGAATGCCCCGTCGAACAAGGGACTGCGCATCGGACTATGGCCCAACTCAACAATTTCCGAATGAAATGCAGCGCCTGCCCGATCCGGCATCAGGCCGTCTGTGCGCGGTGTGACGATGCGGAGCTTCTCATGCTCGAAGGCATCAAGACCTACAGGACCGTTGCAGTCGGCCAGACCATCCTGCGGCGGGGGGACCCGCTGAACTATGTGGCCTCCGTCGTCGCGGGGGTGGCAACACTCGAAAAGAGCATGTCGGATGGCCGGACCCAGATGGTGGGGCTTCTGTTTCCCTCCGATTTCATCGGGCGGCCGGGGCGCAGGGAAATCGACTTCGACGTGATCGCCGCGACAGACGTCACGCTCTGCTGCTTTGATCGCGTCGCCTTCGAGCGGCTGATTGGAACCACGCCGCATCTTGCCGAGAGACTGCTCGAGATGGCGCTGGACGAGCTCGATGCGGCGCGGGAGTGGATGGTGCTTCTGGGCCGCAAGACCGCACGGGAAAAGATTGCGACCTTTGTGCATATGCTGCTGCGCCGGCAGCGGCTCGAACCTGCGGTGGAAGCAGGCAGTGTGGTGGTGCTCCCGCTGACCCGGGAAGCAATCGCGCGTTACATCGGCCTGACGCTGGAGACGGTGAGCCGGCAGCTCTCCATGATGAAGAAGGAAGACATCCTGCGGTTCGAGGACAATCGGCGCTTCGAGGTCATTGATGTCGCGGCCCTGCGTCGGGCGACGGGGGACATGGGCGAAAACTAAACCGCGTCCGCTTGATCTGCATCAACGCGGCCTCCGGCAATCGGGACTTTACTCGTCAACAGCCAATTGGAGCGTTGACCATGTATGAAAATATCCTGATTCCCGTCGTATTGGAGGATTCGCCGATCACCCGTACCGCGTTCAATGCCGCGCGTGCGCTGGCCGATACCGGTGCCCGTATCACCCTGTTGCACGTGATCGAGACGATGCCGATCTATCTATCGGAATATTTCCCTCCCGAGCTGCTGCCGACCGCAAGGGCGACGGTCGAGCGTGAGCTTGACAAGTTGTCGGGCGTGATTCCCGGTGCAAAGACGGCGATTGTCGAAGGCAAGGCGGGCCCGGGCATCACACGATGGGCGGAAAACCACGATGTCGACTGCATCATCGTCGCCTCTCATCAGCCGGAAATATCCGACTACCTGTTGGGCTCTGTCGCCCAATACGTTGTGCGCCACGCAACCTGTGCCGTCCACGTGATCAGGTGATGCAGAACCTTTCACGGCATTGATCCAGATCAAGGTAGCCCCTTGCCCCTGTCCGGTAGTCACGAAGGGCGGACAGACAGGCACAGCTCCGGAAGGCGTGTGCCGACGGGAAGGATACACATGGATTACGTGAAGCTGATCGTGCTGGGTTGCATCACCCTGGTTGCAGCAATCGGCGCAAGTTGGGCGCATGACCTGGCCTATCAGGTTCACGCATTCCTGATCATGGGGATCGCCGCCGGGCTTTTCATCTGGGTGCTGCGCAACACCGACGAACCGGTGCGCGCGGTGGCTGCCCCGACGGGATATGCCGACGGCGTCATCCGCGCGGGCGTGATCGCGACGGCTTTCTGGGGGGTCACCGGGTTTCTCGTGGGCACCTTCATTGCCTTCCAGCTGGCCTTCCCGGAGCTCAACTTCGACTGGGGTCAGCCCTTCACCAACTTCGGTCGGTTGCGGCCCCTGCACACCTCCGCGGTGATCTTCGCCTTCGGCGGCAACGCCCTGATCGCCACCTCCTTCTACGTCGTGCAGCGCACCAGCGCCGCGCGGCTGTTCGGCGGCAACCTCAGCTGGTTCGTGTTCTGGGGCTACCAGCTCTTTATTGTGCTGGCAGCGACGGGCTACCTTCTGGGCGCCACGCAGTCCAAGGAATACGCCGAGCCCGAGTGGTACACCGATATCTGGCTGACCATCGTCTGGGTGAGCTACCTTGTCGTCTTCCTCGGCACCATCTTCCGCCGCCGGGAAAAGCACATCTACGTCGCGAACTGGTTCTACCTCAGCTTCATCATCACCGTCGCGATGTTGCACTTGGTGAACAACCTGTCGGTGCCGGTCAGCATCTGGGGCTCGAAATCCGTGCAGGTCTTTTCGGGCGTGCAGGACGCCATGACCCAGTGGTGGTACGGCCACAACGCCGTGGGCTTCTTCCTCACGGCGGGCTTCCTCGGCATGATGTACTATTTCGTGCCCAAGCAGGCGAACCGCCCGATCTATTCCTACAAGCTCAGCATCGTTCACTTCTGGTCGCTGATCTTCCTTTACATCTGGGCCGGGCCGCACCACCTGCACTACACCGCCCTGCCCGACTGGGCCTCGACGCTCGGAATGGTGTTTTCCATCGTGCTCTGGATGCCGAGCTGGGGCGGGATGATCAACGGGCTGATGACGCTGCAGGGCGCCTGGGACAAGCTGCGCACCGATCCGATCCTGCGGATGTTCGTGATCTCGCTGGGTTTCTACGGCATGTCCACCTTCGAGGGTCCAATGATGTCCATCCGCGCAGTGAATTCGCTGTCGCATTACACCGACTGGACCATCGGCCACGTCCATTCCGGCGCACTTGGCTGGAACGGCATGATCACCTTTGGCGCGCTTTACTTTTTGACACCGCGTCTGTGGGGCCGCGAAAAGATGTATTCGATGTCGGCCATCAACTGGCACTTCTGGTTGGCAACCATCGGCATCGTTCTCTACGCCTCCTCGATGTGGGTGACGGGCATCATGGAAGGCCTGATGTGGCGCGAAGTCGATGACCAGGGGTTCCTCGTCAACTCCTTCGCGGACACCGTGGCCGCGAAATTCCCGATGTACGTGGTGCGGGGAATGGGGGGCGTCCTCTACCTGTCGGGCGCGCTCATCATGGTGTGGAACATGTGGATGACGATCCGCGGAGGTGCGCGACAGATTGCCCCCGTCGGCGTCCCGGCAGAATAGGAAGGGACGAACATGGTTGAGAACGACCAGATAACAGACCCCGAGAAGGATCCGAACGTTTCCACCTTGTCGGACTTTCCCGATCAGATCCCCAACGAGTTGCCGCACCACACCTCGCTTTTCAACCGGCACGTGCTGCTGGAGAAGAGCCCGACCCTGCTGCTGATCTTCTCGCTACTGGTGGTGACGGTCGGCGGCATCGTCGAGATTGCGCCGCTGTTCTGGCTGGAGAACACCATCGAGGAGGTGGAGGGCGTGCGCCCCTACTCGCCGCTGGAACTGACCGGGCGTGACATCTATGTGCGCGAGGGCTGCTATTCGTGCCACAGCCAGATGATCCGTCCGATGCGCGACGAGGTGGAACGCTATGGGCATTATTCGCTGGCGGCGGAATCGATGTACGACCACCCCTTCCAGTGGGGATCGAAACGCACCGGGCCCGACGTGGCGCGTGTGGGAGGGCGGTATTCCGACGCCTGGCATGTCGACCATCTGATCGATCCGCAATCGGTGGTGCCGGAATCGATCATGCCGAAATACGCCTTCCTTGCCCGCACACCCATCGAGCCGACCCATATTCAGGCGCTGCTGGAGACCCATCGTTTCGTGGGCGTGCCCTACAGCGACGACCAGATCGATGCGGCCCGGGCGGATTTCCGGGCGCAGGCCGACCCGGATGCGGATCACGACGCGTTGCTCGAACGCTACCCCGGTGCTGCCGTCGCCAATTTCGACAGCCAGCCCGATCTGACGGAGATGGATGCGCTGATCTCCTACCTTCAGGTGCTGGGCACGATGGTCGATTTCTCCACCTTCACCCCAGACGCCAGCCGCTAGGAGACCCCGATGGATACCTACACCTTCCTGCGCGAAATCGCCGACAGCTGGGTGCTGCTGGCGATGTTCGGCTTCTTCGTCGGGGTGATTCTCTGGGCGTTCCGGCCCGGCAGTTCCGCCACCTACAAGGCCATTGCCGACATTCCGCTGCGCGACGACACAAACCCCCGGGAACGAACGTCGAAGGAGGCGTACGAACATGACTGATCGCAAGACCGACGACGTTACCGGGATCGAGACGACGGGTCACAGCTGGGACGGGATCGAGGAGCTGAACTCCCCCCTGCCGCGCTGGTGGCTCTGGACCTTTTACATCACCATCGTCTGGGCGATCGGATATACCATCGCCTATCCGGCCTGGCCGATGATCTCCGGCGCCACGACGGGCGTGCTGGGCTGGTCAACACGCGCCAACGTCGTGCAGGAGATCGCAGATCACGAGGCCGCGAACGCAGGCCTCGTCGCGCAACTGGTCAAAGTGGAGCCCGAGACTCTGCTAGAGGATCCAGACCTCAACCGCTACGCCATCGCGCGCGGCGGGGCAGTGTTCCGCGCCAATTGTTCGCAGTGCCACGGGTCGGGTGCTGCGGGGGCCAAGGGCTATCCCAACCTTCTGGACGATGACTGGCTCTGGGGCGGCGACATGGCCGCCATCGAATACACCGTGCGCCACGGGATCAGGAACGAGACCGACGACGAGACGCGCTATTCGCAAATGCCCGCCTTCGGTGACATCCTCGAACCCGGCGAGATCAAGGCGGTGGTCGAGCACGTGGTGTCGCTGTCCTCCGACAGTTTCGACGCCTCCCTTGCCGCGCAGGGTGCCACCCTCTTCGCCGAGAATTGCGCCGCCTGCCATGGAGAGGCCGGTCTGGGCATTCGCGACATGGGTGCCCCCAATATTGCCGATGCAATCTGGCTCTATGGTGGCGACCGCAGTTCCTTGGAGCAAACCGTCACCCAGGCCCGCTTCGGCGTCATGCCCTCCTGGGGCCAACGCCTGAGTGAACCCGACATCCGTGCCGTTTCCGCCTACGTTCATTCTCTGGGAGGAGGAGAGTAGCGCGGAACAGATCACCCCCCTCTTGGGTGGTCCGTTCCCGAAGCGGCTCTGTCCGCAAACGCGCCGCTTCGGGGATGTGCGTCATACGACCCAAGTTTGTCAGCCACGGCTCCGCCGACCGTTCCCGAAGCGAACAGGACACCTCGAATGACAATTCAGCCGCCCCCTTCCCTCTATGCCGCGCGCGAGCCGATCTTTCCGCGCCGCGTCACCGGCTTCTTTCGCCGCTTCAAGTGGGGGATCATGGTGGTGACGCTGGGGATCTATTACCTGACCCCGTGGATTCGCTGGGACCGCGGACCCAGCCTGCCCGATCAGGCGGTGCTGATCGACCTCGCCACGCGCCGCTTCTATTTCTTCTGGATCGAGATCTGGCCCCACGAATTCTATTTCGTGGCCGGACTGCTGATCATGGCGGGGCTGGGGCTGTTTCTCTTCACATCCGCGCTCGGCCGCGTCTGGTGCGGCTACACCTGCCCCCAGACGGTCTGGACGGATCTCTTCATCCTCGTGGAGCGCTGGATCGAAGGCGACCGCAATGCCCGCGTGCGCCTGCATCACGCGCCCTGGTCGGTCCGCAAGGCGCGCCTGCGCCTGACGAAATGGGCCGTCTGGCTGGTCATCGCGGTGCTGACGGGGGGCGCCTGGGTCTTCTACTTCGCCGACGCACCGACGCTCCTGCGCGATCTGGTGACGCTCAACGCACATTCAGCCGCCTATATCACCGTCGCAGTCCTGACAGCGACGACCTTCATCTTCGGGGGTTTCCTGCGCGAACAGGTCTGCATCTACATGTGCCCCTGGCCGCGCATTCAGGCCGCTATGCTGGATACGGATTCCATCACCGTCGCCTACCGCGACTGGCGCGGGGAGCCGCGCGGCAAGGGCAATGTCCGCCGCCGCGACAAGGCAGAGGCGGAAAAGGCCGCCCGCGAAGCGCAGGCTGCCGGACCGGGTGTGGCGCGCTATCCGGGCACACCCTATCCGACCGGCAAGGCGATGGAGAACACGCCTGCGCCGCTGCTCACCGACACGGAAGCGGGCGACTGCATCGACTGCATGGCCTGCGTCAACGTCTGCCCCATGGGGATCGACATCCGCAACGGCCAGCAGATGGAATGCATCACCTGCGCGCTCTGCATCGACGCCTGTGACGACGTGATGGCGCGGATTGGCAAGCCGCGCGGGTTGATCGACTACATGGCGCTGACCGACGAGGTGGACGAACGCGCGGGTCTTGCGCCGAAACCCCTCTGGCGCCACGTCCTGCGTCCGCGCACGATCCTGTACACCGCCCTCTGGGCCGCCATCGGCATCGGACTGGTCTACGCGCTTTTCATCCGCTCCGACATCGAACTCACCGTGAGCCCGATCCGCAACCCGACCTTTGTCACCCTGTCCGACGGCGCCATTCGCAACATCTACGACGTCCGCCTGCGCAACAAGGCGGGAGAGGACCGGCTGTTCGAACTGGGTCTGAGCGATGAGGCAGACCTCGCGATCTCTCTGGCCGGTCAGGACACCGCCACGCTGCGGGTGCCCGCCGACACCACCGTGCTGCAACGCGTCTACGTGACCGCACCGCCGCGGAGCGAAGCGGCCCGAGAGGAAAATACGCCTCTGCGGATCTGGGTGGAGGACAGCACGGCCAAACTGCGCGCCTCCAAGGCCACCACGTTCAACGGAAAGGACGACTAGATGACACGCGAAATCACCGGCGGGCATGTCTTCGCGGGCTTCGCCGCCGCCTTCGGGCTGATCGTCGCGGTGAACCTGACGCTGGCCTATCAGGCAGTGCATACCTTCCCCGGCCTTGAGGTGAGGAATTCCTACGTCGCCTCCCAGAGCTTCAACGCCGACCGCGAGGCGCAGGAGGCGCTTGGCTGGGATGTCACGGCAAACGTGGTCGGAGACGAGTTGCACCTGATCATCATGAAGAACGGCTTGGCGATTTCCCCCGCAATCGAAAGCGCGGTCTTCGGGCGGGCCACCAGCGTAGCGGCGGACCAGACCCCCGATTTCCACTTTGACGGTGACCGCCTGGTGTCACCCGTCGAGGCGGGTGCGGGGAACTGGAACCTGCGGCTGAAGGCGCGGGCGGCAGACGGCACCCTGTTTCAGCAACGCATCATCGTGCATGTGACGCGATGACCGTGATGGCCGCCTGCCCCGCCTGTGCTTCGGCACCTTTGGCCTCGGAGATGGCTTTGCGCAGTCTGGAGCCGGACTTTCTTTTCTCTTTGCCCTCCATTCATTGCGCAGCCTGCATCGGCAAGGTCGAACGGGCCCTGTCCCGCCTGCCGGGCGTGCTCGATGCGCGCGTGAACCTTTCGCTCAAGCGGGTCGCTGTACGGGCTGAGGGTATCCAGCCCGAAACCCTCGTCATGGCGCTGAAGGATGCGGGTTTCGATGCCTATAGACTTGACGCACGCGTGCTTCACGCGCGGCGGGACGATACCGGTCGCGCCCTGCTGACCCGGCTGGCTGTCGCCGGGTTTGCAATGATGAACGTCATGCTGTTCTCCGTGGCGATCTGGTCCGGCGCCGCCGATGCGACCCGCGGCCTGTTTCACCTGTTGTCGGCGATGATTTCCCTGCCTGCCGTGCTCTATTGCGGCCAGCCCTTCTTTGCCAATGCCCGGACCGCCCTGCGGGCGCGATCCCTGAACATGGACGTGCCGATCTCCCTCGCGATCCTGCTGGCGGCGGGCCTGTCGTTGTTCGAGTCCCTCAATGGTGGCGCGCATGCCTATTTCGACGCGGCGCTGTCGTTGACTTTCTTCCTGCTGATCGGCCGCTATCTCGACCATCGCACCCGGGGGTCCGCGCAATCCGCCGCGCGGGAACTGGCGGCATTGGAGGTGCAGACGGCGCAGCGTCTGGATTACGGCGTGGTGACCAGCGTTCGGGTCAGCGCGGTCTCGGCAGGGGATTGCCTGCTGATCGCCAGCGGTGCGCGGCTGCCGGTGGACGGTATCCTGCAAAGTCCTGCGGGGCTGGTGGACAGATCCTTCGTCACCGGTGAATCCGACCCCGTCTCACTGGTCCTCGGCGCATCCGTGCAGGCGGGCGAAATCAATGTGGGCGCCCCCTTCGAGGTGCGGGTCACTGCGGCAGGAGAGAACACGACGCTCCGCCGGATCGCGGCCCTTGTCGAGATGGCCGAGAACAGCCGCAACAGCTACACCAACCTCGCGGACCGTGCGGCCCGCATCTATGCGCCGACGGTGCATCTGCTGGCCCTTGCCGCTTTCGCGATCTGGCTCTGGATCAGCGGCGATATCCGCCTTGCCCTGAACATCGCGGTCGCGGTGCTGATTATCACCTGCCCCTGCGCACTCGGGCTCGCTGTGCCTGCTGTCACCACTGCCGCCATCGCGCGGCTCTACAGGATGGGATACCTCGTCAAATCCGGCACCGCGCTGGAACGGCTGGCGGAGGTCGATGTCGTGATCTTCGACAAGACCGGCACCCTGACCCTCTCGCGGGGGTCGCACCCATTCGACCACCTCTCCCCCGTGCAGGCCTCCATCGCCCGCACCCTCGCGCAGGCCTCAGACCATCCCGTTTCCCGCGCAATCGCCGCGGCCCTGCCCCCCGGCCCGCGTGCGCCGTTGAGCGACATCGTTGAAGTACCCGGCTGTGGCATGCAGGGCCGTCTGGACGACCGGCAGGTGCGGCTGGGGAACGGGCGCTGGCTGGGTTTCGACACATCGGGACCGGCCCTGCAATTGGGGACGGAAACCCCTGTGCAACTGCCCCTGACCGAGGTCTTGCGCCCCGGTGTCGAAGCGGCTTTGGCCGGTCTGCGGGCCCAGGGTGTTTCATGCCGCATTCTCAGCGGCGACCGGCATGATCTGGTTGCGCGGTTGGCCAAAGACCTCGGGATCGAAGACCCGATGGCCGAAATCACTGCGACGGAAAAACATGACTATCTGCGGGCCCTGCAGCGGGACGGGCATAAGGTGCTCATGGTCGGTGACGGGCTGAACGATACCGCGGCACTGGCGGCCGCAAATGCCTCCGTCGCCCCCTCCTCGGCCCTCGACGCCTCCCGCAATGCGGCCGACGTGGTCCTGCTGCGCGACAGCCTGACCGAGTTCCCGCTGCTGATGAGCATCGCGCGCGCGACAACGCGGCTTTCGCGACAGAACTTCGCCATCGCCGCTGCGTATAACGCCATTGCCATACCTGTCGCTTTCCTCGGCTATGCGACACCGCTGCTGGCGGCGATTGCGATGTCGGCCTCGTCGCTGAGTGTCCTGCTCAATGCCATGCGCATCAGGTACGTGTCATGAACGTGCTGGTTGTCCTGATCGCCGTGTCGCTCCTGCTCGCCGGGCTGGGTCTTTGCGCGTTCTTGTGGACGATCCACAACGGGCAATATGACGACAGCGAAGGTGCCGCAGCGCGGATCCTGCTTGATGACGAGGATTGCCCGGCCGACCGTCGATAAGCATCGCGCCTTGCACGGAACTGGGACTTCAACTGGCCTTACCGGCCCTGAAGCTTCCAGCCTGAAAACGAGAGAGAGTGAGAGAGAAACCGTCATGACCCCGAGCGACTCCGTGAAGACGTCCGAGACCCCGATGGACGCCCTGCCCGTGGCGGCCCCCCGGTACCTCTTTGCGTCTGATATCCCCATTGCGGGCGAGGTGGCGCAGGACGAGTCGCAAAGCAAACAACCGACGATTTCTTCGACAATTTGCCGGTCTGATCGCGCAGTTGACAACTGCACCCATGTTGCTCGCCCTGACCGGGTGGCTGCCAAGCGCGGCGAGCCGTGCCCATGGCGTCAGGGGTCGTAAGCGCCGGATGAAACCCAAGATCCTCACAACCCTGCGCGACTATTCCGCGCCCCTCTTTCTCGCCGATCTGTCCGCCGGGATCACCGTCGCGATGGTGGCCCTCCCCCTCAGCCTCGCCATCGCGATCGCCTCTGGTGCGGATCCGGGCAAGGGGCTCGTGACAGCCATCGTCGCGGGCTTCCTGATCTCG
>JBBSJO010000010.1:0-42602 GCA_038257185.1 Rhodobacterales bacterium | reverse complement strand
CGGCTCATCCTCGACCAGATGGCGCGGGACAACGGCCTGCCGCCCGCCCAGAACGACCGCCTGTCCGAGCTTGAAACCGCCGCACGCATCTATTGGGCCAAACGCCCGACACGGCCCGACCTGTTCTGAAGCCCGGAGCAATCTTCCGCTGGGTCAAGCTCCGCAACTGCGGCGCTCGACCGGAAAGTGCCCCGGGATCAATCTCGGCCGAGCATTTTGCGAAGCTGTTTGCGAAAAAGAGGCGCAGGCAGCGGCTTTGGCAGCATGTCGTGTTTTCTGAACTGGGGCGGGATGTCCTTTCTCGTATAGGCGCTGACAAAGGTCAAAGGCACCTCCAGGACCTCCAGTTCCGCAGCGATGGGAAAGGATTTTTCGGCACGCAGGGATATGTCAAGGAACGCCGCGTCCAACGCATGGGCAGCGATCAGTTCAAGCGCGCCTGCCACGGTCTGCGCCGGACCTATTACAACATGTCCCTGTTCCTCGATCAGCATGCTGAGGTCCAATGCGATGAGCCATTCATCCTCGACAACCAGAATGTTACAGGCAGTTTCTGGCGACGGCACGGCTGGCTCTCCTGGTTCTACAAAGGAAACTCCATTTTCAGTTTGAGCCCCTCAGGGGCAAAAGTGGTTTCCAGTTTTCCGCTTAGTTGTTGTTCGGCCTGACCTTCCATCAAAACGAACCCGAAGCCCATTCGTTCCGGCTCCTGTATTCGCGGTCCATCGCGTTCGGACCAGTCCAGCACCAGTCGCTTACCGATATCCTTCCATCGCACCTCCAGGGTGCCCTTGCCGTTCGACAGGGCACCGTATTTGACGGCATTCGTGACAAGCTCATGGACAACCATACTGACGGAGAGGGCCTCTGACGGCTGCAGCGCCACGTTCGGTCCGCTGAGATGGATGCGCTCGCTTTCAAACGGCGCCATCTCGTCCTCGACAATGTTGCGAATCCCGACAGTCGTCCAGGAACGTTCGGACAGGAGCGAATAGGCGCGCGCCATGCCGTGCAGACGATCGGTGAGAGTTTCCAGGACGGCCGGTTCCACGCCTTTGCCACGCATCGAGGTTCTGACGATAGTGATGATCACCGCCAGCATGTTCTTGACGCGGTGGTTGAGTTCCGCAATCAGGACCTTCTGGTGTTCTTCGGCCTGCGCCAGCGTGGTGACGTCGACCAGCGTGACCACCGCGCCTTCGACGGCCTCGTTTTCAACGAGGTACGGGGTGATGCGCACCAGATATTGCGCTTTGTCCTGGTTGAGCGAGAGGCGATGCTCATAGATCGCGCCGGTCTCGAATACCTCGCGGATGTGATCGCGGAGTTCGGGATATTCGCCGACACTGGCCAGTTCGGGAAGCGGGCGACCCATGTCGGCGGGCCGCAGGTGGAACAGGTCCGCGGCAGCCGGGGTGAAATTGCGGATCACCAGGTCCGCGTCAAGGAACACGGTAGCGATCTGGGTCGACTCGAAGAGATTGCGCAGATCGGCGTTGGCGTGGTCAAGCTCCTCGATCTTGCCGCTCAGTTCGGCGTTGATCGTGTTCAACTCCTCGTTCAGCGACTGCATTTCTTCTTTCGAAGCTTCCAGTTCCTCGTTGGTTGATTGCGCCTCTTCATTGACGGAAACCAGTTCTTCGTTCGCGGACTTCAGCTCTTCCAGGGCGGTTTCGTATTCCTCGACGGTGGATTGCAGGCGTTCGCGCATCTCGCGCAATTCGTGCTCTGCCACTTCGTCGCGTCGGTTGTCTTCCGTCGCGTCGGCAGATGCGCGCGCAGACGCTTGGTTGGACTGGAAGAAGACAATGTACAGGCGCTCACGTTCGCTGGTGCCACGCAGCGGCTCAATCTTTAGGTTCAGCCACTGCGCATCGCCCGCGGCAGTGCTGATGGAAACATCGCGCCGAGTGACCGACCGCCGACTCTCCACGGCCTGGCGCAACGCGGCGCGCAGTTCCAGCCTCAAATCGCGCGGCACCATCTCGAGAATTTGCCGCGATGGCGCGCCGCGCGGCAGTTCCAGAAACCCGCCGGTGCCGCCCGAGACAAAGACGATCTCGCCATCCGCGCGCACGACGGCATGGGCCGGCGTGTGCTGTTCAATGATATGGCGCTCCACCTTGCGCCGCAGCTGGATGTCCGACAGTTCTTCGGCCGATGCGGCCCCGGTGCCCTTGTCACTCGCGACCCGTTGCAGCATGTGGCCCGGGTCCCAGCGCCGGTCACCGCGGTCCTTGGCCTGGAAGATGCGGTTCTTCTTGTCCGTGGTGTGAAACAGGTCGCCGTATTGGTTGATGCTTTCGGAGGTGCCGAGGAACAGATAGCCATCGGCTTTCAGGGCATAGTGGAAGGTCGGGATGATCTGTCGCTGAAGGTCGGGCCCGAAATAGATCAGCAGATTGCGGCAAGACACCATGTCCATGCGCGAGAACGGCGGATCGCTGATGACGTTGTGCGGCGAGAAGATGCACATCTCGCGGATCTTTTTGCAGACCACATAGCTGGCGCCGTCACGGTCGAAGTAATTCGCAAGGCGGTCCGGGCTGACCTGGCGCAGCAATTGCACGGGATACCGCCCCTGACGCGCCACGGCGAGGGCCGGATCGTCGATGTCGGTGGCGAAAATCTGCACCGGAGCGGAAATCGACTGCCGATCCAGATGTTCCCTGACGAGGATGGCCAGCGAATACACCTCCTCCCCCGTGGTGCAAGCCGGTACCCAGATGCGTACCGGATTCCGGGCATCGCGGTTTTCGCAGATTTTCGGAATGACCGTCTCTTCGAGCGCGGCAAAGGCTTCCGTGTCGCGAAAGAAGTTCGTGACGCTGATCAGCAGATCGCGAAAGAGCGCCGTGACTTCGTCACTGTCGCGTCTGAGCAACGCGCAATACGCCTCCAGATCTTTGATCTGGCGAACCTGCATGCGGCGCGCCACGCGGCGAAAGAAGGTCTTGCTCTTGTAGCCTGAAAAATCGTGCCCCGAATGTTCGCGCAGTATCTTGGCGATGACCGACTGGAGCTCGGCAGGGTCAACGTCATGATCCTTGTCGGCGGCGATGACCAGCGCATCCAATGTGGCGCGGCCGTCTCGGACCTCGATCAGCTTGTCGGCCATCTCCGCCGCCGGCATCGCGAAATCGACAAAGCCGGTGGCAATCGCACTTTGAGGCATCTCGGGGTTGAGAGGTGGTTCGCCATCTGCGGTTTGAGCAAAGGTCACGCCGCCCTGCTCCTTGATGACCTTGACCCCCAGCGTGCCATCGCCATCACCGCCCGACAGCACGATCGCCGCGGCGTTTTCCTTCTGGTCCTCGGCCAACGAGCTGAAAAAGATGTCGATTGGTTTGTGTTCGCGAGTTCCCGGTGCAACTTTCTTGAGCTGCAACCGCCCGTCCACCATCAGCAGAAAGCATTGCTCCGGCATCACATAGACCGTGTCGGCGGCAACCTTTTCGCCGTCCGCGGCAATTTTCACGGTCAGTTCGGTGTGCCGTTCCAACACCGAATGCAGATGACTTTCCCGGTCCGGGTTGAGGTGCGTCACGATGACGAACGCCATCCCGCACTGCGACGGCACGGCACGCAGGAACTGCGACAACGCGCTGATCCCGCCCGCAGAGGCACCAATTCCAACCACGAGAGGCAGATCTGTGTTCATGCGGCGAGGTTACGAACGTGTCATCGGAAAATCCATATGATTAATTGCAGGTGCGATGGGCGAGACCGCGCTCACCTGCCGTCATAGCAGATATAGGGCGAACCCTTGTTAAAGCGCTTTAATGAAGAAGCCGCCGCAACGAAGAAACCTGCATGGATGAACGCTTATCGCGGCGGCTACTATCAGGGCTGATATGGCGGAGAGCGGGGCCAGTATGGCTGGAACCTGGACGATGGACGCCAGGGCCAACGCTACCGCGGCGGCTAATGCCCTTGCCGATGCCCTCGGAGAGGATAAGCGGCCAGCAAGGTCTATCGCGCGTTCGATCGAATCTACGGATCTGACGAATTCATGTCTGGCTTGGCCAGGCAGGCCCGGAACCTTGAAGCTGTATTCCGAGTTACGACTCCGGCACTTCCTGCAGGTGCCGGGAATTCGCATCGTCGGTTGTCTGGGCGGGATTCGGTCCGCCAACCGGGATGGAGGAACGACTGGTTCATTGCAAAGGGTGGAAGAGATGCCTGCTAAATCAAAAGCGCAGCAGAAAGCGGCGGGCATGGCCTTGTTGGCCAAGCGCGGCGAAACGAAAAAGAGCGAGCTTCAGGGCGCGGCGCTTGAGGAGGCGACCCAGGGCAAGCCGGATCATGACAGCAACTGAGGACGATGGCGTTGTCGCGGCCTCCTAAGCTGGTCTATTACCCTGACGATCGTCCCGGTATCAGCCGTCGCAGGCGGGGGAGCGGGTTCAGCTATCACACGCCTGACGGGGCCCTGATCGCCGATCCGGCCGAGCGCAGGCGCATCGCCTCGATCGCTGTGCCCCCCGCCTACGAAGCGGTCTGGATCACGCCCAAACCGCTGGGGCATCTGCAGGCTACCGGACTCGATGCGAAGGGGCGCAAGCAATACCGCTATCACCCGGAATGGGCGGCGGAGCGGGCACAGCGCAAATACGATGGCCTGGCCGCATTCGGACGCACGCTACCGCGGCTGCGCGCCCGCATCGCCAACGGACTGCGCGCACCCGAGGGGTCACGAGATCTGGCGCTCGCTGCGGTACTGGCGTTGCTGGACTGCGCGTCCCTGCGCATCGGCAACGAGAATTACGCCCGCGAGAACGGAAGTTATGGCGCGACGACCCTGCTGGGGAAACATGTCCGCTTCGATGCCAGCGGTGTCACGCTCGAATTTCCGGGTAAGCGCGGCATACCCGTCAGTTGCCATCTGCATGGGCCGCGCCTGCAACGCGCTTTGCACAAGATTCACGATTTGCCCGGTGCCGGTTTGTTTGTCTGGCTGGACGAGGACGGCGCACATCATCCGCTGGGATCGGAAGAGGTGAACGCGGAGCTGGCCGAAATCTGCGGCGAAGGCACCAGCGCCAAGACCTTCCGCACCTGGAACGGCACGCTTGCTGCTTTTTCGCTTGCCGTGCGGGACGGACCGCTTCGCATCGCCGACATGGCCCAGACGGCAGCAGAACGGCTCAGCAACACGCCCGCAATCGCGCGCTCGAGCTATATCCATCCAAAGGTGATCGCCCTGGCCGAAGTATCCGATGGGGAGCGTGCCGCTCGCCTTGGCACCCTGCGCCCCCCGGACCTTGGCCGTTTACGCGCACATGAGAACGCGTTGATCGCATTTCTCGAACAGTCGGATTGATCTGGATCCGCGCCGCAAATCGAATGGCACGCCTGACCCTTGGTAAAAGGCAATGCCGCGTCCTGTTGCCGCCGCATTTTACCATCCGGACGCCTCGTGTCTTCGCCACCGCTTAGCCTTCGTCTGCCCAATCCTGCAATTTGGCGATCACTCCATCGGTGAGCGATTGAAGAGACTTTTGCAGCTCCAGCGCGGGACAAGGTGCCTTCAGCCTCGCGTCCATATCGGCCATGCGGAACGCATTGGCGGCTTTCAATCCCTCGAATTCTTCCCAAGTGACGGGCACGGCCACCGGCGCCCCCTTGCGCGCGCGCAGGGAATAGGGCGCGATGGCGGTCGCGCCACGTTCGTTCCGCAGCCAGTCGATGAAGATGCGGCCTTTGCGCTTTTTCTTGGACATGGTGGCGGTGTAGTGGTCCGGCGATTTGTCTGCCATGACGTGGGCGAAGGTCTTGGCGAACAACTTGACCGTGTCCCAGTCGCGCGTCCGCCTGAGCGGAATCCAGACGTGGACGCCCTTGCCGCCCGTGACGATCGCACCCGACTTCAGCCCGAGCCGCGCCAGCACGTCGCGCACATCGAAGGCCGCTTTGCGCACCTCGGTCCAGTCCAGCCCCTCGTCGGGGTCAAGATCGAAGACCAGCCGGTCCGGCCGCTCAAGCCGGTCGGTGCGCGCACCCCAGATGTGGAACTCGACCGTGCCCATCTGTGCTGCGGCCACAAGGCTTTCGGGGCGGGTAGTGTAGAGATAGTTCGCCGTCTCGCCGTCACTTTCTTCGATGGCGATATGCGACAGGCTATCCGGCATGCCCCCGCCGCCGTGTTTCTGGAAGAAACAGGGTTGCTCCAACCCGCCAGGGCAGCGGAACAGCGATACCGGACGGTGGCCGGCCAGTTCGATCATCCGCTCGCCCACGCGGGCATAGTGTCGCGCGACATCCAGCTTGGTACATCCCCCGTCCGGAAAGACGCGACGACCGGCGCTTGAAATCACGATGCCAAGAACCGTTTCCTCCATCTCGTCCTCCATGGGTGCCTCAACCCGCACCTTGCTCGCCTGCTTGTCCTCGCGCAGGCCGAGGTAGCTGCCATGGCGGACAATTCCATCGGTGGTGAATTCGGCGAACTCCACCTCGGCCACAAGGTCGGGGCGCACCCAGTGTGCGCCGCGCGCGACATCGTCCGGCACTTTGTCGAAAGGCGCGGTCTTGCGGGCGGTCATTGCTGCCTGCAAGCGCTCGAAATCAGCCTCGGCAAACCCGGTGCCAACGCGGCCGACATAGCGCAGCCTTTCTCCGTCATAGGTACCGATCAGAAGCGAGGCGAAAGGCCGACCTGCCTTGTCGGACGGGCTGTAACCGCCGATGACGAATTCCTGCCGCTTCGAGCATTTTACCTTGCGCCACATCTTCGTGCGCCGCCCTCGATAAGGCGCATCGATCCGTTTCGAGATGATGCCTTCGGCACCCGCCTTGCAGGCATGGGCGAATATTTCGGGGCCGTTGCCCACCACATGCTCGCTCAGCCGCAGCGCACCATCCTTCGGCACGCCCGAAAGCAATTTGGCCAGCCGCTTGCGGCGCTTCTCTTGCGGCAGATCGGTCATGTCCTTGCCGTCCAGCGCCAGCAGGTCGAAGGCATAAAACACCAGTGCCGCGCCTTCGGACAAGGCCGATTGCAGCGCCGAAAAGGCCGAACCTTCGATGTTTGCCGCCATCACCTCGCCGTCGATCAGCGCTGCGTCGCAGGGCACCGGGTCGAACGTCCCCGCAAGCGCAGCAAACCGGTCGGTCCAGTCCTTGCCTGAGCGGGTGAACATCCGCGTCCCACCCTTGCCAAGTGCGACCAGCGCGCGATAGCCGTCAAACTTCGTCTCGTGGAGCCAGTCGTCGCCGTCGGGTGCCCTGTCAAAAAGTGTGGCAAGCTGCACCGCGCGGAAACCGGGACGCTTGCCTTTGCGCGTGACGTCGGGCGCGGGCGGTTCGGCGGCGTCTGCGCCCCGCGCGATCGCCGCCATGTCGCGCCCCGTCGTAATGGAGGTCACCGCGCCCTCGGTCAGTCCGTCAGGTTCGTTCGTGGCGTAGTCATCGCGGTGCTTTATCAGAAGCCAGTTCTCGCGCTTTTCCTTGCCGCGCATGCGGACCAGCGCCCAGCTGCCCTTCATCCGCGAACCTTGCAGGGTGAAGCTGAGCTTGCCATCCTTCAGCCCCTCATCCGGGTCGCCTTCGGGCTGCCAAGTGCCTTGATCCCACAGCATCACGGTGCCGCCGCCGTACTCGCCCTTCGGGATGGTTCCTTCGAAATCAGCATAAGACAGCGGATGGTCCTCGGTCCGCACCGCAAGCCGCTTTTCACCCGTATCTGCGCTTGGTCCCCTGGTCACCGCCCAACTCAACAGAACACCGTCCCACTCCAGCCGGAAATCGTAGTGCAGCCGGGTCGCGTCATGTTTCTGCACGAGAAATTTCAACCCTGACCGGCGCGCGCGCGCCCGCTTGCCGACCGGTTCGCCAGTGCTGTCGAAATCGCGCCTGGCATTGTATTCGCCCAACCTGTCCGCAGGTTTCGCCATCACGACGCCTTTTTCTTGCGACTCTTTTTCTTTTCGGTGGATTTGACGCTTTCCTTCAGCGCCGCCATCAGATCGACGACATTATCGCCACGCGTTACATCCTCGTCGCCCGAGGTTGAGACACGCGGCGTCTTCTTGTTCTTCTGCTTGGCTTTAAGCAGGTCCCGGACCGCCTCCGCGTATCTGTCCGAATAGCTCGCGGCATCGAACGGCGCGGTCTTACGCTCGATCAGCGTGGTCGCAACTTCGAGCAAGTCCTTGTCCGTTTTGGCATCTTCGATCTGGCTGAACATCGGCTCGGCCTCGCGCAGTTCGTCAGCGTAATGCAATGTCTCGAGCAGCAGTCCGTCGCCGCAGGGGCGCACCGCGGCAAGGTATTCCTTGCCTCGCAACGTGACCTGCCCGATCCCGACCTTGTTGCTTTCGCGCAGGGCATCGCGCACCACACGGTAGGCGTCCTCGGCCAGATCGTCGGAGGGCACCAGGTAATAGGGCTTGTCGTAATAGATCGGAGAAATCTCGCAGGCGCCGACGAATTGCACCAGTTCCAGCGTCTTTTTCGTCTCCAGCTTGAGGGCGTCGATCTCGGCGGGATCAAGCAGGATATAATTGTCGTCGCCGATCTCGTAACCCTTGACGATATCATCCGCGTCCACGGGCCCAATACCAGGCACGGTCTTTTCATAGCGGATCTTCTTGCCAGAAGGCTTGTGGATCTGCCGGAAAGAAATCTTCGCGGCACTGCGTGTCGCGGAATAAAGCTCGACCGGGATCGAGACCAGTGAAAGACGCAGTTGGCCTTTCCAGAGCGCGCGCGCCGCCATTCCCGAAACTCCCGTTTTTCAATCGCTTGATGACCCAACAGGAGTCAACGCCGCATCCGCCCGGCCGGTTCCGGACCATGCGATGCCCCAGCCGGCACAGCGGCGGCAGAATACGGGAACTGCGGGCACGCAGGCGGATCGGCACGCTGCCTGCAAATTGCCGCGTCGATGCAATACTTGACCGCGTCATGACGACGAAGAGTTGTCAAGCCGCGTAAATCCATGCTCTGACCGGAAGGGCAACTCAAGGTGCATCAATGCCGGACAACGCCCCTGCGATTAAAATCGCGATGATCGGAGCCGGACCCCGTGGTCTGGGCGCAATAGAGGCGCTCATCAATTGTCGTTCAGCAGGCGACAGACCGCTCGAATTGATCATCTTCGACGACCTCATGCTTGCAGGTGCCGGCCCAAATTTCGATCCCGCCCAAACCCCCTACTGCGTTCTCAACACCCCCTTGCGAGACATCGAACTTGCGCCCACTTTCCCGTTGCCCTGCGGCAGTTTCAGACAATGGCAAAAGGAGCAGGACGCCTGCGACGGTGAACGCTTTCCGACACGTGCGGAACTGGGCACCTATCTGACGACGCGCTTTCAGGACGTGACAGGAATTGCCGGGTCGGATTTGGCACTGACGACACATGCGGCTCATGTCAGCGGCCTGTTGCGCAAGAAAGACGGATGGCATGTCTCCATAGCCGGCAACAGCCTCGGCCCTTTTGACGAGGTGGTTCTGGTACCGGGCCAGCCACGGACCGCGCCCGACAAGCAGTGCGTGGCATGGGCCGATCACGCAAGGAAAAACGATCTCTGCTTCACAAGCGCCTATCCCGACGTGCAACTGCTAGCGGCGGCAAGGGACTGGACCACCCGCGCCGTCGCTATCCGAGGTCTCGGGCTCTCCACGTTTGATGTCCTTAGAATTCTTACCGTGGGGTGTGGTGGATCATTTGAAAACGGTGCCTATGAAAAATCCGGTGCCGAGCCCGAGCGTATACTTGCGTTCTCATTGGACGGACAGCCGCCATTTCCCAAGCCCGTGGATAAAGCGCACGACGACCGTTTCAATCCGAATGACAAGGAAATCGAACTCTTTGAAGCGGCACTTGCGAAAGCCGTCCTGCAACACCCCGAAGGCGCGCTCGGTCTGATCTGCAACGCTCTGGTCGGGCCGACCCGCCGGATCGGCAGTGAGATGGGAGCAGAATGTAAAAATGCCGATATTAACGATTGGCTTGAGACAGAACGCAAATCGCCGGGCGGTCAGGAAAGCCGTGCGGCGACCGACACGCTGAGACAGGGCATCGGTATGGCCGCCGGCACGATACCACCGACGGTGGGATATATCATCGGTCAGCTCTGGCGAAAACTGCAAGATCAATTGCGTGCGGGTTTCAACGGCGCCAGTATCGAACCAGATACCGCCTGCGCAATCGTCGGCTTCGACGACGGACTGAAAAGGTACTCCTACGGACCTCCTCTGGCTTCCTCACAAGAGCTTCTGGCGTTGATAGACTGCAATCTGGTGGATCTCTCCGTCGCAGTTGATCCCGATATCGAGCTTTTCCAAAGCGGGTGGCGTCTGACAAGCGGCGACGCCGAAGCATCGGTGTCGGTCATGATCGACGCAGTTATTTCGACCCCGTCCCTGGAAACAGTTTCCGACCCTTTGATCGTTCAGCTCAAATCCGCGAACCTGTTGCAGAGCAAGTATCGAGGTTCCGGTGCCAACACCCGTCCCGATGGACGAGCCATTAGTGCGGATGGTCAAGCGTCAGACGGGTTATGTCTGCTGGGACGTCTTGCGTCGGGGAGCGTGATCGCCGTGGATTCCATACATGATTGTTTTGGTGCCTCGTCGACAAGGTGGGCCAAGGGCGTTCTCGAAAATGGGCGGATTGGGACAGACAACGACGACATCCACTGAGGTCGAGTAAATCGTGGTTCAACACTTCGCCCTGCCACGTGCCATTGAGAACTTCTCATAGCATTTCAAGAAACATCCCTCCTTGCTGCGATTGACGCAACAGAACCGCGTGAAGTATGGCGGCGGTCATCGCCTCGGCGATCACGCGCCCAGACTTTCAAGAATGGTCTTCGTCTCTGGCATGCGATCAAGCGAGTTTCCGATGCGTTCACGCCAACGTGGACCGACCTTCATGGCGGTCTCAAATGCTGCGGCCAGGTCATCGGGCCGATCCTCGGCCATTGCTTCTATCAAGAACGCAGCCTGCTCGCGGTCCTTCGATGATTTGAGGCTTCCCGCGCCGTCACGCCTTCGATCGGCGATGATAAGCTTGTGGATCGCATATCTTTCAGGGCGCGGGATTTGAACAAGTATGCCGGACCGGTAGAGAGCCGCCGCATGGATCGGTTCGGCGATCAGGAAATTGAGGTAATTCAATGCCTGTGCATTGACGCCTAATGCCGGCAAGTCACGGATGGACTCATTGCCGAAAGCAGGTGTCAGGAATTCGACCAATTGACCACTGCCACCCTGCGCCCATCGCCATGTCCGGCCCTTGTCTATACCTGGGACCGGATCGAACTTCAGCGCAGAGAAAGTCTCGGCCAAACCCGGGTCGACTTGATCCTGCAAGGCAACGCTGAGCTTCTCAAACTGAGCAATGTCCAGATCGCCGGTATTTGCCATGCCGCCCAATGGCAGGCGGATACCCAGCTCACCTTCATAAAAACGAAATGCATTCGTCCCGACGATTGTGCCGCCCAACCGGAATGTTCCCGCAGTCGCCATGGCCGAGAGAATGGATCCGGTCGCCCGGTCGGTTGGCGTCATGCCTTCGGCGCGCAAAAGGCGAACCAGCCGCGACCGTTCGACCTGCCGCTCTTTCGCGGTCGCACGTAACTCCTGGATACTGTCGATGCGCATGCGCGTTTCGTCGCTGTCTTCGCCGATGTAGACGAACCGCATCTCCGTTCCGACACGACGGGCCGCGTACCAATAGGCCTTTTCGCCGCGCTCCTTTAGCGTCGGCTTGCCTTCGACACCCGACAGGGCGTCATCTTTCAGGAGCCGCACCAGATCTGTATATGCGCTCATTGCGATGCTGCTGAGGGAGATCATGCCTATCATTTTCAAGTTTTGCTAGGCAAGCATATACATATCAAATTTAAAAATTGCTAGGCATAATCAGGTGAAAGGCTCAGCCACATCCTCGCGCAACGACGAGGCCCAGGATCCAAACCTGGATCAAACATTGCGCCTTGGCGGCAAAAATCCACATCAACCCACAAAGGACGAACAAACCAAGATTGAGCCAACCAATAATCGCGAAGCCAGTGCGCATATCTTCACGACGGTCGGTCTCAATTGATGAAGACTTGGCACCCTGCGTCGCAGCGGACTTCAAAAAATGCAGGCGGGAATAAACGCCGAGAAACACAAACAGCCCGATGATCGCCAGTATCCATGCCGCGTTACCCAGCAAATCCGGCGTTGGTTCCATCGCCATCAGGAGCAACAATCCCGGAACAGCAGCGGCGTAGAGCCCGGCTGCGCCGCGCGCGGTGCGAAACCAGCGCAAACGGCCCGGCTTCAACACAACACCCTTTGCGCGTTACCCATTGCCTGACCATTCTCCAACCGAAGCCAGCGAGAAACTGTATTACAACGGCCAACAGAATAGCAAAAATCTGCGAAGAAGATAGCGGAGCAGGAAGATCGTTATGGCATTTGGGCCACGAGGCGATCCGATGCACCGCTAACCAATCTTGTACTGCCGGAAGCTGAAGTTGAACGGCTGAGCGCGCTCAGCCGCCGATGACGTAGAGCCTGCGCATGTGTTCGTGGATGGTCCATTCGCCCTTCCAGCCTTTCGGCAGGATCAGCAGGTCGCCGGGGCCGATCACGCGAGGGTTCGAGCCGTCTTGGTTTCGCACGGTCGCGCGGCCGGCGATGATATGGCAATATTCACCTGCTGCCGTGCGGTCGGCCGTGAACCGGCCCGGCGTGCATTCCCAGACGCCGATGTTGGTCTGCCCGTCTTCTGATGCCCACAGATTGACGGCCGCTTCGGTCTGACCCGGGGTCAGCGTGGTCGGTTTCGGGGCGAAGTCGCCCACGTCAGTTGCGGAAAGATCGGAAAAGCTGTTCAGGTCGATCATCGTCCTGGTTCCTTTTTCTCAAAGCTGGTCGGCGTTCGATACGCTGTAGCGGGCGCGGGCCAGCCAGTCGGGGGAGACTTCGATCCCCCAGCCGGGGGCGCCCGTCACGATGGCCTGCCCGTCGTCGATGCGGTAGGGGTCCGTGGTGAAAAGCCCCTCCTGCCAGGGGTAGTAATCCGCGCCCTCGATGGAGAATTCGAGGTATTTTCCCGCGTTGGGAATGGCGCGCAAAAGGTGCATCGTGAACAGCGTCACCAGCGACAGGTTCGCGCAATGTGGTGTCACGGGCAGGTTTGCGGCCTGAGCCATGCGGGCGACGCGCAGGGTCCGCGCGATCCCGCCGAGATAGAGAATGTCGGGCTGCACGATGTCGACGGCGCGCATGTCGATCATGCGCTTCCAGATCGTCAGGTCGCAATCCTGCTCTCCACCCGAGACGTCGATGTTCAGCGTGTCCGTGACCTGCTTCGTCTGCTCCAGCTCCCAGTATGGGCAGGGCTCTTCGAAGTGGCTGAAGCCATTCTGTTCCAGCATCCGCCCGATCTCGATGGCCCGGTCGGGAGAATAACAACTGTTGGCGTCGATCAGCAGGGTTGCCGTGTCGCCCATCTCGCGGTGCATGGTCGCGATGACCTCTTCGGTCCGGCCCGGCCATTCATCGCGGTTACGTCCCACTTCCGCGCCTGCCCGAACCTTGAACGCGTCGAAACCGTGCAGGTCCCGCAGCCGCTTCATCCGGTCCGCTTCGTCCGCTGGCGTGATGTCGCGCTTCATCGAACTGGCATAGGCGCGGATCGGACCGGGCGTCCCGCCCAGAAGTTCCGCCACGGATTTACCCGCCTGCCGCCCCCGAAGATCCCAGATCGCGGTATCGAAGCCGGCCATGGCCCGGCGCAGGTAGGACCCCGGAAACTTGTGCTCGCGTTCTGTCACGAGGTCGAGCAGGTCGTCCAGATCGCGCGTATCCCGGTTCAGAACCCATCGCGCGACCTGCCGGTGCAGAACCTGACAGGTGATGTCGGAATTGTAGGTCGACACCTGCCCCCAGCCGATGCTGCCGTCTTCGGCGGTGATGCGTACGAAGCCGACGTATTTCGTGTCGAAGGTCTCGATCCGGGTGATCTTCATCCTGCTTTATCCTTGCATCATCAAGTCATATGCACGCTCGCCCACCATGACGGCAGCGGCGTTGGTGTTGCCCGTCGGAATGGTCGGGAAAATCGCAGCATCGGCCACGCGCAATCCGGCGATCCCGTGCACCCGCAGGTGCGGGTCCACAACAGATGTTGTGGCATCGGTGCCCATCCGGCAGGTGCCGCACTGGTGAAAGACGGTACCCGCCCGGTCGCGCACGTATTCGAGAATATCCGCATCGCTCTGGTAGCCCGGTCCGGGTTCGAGCTCGCTCTCTATCAGATTTTTCAGCGCAGGCATGGAGGCGATGCGCCGTATCGCGTGGACGCCGCGCACCATCTGGTCGCAGTCATATGCGCTCGTCAGGTAGCCGCCGCGCAGCGCAGGCGGCGCGAAGGGATCGCTGCTGACCAGGCCGACACTGCCCCGGCTGGTGGGCTTGCAGGGGTTGAAGCCCATGCGCATCGCAGGAAAGGCATCCGGGCTCATCAGCGGGCGCTTGCCCTTGGGCGCGGTCGAATAGCTCAGCGGCGAAAAATAGAGCTGGGTGTCGGGCACGCCCGCACCTTCGGCCAGCCGCGTGAACCCGCCGCCCTGATTGAGGCTCATCGCCAGGGGACCCTTCTGCATCGTGACATACTGCATCCCGGCCCAGGCCTTGCCCCACCAGGGGCGCAGGGCCTGGTTCAGGCTGGGCCGTCGGGTCCTGTACAGCAGATCATAGCCCAGGTGGTCCATCAGGTTCGCACCGACATGCGGGGCGTCCAGCACCACATCAATCCCATGGTCGCGCAGATGCGCAGCCGGTCCGATCCCCGACAGCATCAGAAGCTGCGGCGAATTCAGCGCCCCGCCGCACAGGATCACCTCACTTGCAAAGGCTTCTTCGCGGCGACCTTTCTGCACAAATTCCACGCCGGTCGCGCGTGTCCCCTCAAGCAGGATGCGCGTCGTCATGGCGGCGGTTTCGATCCGGAGATTCGGCAGGTGACTGGCGCGGCGCAGGTAGGCCTGGGCCGTCGAGGCACGGCGCCCACCTGAGGTGGATATCTGGTAGAACCCCGCGCCGTTCATCTCGGCACCGTTGTAATCGGCGTTGGTGGGGATGCCCGCCTCTGCGGCAGCGGCGATGCAGGCATGGGTCAGGGGATGCATCTGCGCGCTCATGTCCGTGACGGACAATGGCCCGTCATTGCCGCGCTCGGGGCTTTGCGCACCCGACCAGCGTTCGATGCGGCGAAAGACCGGGGCCACGTCCTTCCAGCTCCAGCCGGGGGCGACCGCGCCCCATTCGTCGAAATCGGCGGGATGACCGCGGACCCAAACCATCGCATTGATCGCCGAGGAGCCGCCTAGGACCTTGCCGCGCGGCCAATAGACCTGACGGCCGTTCAAGCCCGGTTCGGGTTCGGTCGTATACTTCCAGTTGAACCGCGCGTCGTGGAACACCTTGCCGTACCCCAGCGGGATGTTGACCCAAGGGTGTTTGCCGGTGCCGCCCGCCTCCAGCAGCAGCACGCGCCACCCTGCCTCTGCCAGCCGCGTTGCGAGTGGGGCGCCGGCGGAGCCGGCACCGACGATGATGTAATCATATCGTTCCATGATGTCAGGTTTTGCCCCGACCGAATATCGCCACCAGCACCATCATGAGCGTCGTGATCAGGATCATGATCGTCGAAATCGCGGCAATCGTGGGGTCGATCTGGTCGCGCAGGGCATTGAACATGTTGCGCGTCAGGGTCGGATTCTCCCCGCCCGAGATAAACATGGCGATCACGACCTCGTCGAAGGACGCGAGGAACGACAGCAGCATCGAAGTCACCACCGCAAAGCGGATCTGCGGCAGCGTGATCGTCAGGAAGGCGCGCCAGCGCGGCGCACCGAGGGACCGGGCGGCCTGTTCGAGGTTCATGTCGAAACCCTGCAGGGCGGACCCCGTCACAATGACCACCAGCGGAATCGCCAGCAGGGAATGCGCCAGCACCAGCCCGGTGATCGTGTAGAGGATCTGAAGCTTCACATAGGCATAGAAGGCGCCCACCGCGATCAGCACCACCGGCACCATCATCGGCGTGATCAGCAAGACGAAGGCGGCGCGGATATAGGGCAGTTTCGAGGCGTGCAGCGCATAGGCGGCCAGCACTCCGATGGGAGTCGCGACCAGCATGGTCAGCACCGCCGTCTTGAGCGATGTCGCCGTTGCCTGCATCCACTCGGCCGATCCGAAATAGTTCCTGTACCAGCGCAGCGACCAGGTTTCAGGCGGGAATTCGAGGTATTGCGAATCCGAGAAAGACATCGGGATCACGATCAGTGTCGGCAGGACCAGCAGCATCATGATGACCGTAGCAAAGAGGTAGAGCCAGAGGCGCTGGCCGTGCGTCACCTGGGTTTCGGAGGCCGGGGATTTGAGCCAGTTCTGCATCAGTGTCCTCCCCCCGCCATTTGTTCGAGCCGGGTGAACCGCGATGCGATCCACAGGATGATGACTGTCAACACCAGCAGCACCACGCCAAGCGAGCTGGCAGCCCCCCAGTTCACGAACAGCTCGATGTTGGAGACGATCTTCATCGACACCATGATGACGCGCCCGCCACCCAGCACCGCGGGGGTGACGAAGAAGCCCAGGCACAGCACGAAGACCATCAGCGATCCCGCGAACAGGCCCGGCGTGGACAGCGGGAAAAAGACAGTCCAGAAGGCGCGGCGGGGGCTGGCGCCAAGGTTTGACGCGGCCTTGAGGTAATCCTTGTCGATCGCGCGCATCGCGCCGTAGACGGGCAGGATCAGGAAAGGCAGCATGATGTGCACCATGCCGATCAGCGTGCCTGTCATGTTGTGTACGAATTTGAGCGGTTCGTCCCAAAGGCCGAGGCTGATGGCCCATTGGTTCACCAGTCCCTGTTTCTGCAACAGCACCAGCCATGCGTAGGTGCGTACCAGAAGCGAGGTCCAGAAGGGCAGCAGCACCGTCACCAGGCACAGGTTGGCCCAGCGTGTCGGCAACTGCGAGATGAAGTAGGCCAGCGGATAACCGATGACGATGCACAGCGCGGTGGTCAGGACGCTGACCTGAAAGGTCGTCACAAAGATCCGCAGGTAGGATTTGCGCGACACCATCCGCTCGTAATTTTCGAGCGAGAAATTACCGTCGGCGCCGACGAAAGACACGTAGAACAGCCAGCCTACCGGGATCACCAGGATGACCAGCACCAGAAGAATTGCGGGCGATGCGAGGCCGAACAGTTTCCACCGTTCCACCCGTTCGTCACGGCGCAGGCCTGCCGCATGAAGGTCGGTCACGGCCATCTACCTGTCCCCATCCGCGATGACGACCGTATCGGCCTTGTGCAGCCCAAGCTTCACCGCGTCTCCGACCTGCGGAAGCTTGCCGAAGGTCCCTTCGCGGATCGCCCCGCGCACGGCAAGCTCGCTGCCGTCCGGCAGGCGCGCATAGAGCAGGTAGCTTTCGCCCTGATAGACCAGCTCGGTCACCTTGGCGTTGAAGATGTTCGTATCGGCTGGCAACTCGCCGGTCAGCATTTGGACCCGTTCGGGCCGGACCATCAGCAGCAGGTCGTTCCCGTCAGGCATCGCACCCTCCATCTGCAGGGTAGCACCGGCAAAGCTGATCCCCGCACCATCGCGCGCCACAGGCAGGAAAGACGAATCCCCGATGAAATCGGCAACGAACTTGTTGGCGGGCCGGTCGTACAATTGCTGGGGTGCGGCAAGCTGCATAATGCGGCCGTGGTTGACCACCGCGATCCTGTCCGACATCGTCAGCGCCTCGCGTTGGTCGTGCGTGACGTAGACGGTCGTCATGCCCAACTGTTCATGCAAATGCCGCAACTCGATCTGCATCCGGTCGCGCAGCTTCTTGTCCAGTGCGCTGAGCGGTTCGTCCATCAGCAGGATGCGGGGTTCGAACACGATGGACCGTGCCAGGGCAACGCGCTGTTTCTGACCGCCCGACAACTGGTCGATCCCACGATCCCCGTAACCGCCGAGCTGCACGAGCTCCAGCGCCCTGTCGATCCGGTCCCGGGCCTCCGCCTTGGGGACGTTGCGCAGTTTCAGCGGATAGCCGACATTCCCGGCCACTGTCATATGGGGAAACAGCGCGTAGTTCTGGAACACCATGCCCACATCGCGCAGGTGGGGCGGGGTGCGGATCATTTCGTCCTCGCCGAACTTGAGGCTGCCGCGATCCGGCCGCGTGAAACCCGCCAGTACCATGAGCAATGTCGTCTTGCCCGACCCGGACGGGCCCAGAAGGGTAAGGAACTCGCCGCTCTGCACATTCAGCGACACGCCATCCAACGCATGGACAGGGCCATAGGTCTTGGTGACGTCGCGCACGGTGATCGGCAAGGCGCCGGTTTTCGCTGTCAATTCTTCGCTCCCTCAACTGTAGATGTCCGGAGGTCGGCAGATACCGGCCTCCGATCGCGGCAAGGGCCTATTCGGTCAGCATTTCCTGGTACATTTCCGCCGCGATGGGTTCCCATTTGGTGTACCATTCCAGCGAGATCGGGAGCTGCATCGCCATGTTCGCGGGCGAGGAAGGGAGGCTGGCGGCCATGTCTTCGGTGATTTCGCCGGTCTCGTAGGCCGCGCCATTGGTCGGTCCGTAGGTGATGAACTTGGGCAGATCGTCCTGGTATTCTGCCTTGGATATCTCGGCGATGAACGACATCGCCAAGTCCTTGTTCGGCGCACCCTTCGGGATCGCGAAGCAATCGTAGTCAAGCAGACCCTGGTCGAAGTTGTAGGAAACTGCGGCGCCATCTGCGGCGGCATTGTCAAAGCGGCCGTTCCAGCCGGTGGTCATGTCGACCTCGCCGTCCTTCATCAACTGCGCATGCTGCGCGCCCGAGGTCCAGAAGACCGCGATGTTCGGCTTCAACTCGCGGATCTTGTCGAGCGCACGTTCAATGCCTTCTTCGCTGTCCAACTCGGCATAAACGTCTGCCGGGGCGACACCCAGCGCCATCATCGCAGGTTCGAGTGCGCCTGCAACCGTGCCACGATACCCGCGCGAACCGGGGAATTTCTCTGTGTCAAAGAAATCGGCCCATCCACGGGGTCCGTTGTCGCCATAGGTCGCGGTGCTGTAGGCGGGCACGACCGAAAAGACATCGCCGCCGACGCAATATTCGCTGTAGAAGGAATCGGGAAAGCGGCTGACGTCGATCACGTCGTAATCGAGCGGTTCCAGCAGACCTTCCGCACCGGCGCGCGCTGCCGATCCCGATCCGCTGGCCACGACATCAAGCGTGACCTGCCCCGATGTGACCTGCAAACGGACATCCGACATCCCGCCGTAAGTTTCCTGTTTCAAGGTGACGCCGGTCGCGGCCTCATATGGCTCAAAGAGCGCTTTGCTCTGTGCGTCCTGATAGGACCCGCCCCAGCTCGCGACGGTCAGCGACTTGTCTTGTGCCAGCGCCGTTGTGGCCAAAAGGCTCGCGGCGACTGTAAGTGCAATCTTGTGGTTCATGTCTTACTCCTCTGTTGGTTGGTGGCCCCGGTTTTCCAGTGACCTGTTGGTTATCCGTGTGCCGGTTCCGCCCGATCCCGGGCGCCCTGCCCTGCCCTTTTGCGTTGCTGGCCGTCCCGCCAGCGATACCAGGCGACGGCCGCGGGCAGGAACCAGGGCCGTCCCGTGTAAAAGGGCCGCGTGGGAAAGGGCAGATCGTCGAAGGCGGTACGCCCCTCGGCCAGTCCCAGCACCTTCTGGCCCATGCGCATGCCGAGGTAGGACGACATCGCGACGCCCGACCCGCAGTATCCCATCGCATAATGCACGCCGTCATGCGTGCCGGTATGGGCCAGCTCGTCAAAGGTATAGGCGACGGTGCCGCTCCAGCTGTGGCTGATCCGGGTCGCGCGCAATTCGGGGAAAATCTGACACATCGCCTTGTGCAGCCGGGGGCCGCTGACGCCTGGGTCGGTTTCTCCGGCGGACACGCGCCCGCCGAACAGCACGCGCCTTCGGTCCGTCGAGGTTCGATAGTAATAGATGACCTTGCAGGTGTCGGTCACGACGCGGCCCGTGGGGAACAGACGGTCAATCAGGTCGGGTTCCAGCGGTTCGGTCGCGATTATGTAGCTGCCGATCGGAATGACCCGGCGCTGGTGCCAGGGGGTCGCGCCGACAGTATAGCCGTTGGTCGCAACGATCACCTCCCGCGCCCGCACCATGCCTTTTGACGTGCGCACCTCGTGCCCCTGCGGACCGGACGCAATATCCAGCACCCGGGTCTGCGCCAGAACATCCGCCCCGGCATTCTGCGCAGTTTGCAGCAATCCCCGCATGTATCGCGCCGGGTCAAGCGCCCCATGCGCTGGAAAGACGGCGGCGCCGTGGTAGGTGTCCGTGCCCAGCTCGGTCCGCTGATCCGCGCGGGAAATCATCCCGACATCGGTGTTTTCGGTGCGCCGCAGCAGGTCGGTCTCGCGGGCAAGAACCTCGTAGGCTTCCGGCGTATGCGCCGCGTGAATCCGCCCGGACCGCTGGAAATCACAGTTAATGTTTTCGGCAGTGATACGATCCTCGATCCACTGGAGTGCCGCGTGTCCCTCTGCGCGAATGGCCTGTGCTTTGTCCGCACCATGGCGGGATGTCAGCTTGGCCAGGGACGGCTTGATGCCCGTCCCAACCTGTCCGCCGTTCCGCGAACTGCACCCCCAGCCGGGCGTTTCGGCCTCGACCACCAAAGTGCTGCGCCCGCCGCGTGCGGTTTCTATCGCCGCGTTGAGACCGGTGTAACCGGAGCCGACAATCAGGACATCTACGGTTGGCGGCAGATCGATCTGCGGCACTTCGGGCGGCGCAAACCCGTCCAGCCAATAGGACCTGTCCGACCAATCCGCCGTCCACAGACCCGGATCGCGGTCTGCAGCATTTCGTCCACTGCTGTTCATGTGGTCCGTACTCCCGTTGAACCCAGATTGTCGTCGAGAGTAGGAGGCGGTCTTGGATTTAGCAATTTAATGTGTGTAATAGTATTTTTCGATTTATTTATACAAT
The DNA here is from genome assembly GCA_038257185.1 of Rhodobacterales bacterium. GTDB lineage: Bacteria > Pseudomonadota > Alphaproteobacteria > Rhodobacterales > Rhodobacteraceae > Sulfitobacter. The sequence continues at coordinate 21,587 of JBBSJO010000010.1, read as the reverse complement.
CAGGGGCATCTTACCGATGGCACTCAAGCTGCGACATCTCGAAGTCTTCAATGCGGTGTTCGAAACCGGGTCGGTCAGCAATGCCGCGCTGCGGCTGAACCTGACCCAGCCTGCCGTCAGCATCGCGCTCGGCAACTTGGAAGAGGAACTTGGTTTTCGCCTCTTTCACCGCAAGCGCGGATTTTTCGCTCCGACGGGCGAGGCGCTGCAATTGCGCGGCGAGGTCACGCAGGGGTTGATGGCGCTTGGCCGTGTCGAAAAGCGCGCCGACGAGATCCGGCGCGGAACTGCCCGGGGTCTCAGCCTTGCGACCAACGGTGCCCTGTCGATGAATTTCCTTCCGCGCGTCATTACCGAGTTCCAGAGCCTGCACCCCGGCACGCCGATCGAACTGCGGGTGCATTCCTCGCGGCAGATCGCGGATTGGACAGCCAGCGGCCAGATCGACATCGGCCTGATCGACTCCCCTGTTCCGGTCGCCGGGCTGAAGGCCTCAATCTTCGCAATGGAATGCGTGTGCATCATGCGGCAGGACGATGAACTGGCCAGCCGCGATGTCATCACGCCCGCTTGCCTGGCCGACCGCGAGCTGATCGGAATCAACGGCGACCATGCGCTGGACCGCCAGTTGAACCAGATGATGTTCGAGGTCGGCTTGCCACTGCAGTATCGCGCGTTCAGCTACTATTATGCCATCGCGCGCAACATGGTGGCCGCTGGCGGCGGCCTCGCGATCATCGACCCGATCAATGCAAAGGCAGAACTGGGGGACGGCGTGATCTGGCGTCCCTTTGCACCGCTCATCAGACATGAGACCGCGATGATCTCCTCCAGGGATCACCCTGCGGCAGAGGTTCGGGAGAAGATGCAGGGTTTCGTAGAACAGAGCATCGCGCCCTTCACGTTGCCTGGTGGGTGAAGTTTTGTCCCAAACCTGTCGACTGACTGGGGCAGACTATGATTTCTTGTTTTTAGGCAGCAAGCACAGTGACTTGGGAAATGGAAGAATTCGAGTGCGAACTGACCTTTGCAAATTGCTCGGACAGGTAGTCGATGACCACATCGGCTGCGAGTCTTATACCGTTGACTGGGTCGCACCGACGAACGACCACGCCTGTGTCGCGGCATTTGCATCGAAGGCTTTGGCATCGACCGGGATGATCTTGTCCATGATGTTTATCATCGTCTTCGCCCGATCTGGCGCACCGATCACGGCGTATTTCTTGACATGTTTCAGCGATCGAAAGCGGGATTCAATCACGTCCCCGTCGAGCATGCTGTCCCAGTCGCTGCCTGTGAACGCCGTCAGGTCCAAAAGCATGTTTACGCTGTCTTTTCGGTCAAAGACATCGTTCATGAACTCCGCCATCGCCTCGGAACTGTCATCATCGATATGACCGGTGATCCGAAAGGCATAGACATCAGGGTTGTCAGTCGCGACCTGAACAATAGCGCCGTGTGAGAATAAAGACATGCCTTCGCTCCCGCATGCGTGCTTGTTGGTCCGGCTTGACCAGGTCTTACCTTTTGTTACTTACCCCGGCCGGATCGGTGATCCTCGGGTCGGGTTGAAAATTCGGGTCTGGTACGGACCGTGCCAGAGAAGACTTTTCAGGTATTGTCTTGTCGAGCTTCTTTTCGGTCCTGAACTTGCTCCAAAGCGCGAAGCCGATCACGAGAGCGAAGGTAACAAAGGCGAGTATTGGCAAGAGTTCCATGGCATCTCACTCCGATTGGATCACTTCTGATAAATCAAAGTCGTCAGGGTCGGGAAAGGTTCCCGGCGTGAAAAGTTTTTCCGGCCAGTTTCCCGGAAACTTGTCCGCACCTTTCAGAGCCACTCCTCGGCCACAGGCGGCACCGGCAGCGATAGACCTGTCGAGAGGGGTGAATGCATGTTAGAGCTTGGAAGAGGACTTGGGAGCAATGGGTGGAGTCGCGATGTTGGCGGAAACGGGTTCACGGCAAATGGATACTGTGCGCGACCTGCTGCGCGCGCATACGGATGCGACCCATCGACAACTGCACCTGCATTCGGCATTTGTCGATCTGTTCGACGGAAACCTGAGCCTGGATGGCTATCGGGCACTGGTGCAGCGCTTTCAGGGATTCTACGCGCCGCTGGATCAGGCCATTGAACAGGTCATCACCGCACAACCGGAGCGTCCGTCACGATACGCCTATGTGCGGCGCTCGAATCTTCTCGCGCAGGATGTTGCCGATCTGACTGACGCCGCCGCAATCCCGGGGAACACGGCCTGGTGCGTGGCGGCGTCCCGGATCGTGACGCCCGCAACGCTGGGTGGCGTGCTCTACGTGATCGAAGGCGCCACATTGGGGGCAACGCAGATTGATCGCGCAGCCCAGAGGCTGCTTGGCGCGGACGGGGCCAGCGGGCGTCGGTTCTGGTCCTGGTGCCGCGCCCAGAAGGATCGGCGCTGGAAGATGGCGAATGCCTATCTGGATCATTTGGCCTCGCAGGGCGTTGCCACCGAGGACCTGGCCAGAGGGGCGCAGGAGACGTTCCGCGTGCTGTCCGATTGGCTCGAGCCGCTTGATCGTCGCAGCCACTCGAAGAAGAGGGCCACTTCTTGACCGCCGATCGGGTCGATCTGGAAACCTGCGACCGCGAGCCGATCCACCTGATCGGGGCCGTTCAGCCTCACGGCGCACTTATCGCGATAAACATGACCACGCGCATAATCGAATATGCCAGTGCCAACACCGCGGAGTTTCTGGGCCGTGAGGCAGCGTCCATGCTGGGCAGGGATCTGGCCTATGTCATAGGTGCGGAGAATGTCGCGGAAATGCCGGAATTTCCGGATCAACCTTCGATGCCCGAACTGCTGAACCCGTGGTTTTTCAGTTTTGCCGGACCGGACGGCAAAGTCATCGAAATCGAATGCCTGCCGCACCGGAACGACGGCCATATCATCCTTGAATTCATGCCGCCCGAGGAAAAGCCCGCTCCGGTCTGGGAAGACGAATTGTTGCGCAGGGGGATCATTTCGGAACTCATCAAGCCCGGCGCGCTGACCGAGCTGGCCGATGCCTCTGCCAAGATCATCCGCGATGTTACCGGGTTCGACCGGGTGATGATCTACAGGTTCGCCGAGGATAAACATGGCGAGGTTATCGCAGAGAGCACCAATCGACCCGACAGTTTTCTGGGACTGCATTATCCCGCCTCCGACATTCCCGACCCGGCCCGGCGGCATTTCGTGCTGAACGTGATGCGGTCGATCCCGGACATTAACGGGAAACGCGTGCCGATCATCGGACTGAACGGCGAAGTGGCTGATGCGAACGCGGCCGAGCCGCTGGACCTGACCTTCTCAAAGCTGCGCGCGGTAGCGCCGGTCCATGTCGAGTATCTGAACAACATGGGAGTCGGGGCCAGTCTGTCGATCTCACTGATTACCAATAACGAGCTTTGGGGTCTGGTGGCATGCCACCATTACGGAACGCGGCTCATTTCCTCCAGCCGGCTGCGGTTCGCCGAACTGTTGGGGGGCACGACATCGGCGCTGTTGCAGAGCATCGAGAACACCAGCCAGCTCAGCAAGAGCATCGGGGCGGAGAAGACAGCATACCGCATCGAAAAGGAGGCGCGCTCCGGTATTGCCCTGCGCGACCTTGTTCAGACCCATGCGGAAGAGGTGATGAAACTGCTGGATGCGCAGGGCCTCGTGCTGATGCTGGACCAGCGGCTGTTGCAGATCGGAGCGGTTCCGGACGATCCGCTCGATTTCGGCAGACTGCGCAATCTGTTGGCCGACGGTGTAGCCACCACAGACGCATTGTCATCCGTCATCGCAATGGACGAGAAGCAACAGCAGATCACTGCCGGAGCCGCGCTGCTGGACCTTTCCGAAGACGGCGCTGACTATCTTGTGTTCCTGCGCACCAATTTCGACCAGACCATTCGCTGGGCCGGCAAGCCCGAGAAGATCGAGACAAGGGACAAGGACGGGGTCACCCGACTTTCCCCGCGGGGCTCCTTCGCGTTGTGGCGAGAGGAACGGCGGGGCAAGAGCCGACCGTTCGATGCGAACGACAAGGACGCGCTGCGTATCCTGCGCCGCGCGTTGTTTGCGCTGCACAGTCTGGAGCGCGAGCATGTCGCGCTGATCGCTCAGAAGGCATCCGAGGCAGAAGAGGTTCGGTTGCGCCACGCCCTGCTCGACGCTGCGCGGGCGTCATCGCTGGGAGAACTGGCATCGGCCATCGCGCATGAGCTGAACCAACCCCTTTCGGCAGTGGCGAACTATGTCAGCGCCTGCCGCCAGGAATTCATCAACGCCAAGGTCAAGATGCCGGAACGCGCAGATGCGCTGATGGACGACGCCATCGCTGAAACCACCCGGGCGGGTGATCTGGTACGGCGCATCCGGGATTTCATCACGCGCGGCGATCTGAACGCCGACTACATCGACCTGATGCCCGCGATCCGGCAAGGCATCGACCTGGCGCTTGTCACCTCCGACCTGCCACGATTGAAGGTCACGGTGTCGGCCGAACCGGACCTGCCGCAGGTACTCGCCGATCCTGTCCATGTCGGGCAGGTTATCCTCAACCTTGTGCGCAACAGCATCAGCGCCATGAGGAATGTCCCGAACCAGTTCCTGACGGTTTCAGTCACGCGGCATGACGGCGACGTGCAGGTTCTCGTACAGGATACTGGAACGGGCATCCCATCCGATGTACAAAACTACGTGTTTGAACCGTTCCACGCTTCGACCACCAAGGGCATGGGGATCGGGCTATCGCTGTGTCGCTCCATCGTCGAAGCCCACGGCGGCAGCATCTGGGTAGCGCCATCGGCCGTCGGGGCAACGATCGGTTTTCGGCTGCCTGCACGCGAGGAACAAGATGGCGACAGCGAATAAGAAGTTCTCCATTTATGTCGTCGAAGATGACAAGTCTGTGCTCAAATCGCTCTGCGCACTGCTGAGCGCGCATGGATATTTGACGATTCCCTGTGCGTCGGCCGAGCATTTTCTGCGCATTTTCGACCCGCACCTCAAGTCGTGCCTGCTGCTGGATGTGCGATTGCCGGGGATGAACGGGACCAAGTTGCAGGCCCATCTGAACGAGCAGGGCATCAACATTCCCACCATCGTCCTCACCGCCCATGGCGATGTCCCGATAGCGGTTCAGTCAATGCGCGCGGGCGCGATCGATTTCATCGAAAAGCCTGCAAAGGCCAGCGAAATTCTGGAGGCGATCACCCTTGCCGAAGGCATGTTGTTCAACCGGCAACCGGTTGCTCTGTCCAAGAAAATCGTCGCCGACCGCCTTGCCAAGCTGACTGATCGCGAACGCGAGGTCATGCAGCAGCTGCTTCTGGGTAAACTCAACAAGGAAATCGCGAACGAGTTGGGTGTAAGTCAGCGCACGGTCGAGGGCCACCGGTCGCGTATCCGGGAGAAAATGCACGCACGTGGCATCGCGGACCTGATCCGCCTGCTGGGGTAGCCACGCAAATCCACGCACGTAATTCTACGCAGTGGGAATTCCGAACTATCCGTAGAAGGTTGGGCCATCCTAGGTTGAGAGGTGACGAGTGATCGGAGCACCTGTCCCGAAGAGGCCAGTCCCGGCTATAGCTTTCCGCACCCGCGAAGCCTGCGTTGTGGAAGGTCCTGTGTTTGACCTGTTTCGCTTGTTGCAGAGCGATCCTGAACAGTTCGGTTGTGAGGTAGGGAGGGCCTCATGACTGTACAGATACCGGCGCTGGCCGTGGTTCGAAATCCATGGAGTAACAGATCGTCGATGTATCAAGACCATTGCATTCAGATACCGCGAATGGACGGCCGTCAGTTCTGACCCGTGTGCGCTTCTCTGACCCGACCTGCCAACACGCCCAACGCATATGCCGTTTCCGACAACCAGGCCCGCTCTACCCAACCGGACACCCAGGACCCGCAAAAGCCCTCGATCAATATTGGAGAAGTCGAATGTCAGGAGAGCAATCAATGTCGGTTTCCACGGCGCGGACGCATCGTGAGCCCGTCACGATCCAGACCTACGAACGCAATACTGCAAACCTTCGCCGTCTCAGCGCGCAGTTGCCCGAAGCCGTCGTCGTCAACCTCGCCCGCGAAGTCATCAGGCGAGTCGCGTTAAAGGCCACGGTTCTGACCCATGTGGCACTGGCCCCGTCGCCCGATGAGATCGAGGAACTCTGCCAGGCGCTGATTTCTCCCGACCACACAGAAGCCGCAAAGTTCGTGTTCAACCTGCAGACCGAAGGCGCGAAGGAGGAGGAGATATACCTCAGCTACCTGGCAGCTTCCGCGCGTCTGTTGGGTGTCTGGTGGGAAGAGGACCGGGTCAGCTTTGCCGAGGTCACCACCGGAAGCGGCCGGGTGTTTGCCATCATGCGCAGCATGCGGCACCTCTTTGAACCCGAAGTACCGATGCACGAGAAGAAGGCGATCTTTGCTGCCGTCCCGGGCGAGGATCACACGATGGGCGTGCGCATGGCGGCGGATCTGTTCCGCAAGGACGGCTGGGGAATCTCGCTGAAGGTCGGGCTGGACAATGACGCGCTTGTGGCCGAGATCGAGCAGGAGCCCACCGCCATCGTTGGTCTGTCCATCGGCGGGCTGCACTCCGTCGAAGCGCTGTCTCGGCTAGTCGTGGCGCTCCATATCAGTTGCCCCCAGGCCCTGCTGCTGGTTTGCGGTCAGGATATCAGGCAGGCCAAACCAGTTCTGTCGCTGATGGGTCTGGATGGAATCGCAGGCGACATGGACGAGGCGAAAGAGCAGATGGCAGCGCTTTGGGAAAAGAAGGCAGCGCGCAGACAGGCGGCGCAAGGATAGTCCGGGGCGGTCGTCAGGTCTTGCCGACCAGACCGTACTTTCGCAGTTTCACGTAGAGCGACTGACGCGAAAGGCCGAGCATTTCAGCAGCGGCCACCCGGTTGTTCGACGTCATTTCCACCGCTGTTTCGATGCACATCTTCTCGACCACATCCGTCGTCTTGGCCACAATGTCCTTAAGTGACTGGCCGCCGATCAATTCGATCACCGACTGCATGTCCACATCCGACACATTTCGCATCGGCGATCGAGCGGTCTCGACGCGCCGGGAATCGCGGATGATCATGCCGAACACGGGCTGGCCGCCGGCCTCGAGCCGTGTCGTGGATATTTCCACCGTTCGTTCCGTTCCATGCTCGCTGACGAGGCGTGTCGCATACAGCCTCATGCTGCCGCTGCGCTTGGTGTTTTGCAGAATCACGTTCAGGTCCACCGATCCGCGGCTCAGAAAGTCGGAAATGGACCGGCCCTGAATGGACTGCGAATGAGTGATGTCCGCAAGCCGCGGAAATGCGTCGTTCGCGCTCAGAATGTGACCGCCGCCATCGACAAAGACCATCGCGTCCACGCCATTGCGGTAGAGGTCCGACAGCCGGGTCTGCAACTCGTCGGCCTTGCCGTTCTGTCCCTTGGCTGCAACGATCCGGCACAGCAGCATCTGGCCGCTCACCCCCCTGAACAGGGTTGGCATAATTGACAGGCTTTGGTCGCCATTGCGCGGCTTGGCCATCACCGGTGCCGCACCGCTTTCCGAGACGGCCTCCACCAACTGATCGACAATATCGCCGCGGCCTCTGGCCTCGATCTCTTTGGCAATGGGGCTTTCGACCAGGGCGTCACGGTCCTTGCCCAGCAGCTTTTCCGCTGCAGTATTGCAAGCGACGATGTGACCGGACTTAACCGACACCAGCACGGTCGCCGTGCTTGTCGATTCCATCAGTACGCGGAAGCGGATTTCATGTTCGCGCTGCAGTTCATAGTCGTTTTCCAGCGCGATCTGTGCTGCGACCAGTTGTTGCTGCATCTCTGCGACCGGACGCAAATCGCTGCCCAGCATCAAAATCGCCCCAGCCGAATCGGCGCGATGAAAGCTGTAGCGCATCGGCACTTCGCCGCGACTGACCGTCGCCTTGTGGTTCAGCTCCACTGACAGCATGCTGACAGATCCGTCGTTGAGCTGCTTCAGGCGGCGGTCGAATTTCGACACGGATTCGTAGTTCAGGTGGTTCTGGACCTGGCTTCCTTCCCAGTCGCGGCTCTCCTGCAACGCCGTGAAGCCGGGATTGGGGAGAACCGTCCGGATGATTCCGGTGTCGGAAATGACCATCGCCAGATCGGCAATCCCGGAGACGATACCGGTCACAGCCTGGGGGTCGATGACAGCGGTCAGGCTGTCAGCCCAGGTTGTTTCGCCCTGTGAAGTCATTCATCAAAGCCCTTCGCTCAGATACGGTGCCGCCTCTACGACATCTGCCAATTTGTTGCGCCCTGGCCCGGAATACCGTCCCGCATGCAAAAATCCAGCGTTTCCGCCATGTCTTTTGACAGGTAATCGGTTCCGGTCGTCGCCACAAGATCGGACATTGTTTCCAGAATCCCGCCGCCGATGACCACTTTGGACGGAAATCCCCCGAGTCGTGCAGCCTTGACCGTCTTACGCAATGCTTTCACGCAGAGGTCTTGGGATGCCGAGATCATGACGGCGTCGAACCTCTGTCCCCTGACCATTCGAGACAGGCACAGATCGCTTACGCCGATCGCCAACTCCGCCGCTGCCCCTGCATGGCGCAGCAGTTCGGTCAGTACCAGTGCGCCCAGCGTATGCTGCGTGCCTTCCGGGACGACGACCAGGCATCGCATCGGTTCCCGGCGGTTGGCGGGGTGGATTTGCGGTGGATCGTCGGGCAGATGGCGCACGATGGATTGCAGCCGCGCGCAACCGATCGTGACGCCGCTGAAACCCTGCGTATCGTTGATCCAGTCCTCGCCCAGCCGTCGCGCGATGGCCGGGACGATAGATACCTTGATGTCGTGGTTCCGGATGCCGGACTTCTGGAGTTCGGTCGCCGCGCGGGTGACGCATTCGGGGTCGGCACCAGTAACTGCGTGATAGAGCCGGAGGGTCAGATCGTCCGAACAAGGTTTGCCGTGCCGAGGACCAGGCGGTTTTGGAGCGCTTTTGCCGTGCCTGAAATCAGACGCCAGAACGGTCAGTGCGCGAATCGCCATGCGCGCGACGTCGCATTCCGAATCTGTCAAAAATGCCTGCTGATGCTGAGACAAGGCAGCCCCCAAAGGTAAATGGCCCTACATCAACCGGGCCAAACGCGGGTCAAGATGGATGCATCGTCTTGCATCGGAAAAAATATGTCAATAAAAGATGACAGTTCATTTCCAACAAACGCTTTTACCAGCAGACTATAAGCTTCTCTGCTTAAGGCTTTCTCTGAATCTCTCTTCAGTGTGTAAATCAAAGTTGACACATGGTCATGGTGCTGCCAGATTATCTCTCAGGAGAAGCTGGCAGTCGGAGGGGGGACAATGACACACACATCACCGTCACCATCAGAACCTTTCCAGCTCTATTCCCCCGACCAGCGCGCGCGACGCGACGCGACCCGGTGGACGCTCGTGCAGGGCATCCTGGCACCCGTTCAATTCGTCGTCTTCGTGATCTCCTTGCTGCTGGTCATCCGATATCTCCTCAGCGGTGACGGTTACGCACTCGCGACTGCCTCGATCCTCGCAAAGACCGGGCTGCTGTATCTGATCATGATAACCGGTGCGATCTGGGAGAAAGAGGTGTTCGGCCAGTGGCTCTTTGCTCCCGCATTCTTTTGGGAGGATGTCTTCAGCTTCGTCGTGATCGCCCTGCATACACTGTATCTCTACGCACTTCTGGCGGGGGCTCTGTCGCCCGTTATCCTGATGGTGATCGTGCTTGCGGCCTATGCCGCCTATATCTTCAATGCCGGTCAGTTCCTCTGGAAGCTGCGTGCGGCGCGCCTGCAGACGCAGGTGATGGCATGACCTCGCCGATGCCCTCGCCCCCTGCCCTCGGATGCCGCACTGCGCCGGTTCTCAAACAGCGCGGACAGCGCGAGGTTTTCTGCGGGCTGACAGGGATCATCTGGCTGCACCGCAAGATGCAGGATGCGTTCTTTCTGGTGGTGGGCAGCCGGACATGCGCACATCTGCTGCAGAGTGCCGCGGGTGTCATGATCTTTGCCGAGCCGCGATTCGGCACAGCGATCCTCGAAGAATCGGATCTCGCGGGTCTGAACGACGCCCATGCCGAGCTGGATCGCGAGGTCGAAACCCTGCTGGCGCGGCGCCCGGACATCCGGCAATTGTTTCTTGTCGGCTCCTGCCCGTCCGAAGTCATAAAGCTGGATCTCAGCCGGGCGGCAGAGCGTCTGACCAAGGCCTATGCGCCTAAGGTCCGCGTGCTGGAATACTCCGGTTCGGGGATCGAAACGACCTTTACCCAGGGCGAGGATGCCTGTCTGGCCGCGATGGTGCCGGTGCTGCCCGAGACGCAGGCGCGCAACCTCGTGGTCGCCGGAGCCCTGCCCGATGTGGTGGAGGATCAGATGCTTGGCCTGTTGTCCGATCTCGGGATCGGCCCGGTCCAGGTTCTCCCCGCGCGCACCATCGATGCCGATGTGGCCGTGGGGCCGAACACCGTCTTTGCCCTGACGCAGCCGTTTCTGGCCGATACCCATGCCGCACTCGAACGGCGCGGTGCGCGCCATCTTGCGGCGCCGTTTCCCTTGGGCGAGGAAGGCACAACCGCCTGGCTGGCCGCCGTCGCCGCCGAGTTCGGCGTCAGCCAGGCAACCTTCGATGCCGTCACCGCCGCGCCGCGCCGCCGGGCACGTCAGGCGGTCGCGCAGGCGGCCGAGGCGCTGACCGGAAAATCGGTGTTCTTCTTCCCCGACAGCCAGCTTGAAATTCCTCTGGCCCGGTTTCTGACCCGCGAATGCGGCATGACGGCGCTCGAGGTCGGCTCGCCTTACATTCACGATGCGCTGCACGGACCGGACCTCGATCTGCTGGCGGCCGGACCGCAGATTTCCGAAGGTCAGGATGTGGACCTGCAACTGGACCGCTGCCGCGAAATGCGGCCTGATCTGACGGTATGCGGCCTCGGCCTCGCCAATCCGCTGGAAGCCGAAGGGCTGTCGACCAAATGGGCGATCGAGCTCGTTTTCACTCCGGTGCATTTCTATGAACAGGCCGGCGATCTGGCATCGCTTTTCGCCCGCCCGCTGCGCCGCAAGGCGATCCTTTCGACAAAAAGGATGGCTGCGGAATGAAGCTGACCGTCTGGACATACGAGGGGCCGCCCCATGTCGGTGCGATGCGCGTCGCGACCGGCATGAAGGGTCTGCACTACGTCCTGCACGCGCCGCAGGGTGACACCTATGCGGATCTGCTGTTTACGATGATCGAGCGTCGCGACCATCGCCCGCCCGTCACCTACACCACTTTCCAGGCGCGTGATCTCGGCTCCGACACTGCGGGTCTGTTCAAGCGCGCATGTCAGGACGCCTACGACCGCTTCAAGCCGCAGGCGATCATCGTCGGCGCTTCCTGCACCGCCGAGCTGATCCAGGACGATCCCGGCGGGCTGGCCGAGACCATGGGGCTGCCGATCCCGGTCATTCCGCTGGAACTGCCAAGCTATCAGCGCAAGGAAAACTTCGGTGCGGACGAGACCTTCTTCCAGATCGTGCGGCATCTGGCCAAGCCGATGGAGAAAACTGCGCGCGTAAGCTGCAACATCATCGGGCCGACGGCTCTGGGGTTCAGGCACCGCGACGACGTGCAGGAAATCACCAACCTGCTCTACGAACTGGGGATCGAGGTCAACGTGACTGCTCCGATGGGCGCAACCCCGTCCGACATCGCCCGCATGGGTCAGGCCCATTTCAACGTGCTGCTCTATCCCGAAACCGGCGAACAGGCCGCGCGCCACTGCGAACGTGCATTCGGCCAGCCCTATACCAGATGCGTGCCGATAGGGGCCGGAGCGACCTGGGATTTCATCGAGGAGATCCGCGGCCTGTCAGGTACGACGGCGAAGATCGACGGCGACCGGCTGCGCCAGAGCTGGTGGTCGCGGTCTGTCGACAGCACCTACCTCACCGGTAAGCGCGTGTTCATTTTCGGCGACGGGACACATGTCAGGACCGCCGCCCGCATCGCGCGGGACGAGATGGGCTTCGAGGTAGCGGGATTGGGATGCTACAACCGCGAATTTGCCCGCGATATCCGAAATCTGGCCAAGGACTTCGGCGTCGAGGCGCTGATCACCGACGACTACCTCGAAGTCGAGCGCGCCATCGAGGCGCTGCAACCCGAGATGATCCTCGGCACCCAGATGGAACGCCACATCGGCAAGCGTCTGGGCATTCCCTGCGCAGTCATTTCCGCACCTGTGCATGTGCAGGACTTCCCCGCGCGCTATTCCCCGCAGATGGGGTTCGAAGGCGCCAACGTGATCTTCGACACCTGGATACATCCACTAGTCATGGGGCTGGAAGAACACCTGCTGCACATGTTCCGGGAGGACTTCGAATTCAACGATGCCGCCGGTGCCAGCCATCACGGAGGCCATGCGACACCCCAGCCCGCCGCCGAGGTGGCACCGCAGGATGACAACGTCGTCTGGCTGAGCGACGCAGAGCGCGAGCTCAAGAAGATCCCCTTCTTTGTGCGCGGCAAGGCGCGGCGCAACACCGAATTCTATGCGTCCGAACGTGGGCTGCATGAGATTTCCCTCGACACCCTTTACGAAGCGAAGGCCCATTTTGCGCGATGAGGTGAACCATATCCCCTACAACGTCGTTCTGTTGACGTTGGACCGCCACGCGGCGGGCCCTGCCGCGCGCGTGGCGCCGGGTCTGGCGCAGGACTTTCCGGGGCTATGCCTGAAAATCCACGCGGCCGCCGAATGGGGCAAGGATCACGAAGCCCTGGCTGCCGCGCGCGGCGACATTGCCAGCGCCGATATCGTCGTCACTTCGGTAATATTTCTCGAAGAGCATATCCAAGCGATCCTGCCGGACCTCAAGGCCCGGCGCGATGCCTGTGACGCCATGGTCGGGATCATCGCGGACCCCGACATCGTGCAACTGACCCGGATGGGCGATCTGGACATGTCGCGCCCCGCGACCGGAGCGATGGCCCTGCTGAAAAAACTGAAACCCGCAAAGAAATCCGGCAACGCCGGAGCGGGTCAGATGAAGATGCTGCGCCGCATCCCGAAGATCCTGCGCCTGATCCCGGGCAAGAGCCAGGATTTGCGGGCGTGGTTCCTCTCGATGCAGTACTGGCTCGGCGGGTCGGACGACAATATCGACAGCATGGTGCGGTTCCTGATTTCGCGTTACGCCGCCCGACCCGAATGGCGCGGCATCAGTGTCAGCGATCCGGTCGAGTATCCCGAGGTAGGCCTTTACCATCCCGACCTGCCCGGCCAGCATATCACGACCGATCGCCGTGCCCTGCCCCTCAGAGGCAAAGGCCCGACCATCGGTTTGCTGATGCTGCGCAGCTATATCCTGGCCGGAGACACCGCCCATTACGACCACGTCATCCGCAGCTTCGAGGCACGCGGGATGCGCGTCATTCCGGCTTTTGCAGGAGGGCTGGACGGGCGACCCGCCATCGACGCATATCACAAGGGCCGGATCGACGCGCTGGTCTCGCTCACAGGCTTCTCGCTGGTCGGAGGCCCTGCCTACAACGATACCGATGGTGCGGTCCGTGCTCTGGAAGCGCTCGATGTACCCTATGTCGCGGCACAGCCGCTGGAATTCCAGACCCTGTCGCAATGGGCGAACGGCGGTCAGGGACTGAGCCCGATCGAGGCGACCATGCTTGTCGCCTTGCCCGAAATCGACGGCGCGACCAACCCGACTGTTTTTGCCGGACGCCATGCAGCGGACGGCTGCGACGGCTGTGCGCATTCATGCGCGGCGCATGGACTTGTCAAGGCGATGGCTCCCTGTCTGGAACGGGTCGACGCGCTGGTGGAAAAGACGCATCGGCTGGCAGTCCTGCGCCGCAAGCGCAATGCGGACAAGAGTGTCGGCATCGTGCTTTTCGGCTTTCCGCCCAACGCAGGGGCGGTGGGCACCGCCGCCTACCTGTCGGTGTTCGAAAGCCTTCACAACACGCTGCACCGGATGGTTGCCGAGGGCTATGACCTCACCCCGCCCGCAAGCGTCGATGCGTTGCGCGCGACAATTCTGGAAGGCAACGCGCAAAGCTTCGGACAGGACGCCAACGTCGCTGCCCGGATCGGCGCCGACACCATCGTCGCCGGGACCCCGTGGCTGGAAGAGATCGAGGCCACATGGGGCCCTGCCCCGGGTCGCGTGCAGTCAAACGGGCGCGAGGTTTTTGTCCTTGGCGCGCAATTCGGCAAGGTCTTTGTCGGCGTGCAGCCCACGTTCGGGTACGAGGGCGATCCGATGCGCCTGCTGTTCGAACGCGGCTTCGCCCCGACCCATGCCTTCAGCGCCTTCTACCTTTATCTGAAGAACGACCTGAAGACCGACGTGGTGCTGCACTTCGGGATGCATGGCGCGTTGGAATTCATGCCGGGCAAGCAGAACGGGCTGGGCGGTCGTGACTGGCCGGAGCGGCTGATGGGAAACCTGCCCAACGTCTATCTCTATGCCGCCAACAATCCCTCCGAGGCAACGCTGGCCAAGCGGCGCAGCAACGCGGTCACGATCACCCACCTGACGCCGCCACTGCAGGCGTCGGGCCTCTATCGCGGGCTGTCGGATCTCAAGGACAGCCTGACGAAATGGCGTGGCATGGCGCCGGGCGATGCCGCCCGCCCCGGGCTGCGCGACCTCATGCAGGCGCAAGCCGAAACGGTACATCTGGACGGGGATGACCCCGATACGCTCTGGCTGAAGCTGCTGGAAGCCGAGGCCGCGCTGATCCCGGATGGTCTTCACGTGGTTGGGCGCGGCATGGCACCGGATGCCGTGGAAGACATGCTCGACCTGATGCAGTTCGACACCGGCGCGGCACGCGATGCGGCGCGCGGGCACTTGTCGCGCAACGTCGAACTGGACGCCTTGATGCGCGCGCTGAATGGCCGGTTCATCAAGCCCGTGCCGGGTGGCGACGTGATCCGCGCGCCCGAGATCCTGCCGACCGGGCGCAACATCCATGCCTTCGATCCGTTCCGCATGCCCACCGCCTTCGCCATGGAAGACGGTGCACGGCAGGCCGGGGAACTGCTGCGCACCCATGCATCGCTGCCCAAGACGGTCGCGCTGGTGCTCTGGGGATCGGACAATATCAAGTCCAGCGGAGGTCCGATCGCGCAGGCGCTGGTCCTGATGGGCGCGCGCCCCCGCTTCGACACGCACGGGAGACTGAGCGGCGCTGACCTGGTGCCACTGGCCGAACTGGGCCGCGCGCGGATCGACGTGGTGATGACCCTCTCGGGCATCTTCCGCGATCTTCTGCCGCTACAGACCAAGTTGCTGGCCGACGCGGCGCTGCAGTGTGCGCTGGCGGATGAACCGCTCGAGATGAACCCGATCCGCGCCCATGCCCTCGCATTTGCATCCGCGGAAGACTGCGACATGAAGACTGCGGCCCTGCGGGTCTTTTCCAATGCCGAAGGGGCTTACGGTTCGAATGTAAACCAACTTGTCGACAGCTCTGCGTTCAAGGACGATGGCGATCTGGCCAATGCATACCAGGCGCGCAAGAGCTTTGCCTATGGCGTCGACGGCGAGGCGACGAAGCAGTCGGCTCTGCTCCAAGATACGTTGCGGACGGTCGAGCTGGCCTATCAGAACCTCGAGTCCGTCGAACTGGGTGTCACCACGGTCGATCACTACTTCGACACACTGGGTGGCATCGCGGCCGCGGTCAAGCGCGCGCAGAACGGTGCCGAATTGCCGGTCTATATCGGCGATCAGACCCGCGGCGGCACCAAGGTCCGCACATTGCAGGATCAGGTCGCTCTCGAGACGCGCACCCGCAGCCTGAACCCGAAATTCTACGAACCGCTGCTCAAGCATGGCCACGAAGGCGTGCGCACCATCGAGGCGCATATCACCAATACCGTCGGCTGGTCCGCGACGACCGGCAAGGTGGAACCCTGGATCTACCGTGAATTGTCGGAAACCTTCGTGTTGGACGAGACGATGCGCAAGCGGCTTTCGGATCTCAACCCGCAGGCGTCGATGCGCATGGCCAATCGCCTGCTCGAAGCATCCGACCGCCAATACTGGACACCGGACGAAACGACACTAGCGGCGCTGCAGAACGCGGCGAACGCCATTGAAGACAGACTAGAGGGCATAGCAGCCGAATGACCTCGGAAAGGGAAATATCATGAGCCCACTCGACAAGGGAATGCCGGACCTGAGGGGGCTGGACGGAGAAGGCTCCGTTCAGGTCCATCAGGATGACAGCGCAAAAATCGAAGGCGCGAAGGTTTTCAGCGTCTACGGCAAGGGCGGGATCGGCAAGTCGACCACGTCCTCCAACTTGTCAGCGGCATTTTCGATGCTGGGCAAGCGGGTGTTGCAGATCGGCTGCGACCCCAAGCACGACAGCACCTTCACGCTGACCGGTACTCTGGTGCCCACGGTCATCGACATCCTCAAGGAGGTCGATTTCCACCCGGAGGAACTGCGCGCCGAGGACTTCGTCTTCGAAGGTTTCAACGGCGTGAAATGCGTCGAGGCAGGCGGCCCCCCTGCGGGGACCGGCTGCGGCGGCTATGTCGTCGGGCAGACGGTCAAACTGCTCAAGCAGCACCACATGCTGGAAAACACCGATGTGGTGATCTTCGACGTGCTGGGCGATGTGGTCTGCGGCGGCTTTGCGGCCCCCCTTCAACATGCCGACCGTGCGCTGATCGTCACCGCGAACGATTTCGACAGCATCTATGCAATGAACCGGATCATCGCCGCGGTGCAGGCCAAGAGCGTGAACTACAAGGTGCGGCTCGCGGGCTGCGTTGCCAACCGCAGCAAGGATACCGACGAGGTCGACCGCTATTGCCGGACGGTCGGTTTCAACCGCATCGCGCACATGCCCGATCTGGATGCGATCCGCCGCTCGCGACTGAAGAAAAAGACGCTGTTCGAAATGCCTGACGACGAGGAGGTCGTGCAGGTGCGCAAGGAGTACATCCGACTGGCCGAGACGCTCTGGAACGGGACCGAACCGCTGGCCCCCGCCCCGTTGCCGGACCGGGAGATCTTTGAACTGCTGGGGTTCGATTGATGAGCTACGAGGCCACCAGATCGCGCGTCGAAACCTATTTCGACACCACCGCGACCCGCACATGGGAACGCCTGACGTCGGACGCCCCCGTTTCGGGCATTCGCGCCACAGTGCGGGCGGGGCGCGACCGGATGCGGGCATTGCTGGTGTCGCAACTGCCTGCCGACCTGCGCGGCGCACGGATACTGGATGCCGGCTGTGGTACTGGCGCGCTGGCGGTGGAACTGGCCGAACGCGGTGCGGATGTCGTCGGCGTCGACATCTCTCCCCGCCTGATTGAGATTGCGAGAACCCGCGTTCCCGCGCGCATGGCCGGCACGATGCAGCTGTCGGCGGGCGACATGCTTAATCCCGGCCTGGGCCGGTTCGACTACATCATCGCGATGGACAGCATGATATATTATGCCGCGGCGGATATCGGCGCTATCCTCGAAGGTCTGGCCCCGCGTCTGGGTGTCGCGATGGTGTTCACCGTGGCCCCGCGCACGCCGTTGCTGATGGTGATGTGGCGGCTCGGCAAGTTGTTTCCGCGTGGCGACCGCTCGCCCGTCATGGTGCCCCACACACCGGCCGCAATCGCGGCGGCCACACGCGGCAGAATACGCGATATCGAACGGGTAACCTCGGGCTTTTACATCTCTCAGGCGCTGGAGTTCCGCCCATGATCCTGAAGCGCGCAGTCAAGGGCATGACGCTCAGGATGCTGCCCTTTGCGGATGCGGCCAGCGAAGGCCTGCCGCTGTCGCAATTGTTGCGGCTGTCGCTGTTCCAGATATCCGTCGGCATGGCGGCGGTGATGCTTCTGGGCACGCTGAACCGCGTCATGATCGTTGAACTGTCGGTGCCTGCGGTGATCGTGGCGTCGATGATCGCGATCCCGGTCCTCATCGCACCGTTCCGCGCGCTGCTGGGGTTCAAATCCGATAACTACCGCTCCGCAATCGGCTGGAAACGGGTGCCCTACCTGTGGTTCGGCACCCTTTGGCAGTTCGGGGGGCTGGCGATCATGCCGATGGCGCTTTTGGTGCTGGCGGGTGACAGCGCCATCGAGGCAGGCGATTTCGGGCAGGCCGCTGCCGCTCTGGCGTTCCTGCTGACGGGTCTCGGGATGCACATGACGCAGACTGCGGGGCTGGCGCTTGCTGCGGACCGTGCGACGGAAGAGACCCGCGCAAAGGTCGTTTCGCTGCTCTATGTGATGTACCTGCTGGGAATGGGGCTGTCAGCGATCATCATCGGGACGCTGCTGCGCAACTATACCGCTCTCTTGCTGGTACAGGTGGTTCAGGGTGCGGCGGTCGTGACCATGATCCTGAACGTCATAGCACTTTGGAAACAGGAAAAGATGTCGCCCATGACCCGGCAGGAACGCCAGGCCCCTCGGCCGATATTCCTGAACGCCTGGGCCGACTTCACCCGCGGCAACGACGTGGCGCGGCTTGTCTTCACGATCTTCGTGGGCACGGTGGCCTTCAACATGCAGGACGTGCTGCTGGAACCCTATGGCGGCGAAATTCTGGGGCTTTCAGTCTCTTCGACAACACTGCTCACGGCGATGTGGTCTGTCGGCGCCTTGGTGGGGCTGGCCCTTGCCGCGCGCTGGTTGTCGGGTGGGATCGACCCTTATCGGATGGCCGGCCGCGGGCTGGTTGTCGGCATCGTTGCATTCAGCTGCGTGCTGCTCTCCGCGACGATGGCGTCACCCGTGTTGTTCTTCGCCGGCGCGGGGCTGATCGGACTGGGCGGCGGGCTCTTCGCCGTGTCAACCCTGACCGCCGCGATGACGATCGACGTGACCGGTGTGGCCGGCCGCGGCCTGGCCCTGGGTGTCTGGGGCGCCGCGCAAGCGACCGGTGCAGGCCTGTCGATCTTCATCGGTGGCGCGATCCGCGATCTGGTCAACACGGCCGCTGCCAGCGGTTCTTTGGGTCAGGCGCTGACGGCGCCCTCCATCGGCTATTCCGTCGTCTACCAGATCGAGATCGGTCTGCTGTTCATCACCCTCATTGCCCTGGGTCCGCTGGTGCGCACCCGGGGGCTTAACGCCGCGGGATCGGGTCGCCTGGAGCTGTCCGACTTTCCCACCTGATCTGAAAAGGAGACCACCATGGTTGGCATTGATTTTTTCGGTAACTTCGACCTGGCAAGTGCTGCGATCTGGATGTTCTGGATATTCTTCGCGTTGCTGATCTTCTACCTGCAGACCGAAAACATGCGCGAAGGCTATCCGCTGGAAAGCGATGAGGGCGGTGCATCTCCGAACCAGGGCCTGTTTCCCGTGCCGAAGGACAAGACGTTTCTGCTGCCCCACGGGCGAGGCGTTCTGACCGTGCCGTCCGGCCAGCGTGGTGACCGACCGATCCTGGCGCTCGAGCGGACGTCGATCGCCGCGGGTGCGCCTTTCGTGCCGACGGGCAATCCGATGGTGGATGGCGTCGGACCCGCTTCCTGGGCCCCGCGCCGCGACGTGCCGGAACTGGATGCGCACGGCCTGCCCAAGATCAAGCCGCTTTCGACCCTGACGGATTTCCAGGTGTCGGGCGGCCGCGATCCGCGCGGCAAGGCAGTGGTGGCTGGTGACGGTGAAGTGGTCGGGCGGATCATCGACATGTGGGTCGATGTACCCGAACAGATGGTCCGCTATCTGACCGTCGATCTGAACCCGGAAGGCACCGGCCAGACGCGCTTGATTCCGATGAACTTCTGCAAGATCACCGGCGACCGCGTGACTGTGCGCTCGCTCTACGGTGCCAATTTTTCCGGGGTGCCGGCACACAAGCATGCCGATCAGATCACGCTGCTGGAGGAAGAAAAGATCATGGCCTACTACGGCGGCGGCACCCTTTACGCCGATCCGTCCCGGATAGAGCCACAGCTTTGAAGCAACTGCCGGGCCCCAGCCTGGCCCGGCGCGACGATAGGGGATTACGTCATGAACCACGATGATTTCAAATTCGAACCTGTCCGGGGTCTGCCCGAAGCGCTGCCCGGCGATGAGTACATTCTGTGGCAGGGGCGGCCCGATACGCTGCGCCTGGCCAAGGATGCGTGGAAACTGAACTGGGTTCTGGGATACTTTATCGTCCTGGCGCTCTGGCGCGTGGTGGTGTCGACGGCGGAGGTGTCGCTGACACTGGCGATGGCGCATGGCCTGCCGTTCCTGCTCGCGGGTATCGTGGCCGGACTGCTGTTGCTGGGCGTGGCCGCGGTGCAGGCGCGCAGCACCGTCTACACGCTGACCAACAAGCGCGCCTGCATGCGGATCGGTGCGGCGCTGACGATGACCCTGAACCTGCCTTATGTCTGCATCGGCAATGCGCAGGCCAAGGTCCGCTATTCGGGCATCGGCACGATCACATTCGAAATGATCGGCGATGCGCGCCTGTCATACCTGATGACCTGGCCGCACGTCCGCCCCTGGCATTTCAGCCGGACACAGCCAGCATTCCGCGCGATCCCGGATGCCGCCCGCGTTGCCGCGATCTTTGCTGAAGCGGCGGAGACGCGCGTGTCACAACCCAAGGTCAGCCGCGTCGGCATCCCCGCGATGGCGACCACAGATGCGATTGCAGCGGAGTGAGCATGATGAACCACGCACAACCCCATTCGCTGGCCAGCCAGATGAAGCACCGCGACCGCGAGATGGTGCCCAAGTTTCTGGTGCAGGCCATGTTCGCGCTGATGATCGCGGCGATCGCACTGGTCAGCTATGCGCGCCTCACGGGCCGGGAAGTCACCTCCGTTGCGCCGCACAGCGACGTGCTGCGCGAGATCTCAGTGACGTTGACCGGTACCCGCAGCGACGGTGTCGCGGTGCTGGACCGGAACGGGTCGCATATCGCGCATTCAAGCCTGAACAAGTCGGGTTTCATCGATGTGATCTGGGTCTCGGTGATGCGCGAGCGCGCTTTGCACAACGTGTCACCCAGCGAACCGATCCGCGTCGTGCGCCGTGAGAACGGCCATACTGCGGTGATTGACGATACCACCGGCTGGAAGATCGAACTGATCGGCTACGGCCAAGACAATGTCGCAGCTTTCGCCAGGCTGGTCGACTGAACCTCAATAGCCAAAAAGGGACTGGAACCATGGGACTGCTAACACGAACAAAGGAAACCGCCCCCTGCACCGTGACGATATCGCATCGTTTCGAGGAACTGTCGGCACATGTGAAATTCAACAACGGGGCGGTCGTGAACCCCGGCGATGCCGTGCAGGTGCACGGCCCCGAGATCATGGCCCCCTACGGTGAGGTGATCGTCGAGGATCGCACCGCCACCATCACCCGTGCGTCCAAGCTCGAACAGCTCTGGACCCGTGCGACGGGCGATTTCGAATTCATGGAACTGTGCGAATTCTCGTTCTCCGAGGAGGTACTGTCATGAATGCCCATTCCAACACCGACCTCACCCATTCCGCCTATGCCGCCACAGCGGAAGAGGCGATTGCCGCGCAGGACGCGCTGGACGGCCCGAT
>JBBSJO010000009.1:0-43614 GCA_038257185.1 Rhodobacterales bacterium | reverse complement strand
CGGGGCGTCCATGATCGTCGAAGGCATACCGGATTTCACCCACCTGCCACCCGCCTCCCGGTTGCAGACAGAAGCGGGAACGACGCTGGTTATCGATGTGGAGAATGGCCCCTGCAATCTGCCGGCACGTGAGATCGAGAAGGAGAGGCCGGGCGGTGGCAAAGCCTTCAAGGCAGCAGCGAAAGGCAGGCGGGGTGTGACGGCCTGGGTGCTTTGCGAGGGTCCGTTGGCCGTCGGCGATACGCTGCGCCTGCATGTTCCCGATCAGCGCGCCTGGGCGCCGGAGGTCTGATCCGTTTCCAAAAAGAAACGCCGCCCGTGGCCCCCGCCGCATCAAGCGGTGGAAATGTCGGAATTGCGACGTCGCGTGACGCCCGCGTCCCTGTAAGAGGGGCGCAGCAACATCGCCCAGAGGGCAGCAGGGGATTCTGACATGGCTTTCAAGACCGACATCCAAATCGCACGTGAGGCAAAGAAACGTCCCATTCAGGAGATCGGCGCGAAGCTTGGCATCTCCAGCGACGACCTGCTGCCCTACGGCCACGACAAGGCGAAGGTCAGCCAGAGCTTTATCGATTCGGTTCAGGGCAACAAGGACGGCAAGCTGATCCTCGTCACCGCGATCAACCCCACCCCCGCAGGTGAGGGCAAGACGACCACCACCGTGGGTCTGGGCGACGGTCTGAACCGCATCGGCAAGAAGGCCGCGGTCTGCATCCGCGAGGCCTCGCTCGGGCCGAACTTCGGAATGAAGGGCGGGGCGGCAGGCGGCGGACACGCGCAGATCGTGCCGATGGAAGAGATGAACCTGCACTTCACCGGTGACTTCCACGCGATCACCTCCGCGCATAACCTGCTGTCGGCGATGATCGACAACCATATCTACTGGGGCAACGAGTTGGAGATCGACACCCGTCGCGTCGTCTGGCGTCGTGCACTCGACATGAACGACCGCGCGTTGCGGACGATCACCGCGTCGCTGGGCGGCGTGGCCAACGGCTTCCCGCGCGAGGCGGGTTTCGACATTACCGTGGCCTCCGAGGTCATGGCGATCCTGTGTCTGGCGAAGAACCTCAAGGACCTCGAGACGCGTCTGGGCGATATGATCGTGGCCTATACCCGCGACCGGAAACCGATCTACGCCCGCGACATCAAGGCCGATGGCGCGATGACCGTGTTGCTGAAGGACGCGATGCAGCCGAACCTCGTGCAGACGCTTGAGAACAACCCGGCCTTCGTCCATGGCGGGCCTTTCGCCAATATCGCGCATGGCTGCAACTCGGTCATCGCGACGACCACGGCGCTGAAGCTTGCGGACTACGTCGTGACCGAAGCCGGTTTCGGCGCGGACCTCGGGGCCGAGAAGTTCATGAACATCAAGTGCCGCAAGGCGGGGTTGTCCCCCTCCTGCGTGGTGCTTGTGGCCACCGTGCGTGCGATGAAGATGAACGGCGGCGTGGCGAAGGCCGATCTGGGAGCCGAGAACGTGGAGGCGGTGAAGTCGGGCTGCGCCAACCTCGGGCGGCACATCGAGAACGTGAAGAGCTTTGGCGTGCCGGTCGTGGTGGCGATCAACCACTTCGTCACCGATACCGATGCCGAAGTGCAGGCGGTGAAGGACTATGTGGCCTCGCAGGGCTCCGAAGCGGTGCTGGCCAAGCACTGGGCGCTCGGGTCCGAAGGGTCCGCCGATCTGGCGACCAAGGTCGTGGAGACCATCGAGAAGGGCGAGGCCAGGTTCGCACCGATCTACCCCGACGAGATGAGCCTCGCGGACAAGATCAACACCATCGCCACCAAGATTTATCGCGCGGATTCCGCCGTCATGGACAGCAAGATCCTGAGCCAGTTGAAGGATTGGGAAGATCAGGGCTACGGCAAGCTGCCGGTCTGCATGGCCAAGACACAGTACAGCTTCACCACCGATCCCGAGCGGCGCGGTGCGCCCACCGGGTTCACCATACCGGTGCGCGAGGTGCGGCTGAGCGCGGGGGCGGGGTTCGTGGTGGCGATCTGCGGTGAGATCATGACGATGCCAGGCCTGCCTCGCGTGCCGTCTGCGGAGACCATCAAGCTGAACGCGGATGGCGACATCGAGGGATTGTTCTGACGGATCGGGCGGGACGACGCGCGGCTGCGCCGACGCCCCGCCCACCCTCCCGGAGGCCTCCGGCGGGGAATATTTAAGGCCAGAAAGAGGGGGGGTGCGGTGATGGCAGCGACAGTGATCGATGGGAAGGCCTTCGCGGCAAAGGTGCGCGGGCAGGTGGCGGAGCATGTCACCCGTCTGAAGGCCGATCACGGCATCACGCCGGGGCTGGCTGTGGTGCTTGTCGGCGAGGACCCGGCGTCCGAAGTCTATGTCCGCTCCAAGGGCAAGATGACGGTTGAAGTGGGCATGAAGTCGGTCGAGCACAAGCTGGAAGCCGAGACGGGTCAGGACGCATTGCTGGAGCTGATAGATCAGTTGAACAACGATCCGGAGATTCACGGCATCCTTGTGCAATTGCCGCTGCCCGGGCATCTGGACGAGGATCTTGTGATAAATGCCATCGACCCGGCAAAGGATGTGGACGGGTTCCATATCTCCAACGTGGGTCTGCTGGGCACGGGACAGAAGAGCATGGTGCCCTGCACGCCACTTGGCTGTCTGATGATGCTGCGCGACTACCATGGATCGCTGTCGGGTATGGATGCCGTCGTGATCGGGCGCAGCAACATTGTGGGCAAGCCCATGGCACAGCTTCTGCTGGGTGAAAGCTGCACTGTCACCATCGCCCATTCGCGCACCGGGGATCTGGCCGACGTGGTGCGCCGCGCCGACATCGTGGTGGCCGCCGTGGGGCGGCCCGAGATGGTGCCGGGTGACTGGATCAAGCCAGGGGCAACGGTGATCGACGTGGGCATCAACCGCATCGAGCGGGACGGCAAGACCAAGCTGGTGGGCGACGTGGATTATGCAAGCTGTGCCGCCGTGGCCGGAGCGATCACCCCTGTGCCGGGGGGCGTGGGGCCGATGACGATTGCCTGCCTTCTGGCCAATACCGTGACAGCCTGCTGCCGTGCCAACGGGCTGGCTGAACCGGAGGCGCTGACGGCCTGAACCGCTGCCGCTCCAGGCGGACCCGGTTCAGGCGCGCTTCTTCTCGTCCTCATCGACCCGGTTGAGGAAGGCCGTCTCAAGATCTTTCTGCAACTCCTTGGCGCGGGCGACATAAGCCTTGTTCTCGGAAGGGGGAATGTCGGGCCGCCAGAGCGCTGCCAGTTCCCGCACCGAGGCGCGGTCGTGGGAGAAGAACATCCGCTGCGCCTCTGCCGCCTCGTATTCCGACAGCCCCATGTTCTCGAGCACATAGCGGCCCGCACGCAAGGAACTGTCGAACATCTCGCGCACGATGTCGTCCGAGCCGGCCTGAAACTGGCGGTAGGTGTCGGTCCGGTCATGGGCCCGCGATACGATATGGATATCGGGACGTTGCTTGCGGACGTAGGCGATGAGCTTTTCCGCCGCCTTCTGGTCGTCAAGCGCCACAACCATGACCCGAGCGTCCTTGAGACCGGCCTTGCGCAGGATGTCGGGCCGTGTGGGGTCCCCGAGGAAGGCCTTGACGCCAAAGCGGCGCATCACGGCAATCGTTTCGGGATTGTTGTCCAGCACCACGGTGCGAAACCCGCTGGCCTGCACCAGACGATTGACGATCTGGCCGAAACGGCCCACCCCGGCGATGATCACCGGACCCTCTTCGTCGATCTCGTCGGGAACAATGACGCCGCTGTCCTCGAGACGCTTGCTGATGGTGTCATAGAGGATGAAGAGCAGGGGGGTGATCAGCATGGACAGCGCGATGATCAGCAGCATGATCTCGGCCACAGGGTTAGGCATCACACCCGTGGCGACCGAAAAGCTTACCAGCACGAAACCGAACTCCCCCGCCTGTGCGAGCCCCAGCGCGAAGAGCCAGCGGTCGCGGCCCTTGAGGTTGAAGATTGAGGCGAGGCCATAAAGGATGAGTCCCTTCACGATGATCACCAGCAGCGCCATGCAAACGATGATCACCGTGTCGCCGAACAGGATCTCGAAATTGATGCCGGCCCCCACGGTGATGAAGAAAAGCCCCAGCAGGAGTCCCTTGAAGGGTTCAAGGTCGGTTTCCAGCTCGTGCCGGAACTCCGAACTGGCCAGCACCACGCCCGCCAGGAAGGCGCCCAGGGCAGGGGACAGCCCCACCAGCATCATCAGGAAGGAGATGCCGACGACGATCAGCAGCGCCAGGGCGGTGTACATCTCGCGCAGATTGGCCGAATGGATGAAGCGGAATACGGGGCGAGTGAAGAAGACCCCCACGATGATGATCGACGCGATTGCCCCCAAGGTCATCAACGTGATCCCCCAGGCGGGCAGGCCCTGCACGAAGGTAAAGGCAGCCGTGGCGGCGTCCGATCCATGGCCCGCGTCGGCGGTCCCGTGCGCGCTATCGACGGCATTCGCATCGAGCGAGATGGACCCGTCCGGCAGCATTCCCAACGCCGGCAATCCCACAGCCAGCAACGGCAGGAAGGCGAGGATCGGGATGACCGCGATGTCCTGCGTCAGCAGGACAGAGAAGACGGATCGCCCGCCGCCGGTCTGCATGAGCCCCTTTTCCGACAGGGTTTGCAAAACGATGGCGGTGGAGGACAGCGACAGGGTGAGGCCAATCGCAAGCGCCACGCTCCAGGGCTGATCATAGGCCATCGCGATGGCCATCAGGGCGGCAGACGAAAGGACAACCTGCAACCCGCCAAGTCCCAGCAGCTTGTGGCGCATGTCCCAGAGCGCCTTCGGTTCCAGTTCCAGCCCGATCAGGAACAGCATCATCACCACCCCGAATTCGGCAAAGTGCTGCAGATCCTTGGTCTCGGACCCCACGAGATGGAACACCGGCCCGATCAGGATACCCGCCGCCAGATAGCCCAGAACCGACCCCAGCCCCAGCCGGGAGGCGATCGGTACCGCGATCACGGCGGCAGCGAGGTAGACAACGGCCTGGAACAGGAATCCTTCCATGGTGGTCCTTCTGGGGGTCTTCCCCGGTTCTCGTCAGGTGGGCAGGGGCCCATCCCGCTTCAATTGATCCATCACGATCTGGCTGTGCACACGGCTGACTGCCGGGTGCGGTAGCAATACCTCGTGGATGAGGCTGTTCAGGCTCGGCAGGTCGGCACAATAGACCCGCAGAAGATAGTCCGCATCCCCAGTCATTGTCCACGCACTGACGATCTCCGCGCGGGTCGCGAGCAACTTTGCAAAGCTCGCCGAATGCTCGGGCCCGTGCGTCCCGAGATGCACCTGGACGAATCCCTGGACGTTCAGCCCCAGCCGCACCGGATCGAGGCGCGCGGTATACCCTTGGATATAGCCCTGCTCCTCAAGCCGCTGCCGCCGCCGTCCGGCCTGGGAAGGAGACAGATTCAACCGCTCGCCCAGTTCCTGCGCCGTCAGGTGAGCGTCCTTCTGAAGGGCAGACAGCAGTCGGGTATCGGTGGCATCCAGCATTGCGTGAATTCCGCGTTATTCGGAAGGAATATGCGGGTGATCCGCGAATTATGCCAGTCACATGGTCGAGAAAGCGCAGAAAATGTGCCTCATCAGGCGTATGATCCGGTTAAACGCACATGAAATCCGCAAGAAGGAGACACCCCATGGGTCCGTTCCCGCACGATGCACCGAAATCCAAGATTTCCGCCGAGAACCCCGCGGGCACCGACGGCTTCGAATTCGTGGAATTCGCGAGCCAGGACCCGCAGGAACTCCGCGACGTCTTCATCAGGATGGGTTACACCCATGTCGCCAACCACAAGACGCAGAAAATCGAACTCTGGCAGCAGGGCGACATCACCTATGTCCTGAACGCCGAGCCCGACAGCTTTGCCGCGAAGTTCGTCGAGGCGCACGGCCCCTGCGCTCCCTCCATGGGCTGGCGCGTGGTGGATGCGCAAAAGGCGCTCGAACACGCGGTGTCGATGGGGGCCGAGGAATATACCGGCGACGGCAAGGTGCTCGACGTGCCGGCGATTATGGGCATCGGCGGTTCGCTGCTCTACTTCGTGGACCAGTATTACGACACGTCGCCCTACAACTGGGAATACGACTGGATCGCGCAGTCCAAGCCGAAGGGCGTCGGGTTCTACTACCTCGATCACCTCACCCACAACGTCTTCAAAGGCAACATGGACGTCTGGTTCAAGTTCTACGGCGATCTGTTCAACTTCCGCGAGATCCGCTTCTTCGACATCGCAGGCAAGCATACCGGCCTGACCAGCCGCGCGCTGACCTCGCCCTGCGGCCGCATCCGCATTCCGATCAACGAGGACCGCGACGAAAAGGGTCAGATCGTGGCCTATCTCAAGAAATACAATGGCGAAGGCATCCAGCACATCGCGGTCGGCGCACGCGACATCTACAGCGCGACCGACAAGATCGCCGAAAACGGTCTGAAGTTCATGCCCGGCCCGCCCAAGACCTACTACAAGATGAGCCAGGACCGCGTCACCGGCCACGAAGAGCCGCTCCCCCGGATGATGAAACACGGCATCCTGATCGACGGCGAAGGCGTGGTGGACGGCGGCGAGACCCGCATCCTGCTCCAGATCTTCTCGAAGACCGTGATCGGCCCGATCTTCTTCGAATTCATCGAGCGCAAGGGTGACGACGGCTTCGGCGAGGGCAACTTCAAGGCGCTCTTCGAAAGCATCGAGCAGGAGCAGATCGACAACGGCGAGCTCGCCGACTCATGATACACGAAAGGGCGCAGTGCAGCGCCCTTCTCCCTTCTTTTTGGCCTTAAATATTCCCGGGGGGTCCGGGGGGCTGGCCCCCCGGTCGACCTCACGGACCGTTACCCGTTGGGCATATTGAGCACAACGTTGCGCCCGCCCTTGGTATAGCGCAGCTCGCTGTCGCCGATGGCCGACACCCGCCCGCCGTCTATCCGGTCACCAACCACGACCTTCTTGTAGCTGCCGTTGCTCAAGCGGACCAGTGCGCGGCGGTTCGACGGCTTGCCGTAAACCCCGATCAGATTGACCTTGCGCAGGTTGATCGCGTTCTTCAGCGTGGCCTGCTTGGCCACGGAGGCGCTGGAGGGGATGCTGGGCTGCACCACGCGGGGTGCAACGGCGGCGGCGCTGGCCACCTGCGTTTCGACCTCGGCCGGGGCGCTGCGTTCGGTGCGCCTGACGATGCGCGCGAAGTTATCAGGGCGGGTGTCCGGTCGGCGCGAGGCAGCGACGGCATGTTTCGTGGCATTCTCGATGGCAGTCGCCGTCGACAGTGCTGCGGCCACGGCGGCGGTTGTGTCCTGCGGCGTGATGACCGTGGCTTGCTCGGCGGCCTCCTGCAGCGACTGCGGGCGCAGGGTGGGGCGGAAGCTGGCAAGTTCGCTCCGGGTCAGCCCGTCAAGCTGTGCGCGCTCGTTGGTTTCGGCCAGGTCGCCGGGGCGCGGGTTCGGGCGCGCGGCGGCAAGGGCCGTGAGCACGACAGTGTCCTGCGGAACCTCCTGGGACCGCGTCGGTGTCGCAGGAGGGACCACCGGCGGGCGGCCAAGGTAGACCAACACTCCGTCCGGGCTCATCGCGCCCTGCGCCGTCGGGATCACAAGTCCGCTCGGGTCGAGCGCAAAATCCGTTCCGGCGGCCACGGGCGAGGGCACCGCCGCCAGCACCACATCCGAGTTGAAGCTTTCCACCAATGGCAATGCCACGGCGTCGCTGGAGGTGCTGATCGGGTCGATGCTAGTGAGGTACAGGTCCTCGATGTCGATCAGCCCGGCAGGTTCCGGCGGCACTTCCGGCGCACGCGCCCAGATCCCTGTCGCTGCATATTTCGCGTCGAGCTCCGCCTCCGTCAGCGGAACGTCAGGCTCGGCCACTTCGGGTTCACCGAGCGCTTCCAGCACGGCACCGTCTTCCGCGCTCAGCCCGAGTTCGAGCGATGCGGTTTCCACGGCGTCGGGTTCGGGCGCCACAGGCGTTGAAAACGCCGGCTCGGCAGGTGCCGCGACCGTGATCTCCGGGCTGCGGTTGCCGAAGAGCCGCGAGAGCTTCAGACCATCATCCAGAAACACCGATGCCCAGGCCGCAACACCGGCCAGAAAGACCAGCAGCGCTGCCGTCAGGATCAGCCCCAGAAAGCGCGGCTTGCCGCCGACATCTGCCCCCTTGCGGGCCCCGAAGACGGTCATCCTTTCGGCTTCGCTGGTCGGTGCGGCCACCGCCACGCCCCCGGCAACCGCCGCGCGCATCGGCGGGGCAACCGCCGCCTTGGTCTTGCGCCGACTGAGGAAGCCGCCTTTCGGTGCCGGCCCCGCCCTTTGCATTTTCGGGCGCGGGGGCATGTCCGGCACAGCGGGTGCAGATGCAAATGTCACGGTAGGTTCCGCGGGTGACGCGGCAGCGGCAACCGGCGCACCAAGCTTCGGTTCCCGGCGTGCTCCGCCAGCAAGGTTTGAGCTTTTCACTGTCGGTTCAGAAGGACGGCGGCTGGAGAATCCGGGGGTCGGCGGCAGCGACGGTGTCGGCGCGGGTCCAGATGCAGGGATCGACGGGTCATTGATGCGCGAGGCCGTGCTGCGTGCCGCAACCGCTGTCGGCCTCTGCGCCGGGTCGGCCTTCGGCATGAAATCAGCAGGGGGCAAGGGGTCCGAGGGCTGCGGTGCTTCGCGTGGCGGTTCGGCAGGCGTTTCTGGTGCCGCCGGAGGTGGTGCGGGATCGGTCGGCGCAGGGGCCTCTTCGGGGGTCGGGGCTGGTGTGGGATCCGCTGGTGCAGTCTCGGGCGCGGACGGTTCCGGCGATTCCTCCGGTGGCGAGGTGGGTTCGGGATCGGAAGGCTGCGGCGATTCGGCGGGCGGTGTGTCGGGGACAGGGTCCGACGGCATCGGGATGTCGGGCCGAGACGGATTTGCGGGCACTTCGGTCGGTGTCGGTGTCGGAGCCGGATCACCTGTCGCGGCATTCTGGCGAGGTTTGGCGTCCGGCGCTGCAAAAGACCCCACTTCAAGGGGCTCCGGTACCGCCTCGACTGTCTTGTCGGCCCCATCTTCAGCGGTGTCGGCCATTGCCGTCTGGGCCGTGGCCGCCTTCGCGTCAGCAGGTTCATCCGGGGCAGGTGCCATGGCGGTAGCGGGTCCGACGACCACGACCGCAATTCCATCCGGCTCGATCTCCTCGCCCGGTTCCAGCAGTCGGGGGGCTGTGGCGGTGGGGCCGAACCATGGCTCGCCCAGATAGGGCTGGTCGCCCGGTATGGCGGCGAAGGACACAGGGTGGAAACGATGCTCGACCGCAAAGGCCTCGGCCTCGGTCAGGGTTTCGCGCGCAACGGCGGCGACATGCGTCCTGGAGCCGTCCACGCTGATGTCGAAGACGAGATCGGACACGGCATAGGGCGTCGCCCCTTCCAGCGCCTCTTCCGCCGCCGTCCGCCGCGCGGCGTCATCCTTGTCGGGGGTGTCGATGGTCAGATACTTGATCTGCGCATTCGGGATCAGCAGTTTGGCGCGCACCCCGCCGGGTTCCAGCGAGGCGGCGGTCTTGCGCAGCATCGCAAGCTCCCCCGCCATATCCCCGGCGTCCAGCGACACTTCGTTGACCAGCCGCCAGCCCCCGGCTGCGCGGTGCAACAGGCGGATTCCTTCAAAGGAAAGGGAAAGTGCAAAATTGGGCTTCATCGCTACAACTTACCACGGTTTTCTACAGGGTGACACGGGCGGGTCCTTGCACAAAAGAATAGCGCGGGACTCTGCCCATGGAAAGGGTGGGACGGCGATGTCGGCTTGTGCCGGACCGGTCCCTGTCAGACAATGGGAAAACGCATCGGGCATAAGGAGAAAACCTGCGATGAAACTGCTGAATACGGTACTGGCAATCTGGCTTGGATGCGCGGGAATTGCGGGGGCGCAAAGCGTCGAACAAGGCATCATCGTCACCGGCGAGGGGCGCGTGGCGGCTGTGCCCGACATGGCCGTCATCACGCTGGGCGTGCGCGAAACCGCGCCGACGGCGAAGGCGGCGATGGATCAGGTCACGACCTCGGTGGCGGGGATTCTGGAGCGACTCGATGCGCTGAACGTGGCGGCTCTGGACCGCCAGACCAGTCAGTTCTTCCTGCGTCCGGTCTATGACAACCGCCCCAACGATAATGGCACACCGCCCGAGATCACCGCATACGAGGCGGGCAATTCGGTAACGGTGCGGGTGCGTGACCTGGGCCAGCTTGGCACTCTGATGGATGCAGTGATTAATATAGGGGCTAATGATTTCAATGGTTTGAGCTTCGGTCTTAAAGATGATTCCTCCGTTCTGGCCTCCGCGCGTGCGCTGGCAGTCACCGATGCCAGGCTCCGGGCCGAGCAGTTGGCGCAGGCGGCGGATGTCAAGCTGGGGTCGGTCACGCGCATGACCGAAAGCAGCTTCGGTGCGCAGCCCAAGGCGATGGAAATGGCCAGCGCCCGCGTCTCCATGGACAGCGCCATTGCGGAGGGCGAGGTCGAGGTGCAGGCGCAGGTCACGATGGTCTTTTCCATCGCCCCCTGAAGTGGCTTGGCCCCCGCAAGACGCGGGGGCCGTCGCTCAACTCACCGCCTTGGTCAGCGCCTGATCGAGATCCGCGATCAGGTCGTTCGCATCCTCGATCCCGATGGAGAATCTTACCACGCCGGGGCCGGCCCCTGCCGCCTCCTGCTGTTCGGCAGACAACTGCCGATGGGTGGTCGAAGCGGAATGAATCACCAGTGAACGGGCATCCCCGAGGTTGGCCACATGGCTGAAGATCTCCAGCGCGTTCACCAGCTTGACGCAAGCCTCATAGCCCCCTTTCACGGCCACGGTGAAGAGCGCGCCGGCACCCTTGGGGCAGACCTTCTTGACCCGGTCGAAATAGGGCGATGATTTCAGACCGGCATAGGTGACGCGGTCGATCCGGTCGTCCTTTTCCAGCCATTCCGCGATCTTCACCGCGTTCTCCACATGACGGTCCATGCGCAGCGACAGGGTCTCGGTGCCCATCAGGGTATAATGCGCCGCCTGCGGGTTCATCGTCATGCCGAGGTCGCGCAACCCGATGGCGATGCCGTGGAAGGTGAAGGCGAGCGAGCCGAAGGTCTCGTGGAATTTCAGGCCGTGGTAGGCCGGTTCCGGTTGCGACAGGGAGGGGAACTTGTCGTTGGCCGACCAGTCGAAGGTGCCCGAATCCACCACGCAGCCACCCATCACGGTCCCGTTGCCGGTGAGGTATTTGGTGGTGGAATGCACCACCAGCGTCGCCCCCAGTTCGATGGGACGGCAGAGATAGGGCGTGGCCGAGGTGTTGTCGATGATCAGCGGAACGCCTGCGGCGTCTGCGATGTCGGCAATCGCGCGCACGTCCATGATATAGCCGCCGGGATTGGCAATGGCCTCGCCGAAGATTGCGCGGGTGTCATCGTCTACCGCTGCCTTGACGGCATCCAGGTCGTCGAAGTCTACGAACTTGCAGGACCATCCGAAGCGCTTGATGGTCTGGCCGAACTGGGTAACCGTCCCGCCGTAAAGCCGCGTGGAGGCCACGATGTTGCGCCCCGGTGCCATCAGCGGGAACAGCGCCATGATCTGCGCCGCATGCCCCGAGGAGCAGCACACGGCACCCACGCCGCCTTCGAGGGTCGCGATGCGTTCCTGCAGCACGGCAACCGTGGGGTTGGTCAGGCGGGAATAGATGTATCCCACTTCCTGCAGGTTGAACAACGCCGCCGCGTGATCCGCGTCGCGGAACACATAGGCGGTGGTCTGGTAGATCGGTGTCTGCCGCGCCCCGGTGGCGGGGTCGGGGCGGGCGCCCGCGTGGATTTGCAGGGTATCAAAGCCGTATGTAGGGCCGTCGGTCATGGGGGGTCCTCCCGTTGGTGATCGCTCGGGCATAGTTACGTCATGCCAGATGGTCGCACAACGGCGCAGGACACCGTGTGCGTCGTGCATGTCAGCGCAGCCGACGGTCGATGGACCGGCGGTATCAGACCTTGTCCGGCTCACTTTGACCGGGACGGGGCCTGGACTGGGGGCAGAGGCCAGCGAGGTGGAAGTTACCGATTTGCCTTGCGGTCACACCTCTGACGGAACCGGTAGGCATACTTAAGGAGTATGTTGACAATCAGGAGTTTGAGGCATACTCATTCAGTATGTACAAAGGCAGGAGGCCATGACATGGGCAAACTACAGAAGAAGATGACCGGCAAACCGGTCAAGACCAAAGCCGTCGACGAGGCATCGGCACGCCGCGCCAACCGGATGGAACAGATCGAGAAAGCCATCAACGTGAGCTTCACGCTGGAGTTGCCGGTGCGCCGCTTCATCGACGCTCAGGCCAAGGCGGCCGGTATGAACCTCAACCACTACATGCAGATGCTGGTGGAGAACCACGTGATCGACGTGGCCCCCGCAGATGACGCGCTGGCCATGCGTCTGGCTGCCAAGCGCGAGGTAATCAACCACACCGTGGCGCTGGCGGGCAAAATGTACGAGGCGGGCAAGTTTGACGACCACTTCATCGTGAACGTGGTCAAGAACGCCTCGAGCGACGCGTCCTTTACCAAGCATTACGACATTGCCATCGGCGGGGCGGAGGCCAAGGGCAGCCGCGCCAGCGAGCGCAGCCGCATTTCGCTGAACCAGCAGATCGGCCGCGTGATCAAGAAGGCCGTTGGCGCGCGCTCCAAGCGGACTGAGGCGGGCAAGATCGCACGCGGTCAGGCGCAGGATGCGCTGATCACCACCTACACGCTGCTGGAAAAAGCTGCATAAGCCAGGCAGAAGGCATGCAGGTTCAGGGCCGTCCCTTTCGGGGCGGCCCTTTGCGTTTCCAGCGCCGCAATCGGGAAGTGACACCGTCCGATAGGGTCAGCAGAGGGCCCGTCCAGCCGTCACCCCTGCCGCTCGGCATCAGCGCATCCAGAATCCGTTCGACTTGATCCGGTTGCGGATCGCCTGTTCCTTTCTGGGCAGGTTGTCACGGTCGAAAAGTGCGCGGACCTTCTCTCCACGCCCCTGATAGATCATGCGCTTGATCGGCTCATAGCCCTTGAGCACCTTCTTGAGCTTGTTGGGGCTCGCGACCTGCTCCAACACCTCGACCGCGCGGTCGTCTTCGCGGGCATAGAGCAGGGGCAGCATTCGGTAATGGCAAGAGACCTCGCCATCCAGCAACCCCTCGGGCAAGGTGTCGCGCCCGCCGCCGAACGCGTGGATCACCAGCGGCAGGGCGACCTGATCGAGCCAGGGATCGAAGCTCTGGCAGCACAACTCCACCGGGGGTTTGTCGCGGATCGCCAGAGCGTATTCGAGGAACTTTGCCCCGAAGGCGTGGGGGCAGCGGTAGAAAAAGAACCCTGCGTTGAAATAAAGATAGCGCTGCCAGTATTCGTCCGGCTGGCTCAGATCCAGAGAGCTTTCGAAATCCAGCCCGAACTTGTCATAAAGCGATTTCCACAAACCGGCATACCCGGGACCGTAAAGCTGCGGCATCGGCCAGGTATTCTCGCGCCGCAGGGAGGCGCTGGGGCGGTCGAAATCGAAAGGTACGGCGCAAAGGTCGCCGGTGATCAGCGTGTCGGTGTCGAAGAAGACGAAGGGTTCGCCCTTGGGGAGGGCCGATAGCATCTCGATCTTGTTGCCATAGGGGTAGGCGCTTCCGAAATGTGCGCTGTCGAAGGGGATGATTTCGGCCCCCAGATCGGCCAGGGCGGCGCGGATGTCATCCGATCTGATGGTCGGATCGCCCTTCCACAAGGGACCGGGTTGCGGTTCGGCAACCAGCAAACGCCCTTTGAAATCGGGGCTCGACTGGCGCAGGGAGGCGGCAAAGAGCAGGGCTTCGTAGGAAAGTCTGCCTTGCTGACCCACAACCACGACGTTGAATGTTTGCGGGAACTGCGGTTTGCGTGCCATACTCGGTACTATGCTTTCGGGGTTTTTTGGAGCCACTATAAGGGCAGACAGGTTTTGGCAAAAGGCAGCAATTACGCGGCCGAGATGAGAGGTTTTGGAAATGCTCGATTTCTTCTTTGCAATGCTGGCCGCCGGGTTGAACAGTACCGGAGGCGACGTTGCCGACGTGGCGGCTGTGGCCCCTCCCGCTGTGATCGAGGCACCCGCCGAAGCGGCGGAAGCCATGCCCGAGGCGCTGCCTGTCCTGCCGGTCCCGCAGGCTCCCGAAGCGGTGGCCGAAGCGCCAGTGGTGCCTCCCGTGCCGCAGGGCGATACATTGGCCACGCTGCCAGCCCCCCCGCCGGAGACCCCCGGTGTGGTCGTGGGTTCCGGTGTCATTGTCGGCTCGAACGCGCTCAGCGGCGGCGTGTCGCTGCTGGAAGGCACGATGGACAGCCAGACCCAGACAGCCCCCGCCGTCCCCCCGCAGGCCCCGGAACCCACCGTCGCCGCCGTGCCGCCGGTCCCGGCCTTGCCGGTCCTGCCTGCGGTTCCCGCCGCGCCGGCGGCCGACCCCGCGACCAACATGGCCGTCGTGCCTGCGGGCCTCGTGGCAGAACCGCAGACCCCCACGGGCAAGTTCACCACGGCGCTGGAGGTCAAGCCGATCCTGAACGCCACCCAGGGCAACTGGATCGCGGTGCGCGAATACGACGGCAAGGACTTGCTCTATGTCACGCATCTGTGGGGCTGGCGATGCGGCCTTGCGGCAATAGCGATCTCAGTCAATGACGAGCCGATGCAGAACTGGCCGATGCCGCCCTGCCACACGCAGTTTGCAACTCCCAACGCGATACTCGAAGGCGACGGCGCCCCCTATCTGACAATGCGGCTGGGTTCGGTGCAGAAGGTCACGATACAGGTGGTCTATGACGACCTGAGCATGGATCTGGCGTCCTTCGAGCGGGGCAATGTGCTGATCCCTTGACGGCCTGCCGACCGGAACGGCGCGACGCGCCCGTTCCGGATGCGCCAGGATGAATTAACACACCCGAACTGCGGTGCATTTTACCGGTCCCAGCCTGCTGCGCGTGCCGGAGCGTGAAGGCTGCGTGCTGCACCCCATACTGTGATCGTATCGTGCGGGCCTGGCCGTCTTGAAGACTTTCATCCGAATTCGATGACCTCGTTAAAGCGCCGGTAAGGCCTGCGTGCCTAATGTGCCTCCGAATCCGCCCAGATATGGGCCGACCTGAGCCGAGAGGATTGCGCCGATGCCGTCGGAGACTGCCATGACAACCCGGGTGAAACCGCTTCAGAGCCTTTTTTCAAATGCACATTCATGGTAGCGGTCTGCGTGATTGCCGTTGCGACTGTGATCGTGTTCCGAAACCAGGTCCAGATGACACGCGCGACAGATCTGACGCTTGCCGACCGGGCACATGAAGTCACCGAACTTCTGGCGATGCAGATGGGGGGGTCGGTGAAGTTCGGTAATGCCGAGGCGATAAACCAGATCGTGTCCGACGTGCTGTCAGAAACTGCACCCGATTCTGTTGGAGCGATTGTCTTCAGCGTCGATGAGACGGCTTTGTACGAGGCCGGCGATACCGCCACCCAGAATGCAGACCTGATGTCGCTTGCCAGCCAGTCCATGGCCAATGGCGATCACGTCGTCAGCGCCGATGGGATGGCTGTCGCCGCGCCCGTACTCTTTGGTGGTGACAACGCTGTTGTGGGGGCGGTCGTGACTTACTGGACCGATGAACACCAACTGGCACAGCACTCGGCAGAGCGGACAAGGACGCTTCTGATCGGTCTTGGCGTGATGATTGCTGCATTGCTGACGGCGGGGACCTACCTGCGGACCCGGATGTCGCGACCGCTGGGCCAAGTCGCTGCGGCGATGAATGAGGTCGCGAAAAAGCGCTTTGATATCACGGTGCCCCATACCGCGCGGCGCGACGAGATCGGGCTGATCGCCGGTGGACTCGACAGTTTTCGCCTTTCGCTGGCTGCGGCTGACGAGGCCGCACGAGAGATGGCTTTCAAGAGCGCGGCATTCGTGGGAACCACCGCCCCCCTGATGATGGCTGACGACGGGTGTCGGGTCATTTTTGCCAATCCTGCCTGCGAGGCGTTGTTGACGGAGTTCAAGGCGGAACTTGCCAAAGTCTGGCCCGGCGTGTCGCCGGAGCGGTTGGTAGGCGCGGACCTGCGGCAGTTGCAGCAGGCCGACCGTGCGATAGAAAAGATGTCGGAAGGTCTGGGCCAAAACGCGACGTCGGGCAGCACTACCGAACTGTCTTTGCGGCTTGGCGGGCGGGTCATTTTGATAAAGTTGAATCCGGCGCTGGACGACGAGGGTCATATGTTCGGCTGCGTGATCGAGTGGTCCGATCGCACCCAAGCACAGCGCAATGCGGCCCTGATCGAGGCGATCAACCATAGCCAGATTTGTATTGAATACTCGGCAGACGGTCGGGTTCTGGCATCCAACCAGCACTTCCTGAACCTTATAGAAGGGACCATGGCCGATACCGCTGCCTGCAGTATCCCCAAGAACTTCGCGAACAACCTGCCGGATGATGCCGACGGACAGGAGTTCTTCCGCCAGGTTGTCCAGGGCGAAATCAAGCAGGGACTATTCAGCCTTTATTCCGCGCACGCGAAGCGCAGTTACTTCGTGGAATGCAGCTTCGCGCTGATCCCGGGGGAAAACGGTGAAACCGAGCGGGTGGTCGTCCTGGGAGCCGACGTGACTGCGGAACAGGAGAAGTTAAGGGCGGCAAAGAAAGAGCGTGAGATCGCAGCACGCGAACAGAGCGATGTCGTGGACATCCTCAGTGTCGCTCTGAACGCTCTGGCCGAGGGCGATCTGAAGACGGACATTCTACAGCCGGTGCCGCCGGTCTACGAAAAACTACGCTCGGATTTCAATACGACAGTAGAATCGCTGCGCAATGCCATTTCGTCAGTGACCCAGAACGCCGAATCGATCCGAAACGAAACGACCGAAATCACCTCGGCCGCAGACGATCTGTCCCGGCGCACCGAAAAGCAGGCTGCGACGCTGGAAGAAACTGCCGCGGCGTTGGACGAGCTGACGGCCTCTGTCCGCTCGGCGGCGGAAGGTGCGGATGACGCCAGCAAGATGTCCGCCGACGCGCAGAGGAACGCCGAGCAGGGCGGCGAGGTGGCGCGCGAGGCGGTCAAGGCAATGGACGGCATCAAGACCTCGTCTCGCGAGATCTCCAAGATCACCAGCGTGATCGACGATATCGCCTTTCAGACCAATCTGCTGGCACTCAACGCCGGGGTCGAGGCCGCACGGGCAGGCGAGGCGGGCCGGGGGTTTGCCGTGGTGGCGACCGAGGTCCGCGCCTTGGCGCAGCGGTCATCGGATGCCGCACGGGAGATCAATGCGCTGATCTCCTCCAGCGGCAATCAGGTCAGCCAGGGTGTCGACCTCGTGGACCGGACCGGTGCAGCATTGGCATCCATCGTGACCTCGGTGTCGGAAATCTCCAACCGTGTGGCCTCGATTGCCACCTCGGCGCGGGAACAGTCTAGCGGCCTTGCCGAGATCAACGCGGCGGTGAACGAACTGGATCATGTGACCCAGCAGAATGCCGCCATGTTCGAGGAAACCACGGC
The DNA here is from genome assembly GCA_038257185.1 of Rhodobacterales bacterium. GTDB lineage: Bacteria > Pseudomonadota > Alphaproteobacteria > Rhodobacterales > Rhodobacteraceae > Sulfitobacter. The sequence goes on along the minus strand of JBBSJO010000009.1, from coordinate 26,022 downwards.
CGCCAGCCACGCGTTGACCGCAGAAGCGGATGCGCTGGTCAGCGCGGTCGCGCGGTTCCGGCTGGACGGGGCCGCAATCAAACCGGCACCCGCACGCGCAGCGGTTCCGCAAAAGGCATCTGGCGCATCGGTCGCCCTCGGCAGCACGAGGGCCGCGACAAGTGGCAATACGGCCCTCGCGGTACAGCCGGAAATGGACGCAGACGGCTGGGAGGAGTTTTGAACACGGGGTCCGCTCGGTCAGGATGCTCTACCCGCTGAGTGACGTTGGGGGGAGCAGGATCGAGCGGAGATCGCCTTCTGACTGCCTATGCCGTTCCGGGAAGAACATGAAAACTTAGATATTGCTGTTCGCGTTCGAGTCGGCGGCGAAAGGCAGCGAACAGGTGATACTGGTATTGGCCGAAACGCTCTCAGGGGATCAGGGGCGACCAAACCTGTGACGGAGCCCGAGAGTGCGGTGTGCCGGAGCAGGGTCCTTGCCGCCCCTCTGCTGGCCTTCCGTCGCCCCAGAACAACAAGGCCGCAGCCTCCGGATCGTCCAACAATGGCACAAGCACCTGATGCAATTGCCATCTGCCAGCATCGTAGGCTCTTCCTCCAACCTGGCACCCTCGCAACGTCATCCAGTCAGGTTCGGATGCCTGCGAAGCGTTCTGCCCAGTCGGCGCGGTCCTCATCCTGAATCTTGGCAAAGAGCACCTCCGGCACGTCGAAGGTGTGGCCGGGTTCCAGGGTGCCAAGCGCCGCCGCGACGTCGTACGGCCAGCCGGGCGTGCCCGCGCGCATCGCGCGCAACATCGCATCTGCCGCATCCGGCACGAAGGGAGCAGACAGCACCGCGTAAAACGGGATGAGGTTCAGCGCGAGCCGGACCTGGGCCGCGGCCTTGTCGGGGTCGGTCTTGAAGGTGGTCCAAGGGGCTTCGGCCTGGAGATATTCATTGCCCGCCGCCCAGATCGCCCGGAGCTCCTGCGCGGACTTGCGCACCTCGATGTTGTCCATCATCGATTGGTAGCGGGCAACCCGCTCGGTCAGGTCCGCAATCAGCGCATGTTCGGCGGGCCCGTAGACCCCGGCCTCTGGCACCGCCTCGCCGAACTTTGAACGGCAGAATTTGGTGATCCGGCTCACGAAATTGCCCAGCACGTCTGCCAGATCCTTGTTCACGGAAGCCTGGAAATTTTCCCAGGTGAATTCCGCATCCGAGGTCTCGGGCGCGTGGCTCAGCAGCCACCAGCGCCAATAGTCCGAGGGCAGGATCTCCAGCGCCTGATCCATGAAGACCCCGCGCCCCCGCGAGGTGGAGAACTGGCCGCCGTCATAGGTCAGGTAGTTGAAGGACTTGATGTAGTCGACCAGCTTCCAGGGCTCGTTCGAGCCCATGATCGTCGCCGGAAAACTCAGCGTATGGAAGGGCACGTTGTCCTTGCCCATGAATTGCGTGTAGCGGACGTCACCCGCCCCCTTGTCGGTGCGCCACCAGCTTTCCCAAACACTATCTTTACTTGCACCCATAACGGGCGCGGGTCCCTTGCCTGCATCCACCCATTCCTGCGCACAGGCGATGTATTCGATGGGTGCGTCGAACCAGACATAGAAGACCTTGCCCTCCATTCCCGGCCAGGGTGCATCGCCGTGCTGCACCGGGACGCCCCAGTCCAGATCGCGGGTGATGCCGCGGTCCTGCAACCCGTCGCCATCGTGCAGCCATTTCTTCGCGATGGAGGTGGTCAGCACGGGCCAGTCGGCCTTCTCGTCAATCCAGGCCTCGAGGCGGTCCTTCATCTGGCTCTGCTTCAGGAAGAGGTGCTTGGTCTCGCGCATCTCGAGATCGGTCGATCCGGAGATCACGCTGCGCGGATTGATAAGGTCGGCCGGGTCCAGCTGCTTGGTGCAATTGTCGCACTGGTCGCCCCGCGCGCTCTCGAAGCCGCAGTTGGGGCAGGTCCCCTCGATATAGCGGTCAGGCAGGAAGCGGCCGTCGGCATTGGAATAGACCTGCTGCTGCACCACTTCCTCGATCAGCCCCTCATCGGCCAGAACCCCCGCGAAATGCTGCGTAAGCTTGCGGTTCTGCACGGAGGAGGAGCGCCCGAAATGGTCGAAGGACAGGCCGAAGCCTTCAGCGATCTTCGCCTGCACGGCATGCATCTCGGCACAGTATTCTGCCACTGGCTTGCCCGCCTTGGCCGCAGCCAGTTCGGCGGGGGTGCCGTGTTCGTCCGTGGCGCAGAGGAACAGAACCTCATTGCCGCGCGCGCGCAGGTAGCGGGCATAAAGGTCGGCAGGCAGCTGGCTGCCCACCAGGTTGCCGAGGTGCTTGATCCCGTTGATGTAGGGAATGGCCGAGGTGATGAGGTGCCGTGTCACGCGAAACTTGTCCTTGTTTGATGTCTCGCTTTAGCAGGCGTGCCGCGCCCGTACCAGCCTGTCAGTCCGGCGACCTGGCGCGGTTGCGCAACCGCCCGATTAGCCGACCCACGAGGAACGTGGTACGTGGGGCATAGACGTAAGGCGTGCGCGAGACGGGGCTCTCGCGGCGGCGCATCCGGGTCAGGCCGAAGACCACCAGCACCGCGTGGCTGGCGGAGATCATCAGGAAGAGCGCACCGGGGCCGTAGTTCTCTATCAGGACGGAGGCCAGATAGGGCGCGAAGATGGCTCCCAGCGCGAAATAGAACATCAGAGCGGCGGAGAGTTCCACCCGCTCGCTGTCGCTGGCGAAATCATGGGCGTGGGCGCAGGCAACGGAGTAGATCGGAAAGGTCGTCAGGCCGAAGAACCCGGCCGCCAGCATGATGCCGCCCGTGCCCGTGCCCGCCGCTGCGACGGTGACCATGGCGCTGACAATGGCGGCAACGGAGAGCCAGATCAGCACCCAGCGCCGGTCGAACTTGTCCGCGAGCCAGCCTACCGGGTATTGCGCCAGCGCGCCGCCGAGCACGAAGGACGACAGGAACCAGGCGATCTGCCCTGCCGACAGCCCGACCTCCTGCCCGTAGATCGGACCCACCATGCGGAACGAGGCGCTGGAGACGGCGGCCACCACCACGCCCGCTGCCGCAAGTGGCGAGCGGTCCACTGCGAGGCGGGGGCGCAGGCGCGGTGACGTCGGCGTGTCGGGCTGTTGCACCGTCGACAGCGTGAGCGGCAAAAGGGCCGCGCAGCAGACGATGGCCAGCAGGTTGTAGGACACGTATGAGGCCGGCGCCAGCACCCCGATGATCATCTGCGCGGCCAGCGAGCCGCTCATGTCCACGACGCGGTAGACGCCCATGGTGCGCCCGCGCGTCCCATTTGTCACTTTGGCTTGCAGCCAGGCTTCGATGACTGTGTAGCAGCCCGCGACGCAGAGGCCCGAGGCGATGCGCATCAGCGCCCAGGCATAGGGGTTCACGACCATCATATGCGCCATGAGCCCGATGGCACCCGAGGCGGTGAAGGCGGCAAAGGCCCTCGAATGGCCGACGCTGCCCATCAGGCGCGGTGCCCACCAGCAGCCGATGAAGAAACCCAGGAAGTGAGCGGACCCCAGCAGGCCGATTTCCTGTTTGGAGAAGCCCAGCTGGAGGCCCGACAGCACGTCGAGTGGTCCCACGCCTCCCGAGGAGAGTTGCAGCAGAATGACCGACAGGAACAGAGCGGCAAAGGAAATGAGCAGGCGCATGGGCGCAGTTACGCGCGTTTCCTGCGCGAACCCAAGCCGAAATGCGACTGCCGCCGTCGCATTTGCAGGTCTTGCGGCGTGCCAATCGCTTGCGGCGGATTGCGACTTGGCTAAGGTGGCCGCGAAACGGGAGACCTGCGACATGAAGATGAACAAACTTGGCACCAGTGATATCGAGGTTTCGGAATTCTGCCTCGGTTCCATGACCTGGGGCACTCAGAACACCGCGGAAGAGGGTCACGACCAGATCGACCGGGCGCTTGCGGCAGGGATCAACTTCATCGACACGGCTGAAATGTATCCGGTGAACCCGGTCAGTGCGGAGACAACGGGCCGGACCGAGCGCATCATCGGCTTGTGGTTTGAACGCGACATGCGGCGGGGTGACGTGGTGCTGGCCACCAAACACTCCGGCGAAGGGATCGAGCATCTGCGCGAGGGGGCGGGGATATCGTCCTTCACGATTCGCGAGGCCGTCGAAGGCTCGCTGCGGCGGCTCAAGACGGACTACATCGATCTTTATCAGTTCCACTGGCCGAACCGGGGCAGCTACATGTTCCGCAAGAATTGGCGATACGATCCCTCCAGCCAGAACCGGGCCGAGATCATCGCGCATATGGAGGACGCGCTGGGCGCGTTGCAGGACGAGGTAAAGCGGGGCACGATCCGCGCGTTCGGGTTGAGTAACGAAAGCGCCTGGGGGCTGACGCAATGGGCAGCGGTAGCAGACCGCGTCGGCGGACCGCGCCCGGTGTCGGTGCAGAACGAGTATTCGCTCCTTTGCCGGATGGCCGATACGGACGTGGCGGAGACCTGCGTGAATGAGCATATCGACATGCTGGCTTTCTCGCCCATGGCCGCAGGATTGCTGACGGGGAAGTATCAGGATGGGGCGGTGCCGAAGGGATCGCGGCTGTCGCTGAACAATGATCTTGGCGGTCGCAAGACCGAGCGTGCCTTCGCGGCGGTGGAGGCCTATCTGACTGTGGCTCAGAAGCACGGGCTGGAGCCGGTGCAGATGGCGCTGGCCTGGTGCCTGACACGGCCCTTCATGGGGTCGGTGATCTTTGGCGCGACCAGCATGGCGCAGCTTGAACTGGCACTGGGGGCGGTGGACGTGACGCTGGACGACGCGGTGCTCAAGGAATTGGACGCGGTGCACAAGGCGCATCCGATGCCGTATTAGGGGGCGGAATTCTTGAAGAATTCCGTGCCGTTTTCTTTGAAAGAAAACGGTTGCGCGAGGTCGCAAACGACGCGGCGGACGGGGCCGGTTTCGGCCAGTCTGCACGCAACACAGGCTGAAGGAGTACCACAATGCCGCTGACCATGAACAAGGACGTCTTCATCACCTGCGCGGTGACTGGGTCGGGCGCCACGCAGGACCGCAGTCACCACGTCCCGCGCAGTCCGCAGCAAATCGCCGAAAGCGCCATCGCGGCGGCCAAGGCCGGGGCCGCCGTGGTGCACTGCCACGTGCGCGACCCGGAGACGGGCAAGCCGAGCCGGGATCTGGCCTATTACCGCGAGGTGACCGAGAGGATCCGCGAATCCGAGACCGACGTGGTGCTGAACCTCACTGCGGGGATGGGCGGCGACATCATCTTCGGCCCCACCGAGAAGCCGATGCCGCCGATCGAGGGCACCGACATGATCGGCGCTTCCGAGCGGGTACAGCACATAGCGGAATGCCTGCCGGAAATCTGCACGCTCGACTGCGGCACCATGAACTTCGCCGAGGCCGACTACGTGATGACCAACACGCCCGGCATGCTGACCGCCATGGGGCAGATGATGACGCACCTCGGCGTGAAGCCGGAGATCGAGGCCTTCGACACCGGGCACCTGTGGTACGCCAAGCAGCTCGTGGCGGATGGCGTGCTGGAGGCCCCGGCTCTGGTGCAGCTTTGCATGGGGGTGCCATGGGGGGCGCCGGATGACCTGAATACCTTCATGGCGATGGTGAACAACGTGCCGGACGACTGGACGTTTTCGGCCTTTGGGCTGGGCCGCAACCAGATGGCTTATGTCGCGGGCTCCGTTCTTGCGGGCGGCAACGTGCGGGTGGGGCTGGAGGACAACCTCTGGCTCGACAAGGGCGTGCTGGCGGAGAACTGGCAGCTGGTCGAACGCGCGGGCAGCATTATCGAGAACATGGGCGCACGGGTGATCGGCCCTGCGGAGGTGCGCGAAAAGCTGGGGCTGGTGAAGCGGGCAGCGGCGTGAGATTTCAATTGGTTGCCTTCTCGCTGGCTTTGCTGGCGCTTGGCGGTTGCGCCGCGCTGCACCCGCCCGGAGACAAGGCGGCGGGGTACCGGGATCAAACCGCAATCATCGGCGGCACCACGCGATTCGACCTGGGCCGGTTCACCGGGGATTGGGTGACGCGGGCCTGTCTGGGGCCTTGTGCCCCGACGGTGAGCTTCACGCAGAGCCTTACCGGTGCGGTCATCGAGACCGACGCGCGGGGCAGCCGGGCCTACCTGCCGGACGGGCCGGGGATCCTGCGGGCATCGGAGGGCGATGGGGTGCTGGTGGTGATGTGGGTGGATGAGGGATTCCGCACCGCTGCCATCGGGACGGCATCGGGCACCCGCGCGGCGATCATTGACCGCGGCCCCAAGGGCGGCGGTGATCGCGTCGCGGCGGCCCGGGAGATTCTGGATTTCAACGGCTGGGATGTCAGCCAATTGCGGAGCATCGAATGACGAGAACGGCAGCAATCATCGGGGGCGGGGTCATCGGCGGCGGCTGGGCGGCGCGGTTCGCGCTCAACGGCTGGAACGTGCGGGTGTTCGACCCCGATCCGGAGGCCGAACGCAAGATCGCCGAAGTCATGGCCAATGCACGCCGGTCGTTGCCAGGTCTGACGGACACGGCTTTGCCGGACGAGGGCGCGATCACGTTTCACGATTCGATTCAAGAAGCCGTCGACGGCGCGGAATGGATTCAGGAGAGCGTGCCGGAGCGGCTGGATATCAAGCACAAGACCTTCGGGGCGATCCAGCAGGCCTGCGACCCGGAGGCGGTCATCGGCTCATCCACCTCCGGTTTCAAGCCGAGCGAATTGCAGGAGGGCATGGCGCGCCCCGACCAGATCATGGTCGCGCACCCGTTCAACCCGGTCTACCTGCTGCCGCTTGTGGAACTGGTGCCGGGGAACGGCAAGGACGGGCCGCTCATCGAGCGGGCCAAGGCCACGCTCGCCTCATTGGGCATGTACGCGTTGCATCTGAAAAAGGAGATCGACGCGCATGTGGCAGATCGGTTCCTTGAGGCGGTCTGGCGCGAGGCGCTGTGGCTGGTGAAGGACGGCATCGCTACGACGGAGGAGATCGATAACGCGATCCGTTATGGGTTCGGCATCCGCTGGGCGCAGATGGGGCTGTTCGAGACCTACCGGGTGGCAGGCGGCGAGGCGGGGATGAAGCATTTCATGGCGCAGTTCGGGCCCTGTCTGCAGTGGCCCTGGACGAAGCTCACGGATGTGCCGGAGTTCACCGACGAGTTGGTCGACTTGATCGCGGGGCAGTCTGACGAACAGTCAGGTGCGCATTCGATCCGCGAGTTGGAGCGCATCCGAGACAACAACCTCGTCACCATGATGCGGGGCCTGAAGGCGCAGGACTGGGGCGCGGGGGCGCTGCTCAACGCGCAGGACCGGCTGATGCGCGAGGGGACCGCGATGGCGGCGCGGGCGGCGGACCTGCCGGCGGATGCGCCGGTGCTCACGGCACGGCGGACGGTGCCGCTCGACTGGACGGACTACAACTGGCACATGACGGAATCGCGTTATTTGCATGCTTTCGCGGATGCCACGGACCGATTCATGGAGATCATTGGCTGCGATGCGGAATATATCCGTTCGGGGGGCAGCTATTTCACCGCCGAGACGCATATCCGGCATCTGGATGAAGTCAATGCGGGGGCGGTGGTCGAGATCACAACGCGGGTGATCGCGGGGGCGGGTAAGAAGATGCACCTTTGGCACGAGATGCGCGCAGGGGAGAGGCTGCTGGCGACGGGCGAGCATTTCCTCCTGCATGTCAGCCTGGAGACGCGCAAACCCTCCGCACCTTCGGCCGCGATCGAGGCGGCGCTGGTGCGTTTCGCGACAGGTCACGCCGATCTGCCTGCGCCCGAAGGTCTGGGGCGCGCGATCGGCGCGCCGCGGTGAAACGGGTTCTGATCACCGCGGGGGCGGCAGGCATCGGGCGGGCCATGGCCGAGGGTTTCGCGGCGGAAGGCTACGAGGTCTGGGTGACGGATGTGGACGGCGCCGCATTGGCTGATTGCCCGGACGACTGGCACCGCCATGTCGCCTCTGCGGCCGACGAGGGGGCGATGCGAGAGGTGGTGGCGCAGATGGGCGGGATCGACGTGCTCTGCGCCAATGCGGGCATCGCCGGACCGACGGCGCTGATCGAGGACGTCGCCCTGGAGGACTGGCGGGCCTGTGTGAGCGTAAACCTCGAAGGGGCTTTTCTGGCGGCGAAACATGCGGCCCCGTTGATGAAGACGGCGGGGCGGGGAGTGATCACCGTCACCTCCTCCACTGCCGGGATCTTCGGCTATCCCAACCGCGCGCCCTATGCGGCGGCGAAATGGGCGGTGATCGGGCTGATGAAGACATTGGCGATGGAACTTGGGCCTTTCGGCGTGCGGGCCAATGCGATCTGCCCCGGTGCGGTCGAGGGGCCGCGCATGGAAGGCGTGTTGGCGCGCGAGGCCGCGGCAAAGGGGATGACGCGGGATCAGGTCTATGACGGCTATGCGGCGGGCACGTCGATGCGGTCCTTCGTGGCGGCGCGGGACGTGGCCGACATGGCGGTGTTCCTGGCTTCGGACAAGGCGCGCATGGTGTCGGGGCAGGTGATCGCGGTGGATGGGCATACCGAAAACCCCGACCCGAAAATCTGAGAGCGTGATCCGAAGGAGCGCCTGCGGCGCGTTGCATTCTTGGTTCTTCCGCTGCTGGCCCACCGTCCCAGAAGGTCCGGAGCCACCCTTGCATGATCCCTGGCCTGGCACCCTGCTGTCGGCCGTTCAAGACAAATAGCCGTCTCCCCGCCGGGCGGGGCCCCTCGGCGATTTGTCTTGAGCGTCCGCCCGCCGCGCGCCTGTCCGGTCTCACGCAACGGCGGCTCCGGACCAGAGGGAGGCGGGGGAGGTCAGCGGATCAGGGCGCGCAGGTCTGTGAGAAAATCGGGGAAGTCGCGGGCGGTATGGCGGGCTTCGCGCACGAGGGTGTCGAAATCTGCGGCAAATGTCTCGATCCGCTGACGGTCGCGAAACGCCATGTAATGGCCCCCGGTATAGATCACTGCGAGCAGGGGCCCGAAGATCGTGACGGGAGCGGAGTAGAGTTTGCGGGCATCGAACTGATAGAGCCGCAGGCGGGGGTAGAGATCGCGGGCGAGCGTGATCAATTGATCGGTTTGGGCGAGGCGCACGGGGGCGGGCAGGCCCGCGTAATAGCCGGTGCCGCGCGCGAAGCTTTCGATCTCGTAGAGCGGCATCGCGATTTCATATTCCGAGCGCGAGGTCCGCATCCAGTCGAGGCGGTCGCGCGAGGCGTTGATTGCCTGCTGGGTCGTGCGCCCCAGGTGGGGGCCGTATTCCCATTCCAGCATCGCGTCGGTTTTCAACATGTCGGGCAGGGCGGCGGGGACGTGGCGGATCTTGTAGCCCGCCGCTTCGCGGTGCCAGGCGTAGATCTGTTCGTCGACCAGCGCGCGGGGCGCCTGGGAGACCTCGAAGCTGTTGGAGAGCAGGTCCGCGGCGGATTCGGGGCGGTCCGAAAGGCCGAGCAGCCAGTCGCAGGAGACACCCAGAACGGCGGCGGCGGCACCCACCATATGTGCAGAGGGGAGGCGCGCGCCGCCGTCGCTCAGGGTTTGGGAGAGGGTGGAGCGGTCTGTGCCGATGCTGCGGGCCAGTGCGCTCTGGCTGATGCCGGAGGCCACCATGGCGGCGCGCAACCGGCTACGGAACAGTTCTGCGCGGACATGTTTGTTTATATTATGGGGCATTTGGTTACAAATATCACGGAATGTATAGATTGTTAATCATTATCAGACTGCCTCGACTGCGGAAAATCGCTTATCACAGAACTGTTACATTTTCATCTGGAACCCTTTTGAATGCCCGGTACCACGCTGCGTCCGTACGAACCCTCGCTTCTGAAATCTTCGATAGTTCGGGTCGGGGGAACGATTGCAAGGTGGGACTGGCCGACGTTGGGCCTGCTGGCCGGATGTCTCGCCCTTTGGTTCTTGGCGCTGGTTCTGCCTGCCTCATGGGGGATAGCATCCTTCGTTGCGCTGACCCTGTCGCTGACCCTGCATTCCTCGCTCAGCCATGAGATGCTGCACGGGCATCCATTCCGGTCTGACCGCGCCTCCACCCTGCTGGGCCTGATCCAGCCCGGACTCTTCGTCCCTTATCTGCGCTTTCGGGCACTGCATCTGGCGCATCACAACGATGCTGCCCTGACCGACCCTTACGACGATCCGGAGACGAATTACCTCGACCCTGCGATCTGGGCGCGGTTGTCGGGATGGCGCCGTGGTCTTTACCGCTTCAACAACACCCTGCTGGGGCGGATGCTGGTGGGTCCCTTTATCGGCATGGAGGCCTTTCTGCGCAGCGACCTGCAGCGGGTGCGGGCGGGCGACCGGGAGGTGGCGGTGCACTGGCTGGCGCATCTGCCGGGGGTGGCGGTCGTTCTGTGGCTCGTCAACCTCTCGACGGTGCCACTCTGGCTCTATCTGCTGGCCTGCCTCGCGGCGATGTCGATCCTCAAGATCCGCACGTTTCTGGAGCATCAGGCGCATCTGCGCGCCTCGGCCCGTACCGTGGTGGTGGAGGATCGGGGGGTGCTGGCATTGCTGTTTCTGAACAACAACTTCCACGTCGTGCATCATATGCACCCCACCGTGTCGTGGTATCGTTTGCCTGCCCTCTACCGGGCGCACAAGGCGCGCTACCTGCGGCGCAATCAGGGTTATGTCTATCGCTCCTACGGGCAGGTCTTCCGGCAATATCTGTGGCGCAGCAAGGACCCTGTTGCACATCCCCTCTGGCAGCCGCGCAAGGATTGAGATTATAGGGGACCATGTCCTTTCCCCTGCCTGATCTCTGGATTATCGTGACCCTGGCAGCGGCGGTTTTTCAGACCGGCCGCTTCATGTTGCAGAAGTATCTTGCGACCGCGACGCTGTCAGCGGGGGGCGCGACCTTTGCCCGGTTTCTCTATTCCGCGCCATTCATCCTGATCCTGTTGGCGGCCTATTTGGGGGCAACGGGCACGGCATTCCCCGCCATCGCGCCGCGGTTCTGGCCTTACGGGCTGGCCGGCGCGGCAGCGCAGATCGCGGCGACGATCTGTGTGGTGCTGCTGTTCAAGCAACGCAACTTCGCCGTGGGCATCACCTTCAAGAAGACCGAGGTGATCCAGACCGTCCTGATGGGGTGGATCGTTCTGGCCGAAGGTGTCTCGGCGCTTGGATTTGCCGCCATCGGGCTGGGGGTTGTGGGGTTGCTGCTGCTGTCAGGCGGGGAGGACGCCAAGGGCTGGCATATGGGCCAGATCAACAAACGCGCGGCGGCGCTCGGGATTGCCTCCGGATTCCTCTTTGCGATCTCGGCGGTCTGCTACCGGGGAGCAACGCTGGCGGTGCTGGATGCGGGCCCGGTGCTGCGCGCTTCGGTGACGCTGGCGGCGGTGGTGAGCATGCAGACGCTGATCATGGTGGTCTGGGTCGCAATCCGCGAACCGGGGCAGATGCGTGCGGTCTGGGCGGCGCGGCGGGTGGCTGTCTGGATCGGGCTGACCTCGATGGGGGGCAGCCTGTGCTGGTTCATCGCCTTCACGCTGCAAAACGCGGCCTATGTGAAGGCGCTCGGGCAGGTGGAACTGATCCTGAGCGTCGCGGCCTCGACCCTGTTCTTCCACGAGCGGATCACGGCGCGCGAATGGGCCGGGATATCGGTGCTGGTGGGGTCGATCCTGATGCTGGTTCTGGTAATCTGATCTGCCCACTTCCTCTTCCCGTGGGAGAGGGGGCCCCGTCGGCGGTCGGGGAAAGGCGGCAACCACCAAGGGGGCGATGCACTCAGGGCGCAACTTCACTCGGGCACGGGGTGACCGCGCAGGCGCAGGAAGAGGCTTTCCTCGTCGTTGTTCTTGAAGAACGGGACGGAGGCGGGCGGGGCCAGATCGCGGGCGCGGGCTTCGACTTCGGCCAGCACCACTTCGGTGATGAAGGGCATGTCGAAGGATCGCGCCTCTGCCAGCGGCACCCATTGCAGGTGCGACAGCTCCTCGCTGGCGGCGTCGAAATCGTCAAGGTCGGTGGCGATGTCCTCTGCATCCACGAGGAAGAAGCGCGCATCGAAGCGGCGCGGACGGCCCGGGGGGGTGAGCGCGCGGAACACGAATTGCAGCGGGGCGGCGTGGGGCAGGTGGCCGGTGGCCGCGAAGGATTCCCAGTCGGGCGGCACGGGCCCGTTCCATTCCCCCGGCCGACCGAGGATCAGCCCGGTTTCTTCCCAGAGCTCACGGATCGCGGCGACAGCGACAGCGTGGGCAAGTCCGGGTGTGGAGTCTTCCGCCAGACGTGCCGCGCACGTCTCGGGCAGGCGGGTAGCAAGCGGGATGTAGGCATCGCCCGCATCGACCGCGCCACCGGGAAAGACGAACTTGTTGGGCATGAACACGGCCTTCGCGCCGCGCTGGCCCATCAGGATGCGGGGGCCGTCGTGGCGGTCGCGCAGCACGATGACGGTGGCGGCGTTGCGGACTTGGCTCTTGTCGATGGTCATGGTGGCCCCTTGCGGTAGGGACGGCTTATGTCGCGCGGCCAAAGCCGCCCATTTCGCGCGCCCATTGAAAGCCGATCATGGCCCCCTTCAGTCTGGGCAGAAGGTAGAGGGACAAGGCGACGCAGCCAACCGCAAAAATGCTGAACAGGGTCAGGGGTTCGGGCCGAAACGTCTCGAACACCAAAAGCAGCAGGGGGGCCATCAGGTGCCCGACGAAGAGGATCGTCAGGTAGGCCGGGCCGTCGTCGGCGCGGTGGTGAAAGAATTCCTGACGGCAGACCGCGCAGTCATGGTTGACTTTGAGATAGCTCTTGAGCAATGCACCCGACCCGCAGTTGGGGCATTTGCCACGCCAGCCGCGCCACATGGCGGGCCAGCGGGGGCGCTCGGGATCGGTCTCTGCGGGGGCGTGGTCGAGGTGGGACTGGGGCATGGGGGCTCCTTGGCTCTGGCCAAGATGGGGTTTGGGGGGACGGAAGGGAAGGGGTCTGCCTTGCGGCGCGTTGTCGCAAAACGTAGAAAATTGCGGATTTCGGCAGGGGCCGACCCCGCGCACCGAGCTTGCCCTGCCGGTTGCGGCAGGCTAGGCACTGGCCCAGCCTGCAGGGAGCCACGCGATGATGCCAACGATCGATGACGAGGTACTGGCCGTTGTGCATGCCTCAGCCGGGCGCCGTGTCGTGGGGCTTGTCGCACTCGCCGGTCTGGGTTTGCTGCTGATCTACATCGCCTTCGCGCAGCCCCCCGAACTCGTCTGGCAGGTTTTCCTGATCGTCGTGGGGGGGGCGGCGCTGTGGCTCGCGGACGCGATGCGCCGCGCCACGGCCAGCCGGGTCGAGTTGACCGAGACGGCATTGCGCGACGCGGACGGGACCACCATCGCGCTGGTGGCTGATATCGAGGGGCTTGACCGGGGCGTCTTCGCCTTCAAACCCTCCAACGGTTTCCTGCTGAAGATCCGCAAGGGCGGCGCGGGGGCCTGGCGTCCGGGTCTGTGGTGGCGCATGGGCCGCCGCATCGGGGTCGGCGGCATGACCCCCGGCCATCAGACCAAGGCCATGTCCGAGATCATTTCTGCCCTGATGGCACGGAACAACCCGCAGGACTGAACATGCGGGTCAAATGCCGTGCGGTTTGACGGTGTCGCAGCGGCGATATCAGTTACACACTTCCCAGCAGACGCGCGGGGCATAGCGTGGCCGGGTGAAAACGAAGTTCTGGATTTCGCGTTCTTCCAGACCGGTGTTGAAGACCGGGTGGAAGTTGCTCCAGGTTTCCACCAGCACGACCCGTTCGCCGTCAGGCATCACGGGCAGCTTTTCATGCCAAAGGCGAACATCGGCATTGGTCAGAGGAACCACCCATCCCCGTGTCTGCGACCAGTCCCGCCCGAATTCGTCCTGGTCGCCGTTGTAGACGATCGAGGTGACGCGAATGGCCGAGTCCCCCTGCGAACGCGAAAGGTACTCGAAGAGATCAAGCGCCCCGTCGAGATAGTCGCCGTCGATCGGCAGTGTTTCCCGAGATATCGCGTCACCGATGGTAAAGGCGGCCTTCTGGTTGATGCTGTAGGTTCGGAACGCATCGAAGATGGAGAACAATGACAGATAGGTCCAGAACAGCGCCGGCAGTATGATCATCGCCTCGATGGCGACGCTGCCGTCCTCGCGACGCAGGAAATCGCAGCGTGCAAAAGCGGCGAGGCATGTCTTGAGCGTGGTCATCAGTTGGGCTCCTGCACGAAGGCGGCGGTGGAGACCATGCGCGCCTTGCCCGCGCCATCCTTCTCCAGCGCATAGCCCAGGCCGGTTGTCGGAAAGACCGGGGTAAACTTCACGCAGGCGCGCAGGATCATCATCTCGTGGTTGCGGCCCAGGATAAAGCCGCGCACGGGTGTCACGGGTTGAGAGGTATCCACGCAGTCGGCGACCTCGTCGAAGGCGGCAAAGTTGCGCGGGTCGAGCGGGGTCATTTCAAGCCGCAGCGAGTTGTCGCAGTCGTCAAGGAAGCCGGAGTAGTCGCAGATCATGTCCTTGAGCTGGTTGTGCGTCATGGGCGTGTTGGTATTCAGCCTTACATGGCGCACGGTCAGGTCAAGTCCGCGATCCAGAAACATCTGGTGCATCGTGTAGACGCCCATTTCGACGGCCATCAGGAAGGTTCCGAACAGGATCGGCACAAAGAAGCAGAATTCGATGATCAGGGCGGAACCATCCTCTGCGCGGCCGAAGCCGCGCAGACGGTTTTTCAGGCGGGCGATCATTGTGTCAACCTCAGCTGGTTAATCTGGCGGGCGATGGCTTCGAAGGCCTTGGTGATCTCGACGCCTTCCACCCGGAAGAAGTGGCTCGGCGAGGAGGCGCACTGACGCATCACGTTGGCACCGTGGTCCGTCACTTCGAAGCCGATCGACCAGATGACGATACCTTCCGCCTTGGCCGCATCGCAGATTTTGTCGAGCAACCCGTCACCGATGTCGGCGGTGTATTTCTGACGATACCAGTTCGGGCGGTCCCAGGAAGACACGTAGCGGTTGATGTAGTACTGGAAGTTCCATTCGGACCAGTGCTTGGAGTGGCTCAGGTTGGCGTAAACGCTGTTGGAGATCCGGTAGGACCGGTCGTTCTGTCCGTCCGTCATCAGGATGACTGTCTTGAGCGTTTCGGGATCGCTGTAGGAGGCCGGGCGCACCGCGAACACGTTGTCCACGTTGCCGGAGATGGCCATGGAGTTCGTCAGGGAGTTGAAGGACGGGTCCAGCATCGCCGCGCCCCATTTCATGCCCAGAAAGATCGAGGTACCGGCACGCGGCTGGAACTTGTTGATCTGCTGCTTGAGATAGGCGGCGTTCTGGGAGAACGGGATAATGCGCTCGTACTCGTACTGCGGGCAAACCGTGTCGTCCACCGTATAGGCAGAGGCGGAGTTCCACTGGAAATGCTGCATCTGGTCATACCAGCGGGTCTTGTTGAGGACGACTGAGTTGAATTCGCTGTCGGGCATCTCGAGGCAGTTCACCCCGGACGGCGCGTTGTACCATGGTGCGGCCCCGCCGAATTGGTGCACTTCGTTTACATTCAGGCGGTTGGCGATCAGCGGACCCACGTTCACGTGTTCCGAATAGGGCACCACAGAGACCGAGATCAGGTCCTCGTTCGCGTGCGTCAGAACGGTATCGATGAAGACGCCCGCCGCATTGCGCAGGTTCTGCATCTTGCTGTTCCATTCCATCGATCCGGAGATGTCGAGCACCATGGAGATTTCCACCTTGGCGACCTTCTCTTCGGCGATCGAGCGACCGACGATATCCAGGGTTTCGACGCCCATCATGTCCATGAATTGGGTGTTCATGGTGGTGGCGGCATCGACCTGCACGGTGCGATAGTTCAGACCTTCGCTCACGGTGACGTTCGACACATAGTCGGCCATGCCGGATTTGGCGAAGTAGTCGCGTACCACACCTTCGGGGCTCAGCGTCTGGTCGAGGTCGGCAGCGGCGAGCACGGCCCGGTCAGCCACCGCCTGGATCCGGGTGCGCTCCATTTCGTGCCGCATCAGGTCCACGCCGATACCGCCTACCATCAGCATGATGAGGATCATGAAGCAGGCGAAGACGGTGATGGATCCGTCCTCTTGAACCGCGAAGCGCTTCAGGCCCGGGGCCTGTGGGCGGATTGTGCAGAGCTGATTTGTCATCGTCGTTCACCTTTCAAGCCGACGCCCCACGAAAGGGCGTAGGCCAATGCTCAGAGTCACCCCGTGATGATCTTGTGCTCCGTAAAGGTGGCTAAAATGGGGCGCCTCCGTCGCAAAATTACGTGTATTATTAAATATTTAGGCATCAATGCGGCCTGCGTGGCCGGGTCGTTTCCGTTCTGTTTACAATAAGCGGGGTGGCGTGGGATCTTTTGAAGACTGCATGCATTTTGTGCGGAGCGGCCAAATATGTCGCGCCTTGCAAACTTGCCGATTAGGGTGTGACTGTGAAAGGCTCGCCCTAGGGGCGAGTCGATGGACGCAAGTAAAAGGATGACAAGATGACTCCAGCCAACGAGCCGAGCTTCCGCGACAGTGTCGACATGATGTTCAACCGCGCGGTGGCATTGATGGACCTGCCACCGGGGCTGGAGGAAAAGATCCGGGTTTGCAACGCCACCTACACCGTGCGTTTCGGGGTGCGCCTGCGCGGCCAGATCCAGACCTTCACCGGCTACCGTTCCGTTCATTCCGAACATATGGAACCGGTCAAGGGCGGCATTCGCTATTCACTGGGCGTCAACCAGGACGAGGTGGAGGCGCTGGCGGCGTTGATGACCTACAAATGCGCGCTGGTGGACGCACCCTTCGGCGGCTCCAAGGGTGGGCTCTGCATCGACCCGCGCGAATACGACGAGCACGAGCTGGAACTGATCACCCGCCGCTTTGCCTATGAGCTGATCAAGCGCGACCTGATCAACCCCGCCCAGAACGTGCCCGCTCCCGACATGGGCACGGGCGAGCGCGAGATGGCCTGGATCGCGGATCAATACAAGCGCATGAACACCACCGACATCAACGGCGTGGCCTGCGTGACTGGCAAGCCCATCAACGCCGGCGGCATCCAGGGCCGGACGGAGGCGACGGGACGCGGGGTGCAATATGCGCTGCACGCCTTCTTCCGCGACGCCGAAGGTCTCAAGAAAGCGGGACTGACCGGCAAGCTCGACGGCAAGAAGGTCGTGGTGCAGGGCCTCGGCAACGTCGGCTATCACGCTGCCAAGTTCCTGAGCGAGGAGGATGGCTGCACGATCACCGCCATCATCGAACGCGACGGGGCGCTGCACAAAGAGAGCGGACTGGACGTGGAAGCGGTGCACAGGTGGATCCAGAAGCACGGCACCATCACCGGATATCCCGATGCGTCGCTCACCGATGACGGGGCGAAGCTGCTTGAGCACGAATGTGACATTCTCATTCCGGCGGCCCTTGAGGGCGTGATCAACATGGGCAACGCCGATCGTATCAAGGCGCCGCTGATCGTGGAGGCGGCCAATGGTCCGGTCACTGCAGGTGCCGACGAAATCCTGCGCAAGAAGGGGATCGTGATCATCCCGGACATGTACGCCAACGCCGGTGGCGTCACGGTGTCCTACTTCGAGTGGGTCAAGAACCTCAGCCACATTCGCTTTGGCCGGATGCAACGTCGGCAGGAAGAGGCGCGGCACCAGTTGCTGATCGACGAACTGGAACGGCTGAGCGCCGACAAGGAGCTTGGCTGGTCGCTCAGCCCCGGTTTCAAGCAGAAGTACCTGCGTGGCGCGGGAGAGCTCGAGCTGGTCCGCTCCGGTCTCGATGACACGATGTCCAGTGCCTACGACTCCATGGCCCAGGTCTGGCACAGCCGCGGTGATGTAGACGACTTGCGCACGGCGGCCTATCTGGTCTCCATCGGTAAGGTCGCCTCCAGCTACCGGGCCAAGGGACTTTGACATCCGGGGCAGGGGGCGACAGTGCCCTGCCTCGCACCGTCGGCGTCAAGGCATGCGGCCTGTCATAACGCCATGGGCGACTTCTGACCGATCATCGGCATATCGATGCAATTGATGAAGGACGGCGGGAACCGTCTCTTCGCGATTTCGTTTTATCATGCTGGCACCGTCTGACGCCTTGTCCCCGACCTGTCCCGGATAATTCTCAGCAGACTCCGCCGATTGTATTTCTTACGCACAAGGGAGAAACAGGATGTCACAAGACCAATTACAAACTGGAACGCAGCCGCTGCCCATCGCGCCGGAACGCAACATCCGTGCAGACAGGCAGGAATTCGCGGCTCCGCGGGCGATCTTTGTCCGACCGGTCCCGGCCAACGCGATGGGCAAGCGCCTGTACTGGTCGCAGGACCAGTTCGGTAGCCACGGCTGACACCGTCACATATTCCGAATAGATGCCCGAACGCAGGCGGACAGCTTTACCGTATTCCCCTATGTTCTGGCCATGATGTTTGACCTTCCCGATCCCGACAGCCTCAATGCCGCTCTTCTTGCCCGTGATGACGCCATTGACGGGCGCGCCTTTGTCGGTGTGACGTCCACCGGGGTCTTCTGCTGCCTGACCTGTCCGGCCCGCAAACCCAAGGCAGAAAATTGCCGCTTTCTCGACAGCATTTCCGGGTGCATCGAAGCGGGGTTTCGGCCCTGCGAGCGCTGCCATCCGATGACCCCGGCGGCACAGGCGGATCCAACCATCTCACACCTTCTGGCCGCTCTCGGAAACGACCCCGCGCGGCTCTGGCGCGAGGCCGACATCGCGGAGCTGGGGTTTGATCCCTCCACTGTGCGGCGCGCGTTCAAGCGGCATTTCGGTATGACTTTCCTCGACATGGCGCGGCTGTCGCGTTTGCGCACCGGCGCGGCAAGCCTCAAGGACGGCGCACGGGTGATCGACGCGCAGATCAAGGCGAGGTACGATTCACCAGGTGCCTTCTGCGCCGCTTTTGGCCGCTGGCTGGGGCTGCCGCCCGTCGGGTTCGCACGCGATGCCCTGCTGCGGGCGGACTGGATCGAAACCCCATTGGGCGCGATGATCGCCGTCAGCGATGCCCATGCCCTGCACCTTCTGGAATTTAGCGACCGCCGCGCCCTGCCTGCCGAGCTCAAACGCCTGCATGCTCAGGCCAAAGGCAGTCTCGGCTTTGGCCGCTTCGCCCCAACGGACCGGATTGAGGCGGAGCTTGACGCTTTCCTGTCATACCGCGACGATGGCTTCGCGACGCCGCTGGCCCCACTCGGCACGCCCTTCATGCATGAGGTGTGGCGCGCCCTGCGGCGCATCCCGGCGGGCGAGACGCGCAGCTACTCCGAGGTCGCGCGCAGCATTGGCCGCCCCGAAAACACCCGCGCCGTGGCGCGCGCGAACGGGGCGAACCCCATCGCGATTGCGATCCCGTGCCACCGGGTGCTCGGCGCGGATGGCGCGCTGACGGGATACGGCGGCGGGCTCTGGCGCAAGCAGGCGCTGATCGAACTGGAACGCGGGTTTGCCGCGCAGCAAAGGATGAAGACATGACCACACAACAGGAACAGGCAGAAGCCTTCGCGGCGCTCCACGTCAAGGGCAGGCCGCTGGTGCTGCACAACATCTGGGACGCAGGTTCCGCCAGGGCCGTGGCAGAGGCCGGCGCGCCCGCCATCGCAACCGGATCCTGGGCCGTGGCGGCGGCGCAGGGCTTTGCCGACGGGGAGGCCCTGCCGATGGCGGACGTGCTGCGGTGCGCGGAACAGATCGTGGGTGCGGTGGACGTGCCGGTGTCGGTGGATTTCGAGACGGGCTATGCCACGGAACCCGGCAGGCTGGCGCGCAATGTGGCAGCACTCATGCACACAGGGGCGGTCGGCATGAACCTGGAGGATCGCGTGATCGGGGGTAAGGGCCTTGTCACGGCAGGCGTGCAGGC
The DNA here is from genome assembly GCA_038257185.1 of Rhodobacterales bacterium. Classification (GTDB taxonomy): domain Bacteria; phylum Pseudomonadota; class Alphaproteobacteria; order Rhodobacterales; family Rhodobacteraceae; genus Sulfitobacter. Next base: position 6,094 of record JBBSJO010000009.1, on the reverse strand, counting down.
CGCCCGGATCAATGCGATCCGCGCCATGGCGGATGCTGCGGGCGTCGCCTTCTTCATCAATGCGCGGACGGATGTCTTCTTCGGCGGCAGCGATGCAGACGACGCGGGTAAGATGACAGAGGTCCTCGCCCGCGCCGCCGTCTATGCCGAAGCAGGGGCGAGCGGGCTTTTTGTGCCGGGCCTGAAAGACCCGGACCTGATCAAGCGCCTCTGCGCGGCCACGGACCTGCCGGTCAACGTGATGCGCAGCATGGATGGCGCTTCGGTCGCGGCCTTGTCCGACCGCGGTGTCGCGCGCATCAGCCACGGACCCGCGCATTACCTGAAGGCGATGCAGGAACTGACCCGGAGCGTGAAGGGCGAAGCCTGAGCGGGGCCTGCCGGAAAACGTCGAAATATGGCGCAGCAATGGTCGCTGGCATACCCATGCGTGACGCAATTTGCCCCAAATCGCAGGGCGGACATTGATACTTCTGGCTGGACTTGGCTATATCGCGTCGTCTGTCCAGAAGGAATGTCTCCATGCGGTTTTCAGGGTGGCGTGTGCTGCGCGAGGGTTTGACCGGCAACAAGGGCTGGAAGCCGCATTGGCGCGACCCCGAGCCCAAGGCCGAATATGACGCCGTGATCATCGGCGGCGGCGGGCACGGGCTGTCCACCGCCTATTACCTCGCCAAGAACCACGGGATGACCAATATCGCGGTGCTGGAGAAAGGCTACCTCGGCGGTGGCAACGTGGGGCGCAACACGACCATCGTGCGGGCCAACTACGGGATGCCCGGCAACTCCGAATTCTACTCCCACTCGCTGAAGCTCTGGGAGGGGATGGAGCAGGATCTGAACTATAACGTGATGCATTCGCAGCGGGGCATCATCAATCTTTTCCACTCTGACGGCCAGCGCGACGCCTTCGCGCGGCGCGGCAACATGATGATTGGCCAAGGCGACGACGCGGAGCTGCTGGACCGCGAGGGCGTGCGGCGACTGTTGCCTTACCTCGACTACGAGAACATCCGTTTCCCGATCTACGGCGGGTTGCTGCATCGGCGCGGCGGCACCGCGCGGCATGACGCGGTGGCCTGGGGCTATGCGCGGGGGGCCGACCAGCGCGGGGTCGACCTGATCCAGCAGTGCGAGGTCACCGGCATCGACATCGAGAACGGCAAGGTGCGCGGCGTGCAGACCACGCGCGGACCGATCCGAGCCAAGAAGGTCGGCATCGTGGTGGCGGGCCGCTCAGGTCAGGTGGCCGCGATGGCGGGCATGCGCCTGCCGATTGAATCCCACGTGTTGCAGGCCTTCGTGACGGAGGGTCTGAAACCCGTGATCGACCACGTGGTGAGCTTCGGCATGGGCCACTTCTACATCAGCCAGTCCGACAAGGGCGGGCTGGTCTTTGGCGGGGACCTCGATTTCTACGCCTCTTACGCCAGCCGCGGCAACATGCCGATGATGGAGCATGTGATGGAGGCGGGGATGACCCTGATGCCGATGATCGGAAAGGCGAAGGTTCTGCGGTCATGGGGCGGGATCATGGACATGACGCCGGACGGATCGCCGATCATCGACAAGACCGATACGGAAGGTTTGTTCATCGATTGCGGCTGGTGCTACGGCGGGTTCAAGGCGGTTCCGGGGTCGGGGTTCAGTTTCGCGCACCTGATGGCGACTGGCAACCATCACGAGCCTGCGGCGAAGTTCCGGCTGGACCGTTTCCGCACCGGGCGGGGATTGATGGATGAGGAGGCCACCGGGTCTCAGCACAACCTGCACTGAGATGGCGATGTGGGATTCGAGTTTATTTTGCAAGATGAAGCAGGGGCGGATGCCCGTCCCGGAGGGAAGTGATGCGTATTGACTGTCCGATCTGTGGGTCACGCGACCGGCGCGAATACTACTACCAGGGCGCTGCCGTGGCACTGGAGCGACCCGCGCCCGATGCGGGCGACGCGGCGTGGGAGAACTACGTTCACCTGCGTGAGAACCCGGCCGGGGAGACCCGCGACCTGTGGCATCACGAGGGCGGCTGCGGGGCCTGGGTCGTGGTGACGCGCAACACGGTGACGCATGGCATTTCGAAGGTCGAGCTGGCCGTGGACGTCACGGGGGCGAGGAGATGAGGGTCGCGGGCAAGGGGCTGATCGACCGGACCAGGCCGGTCACGTTCCGTTTCGACGGCACCTCCTACGGCGGGTTCGCGGGCGATACTGTCGCCTCCGCGCTCCTGGCCAACGAGGTGCGGCTGATGGGCCGGTCCTTCAAGTACCACCGCCCGCGCGGCGTACTGACAGCGGGCAGCGAGGAGCCGAATGCGTTGATCACGACGGGGACAGGCGCGCAGCGCGAACCCAACGTGCGCGCCACGGTGCAGGAGATCCATGAGGGGCTGGTCACGCAGAGCCAGAACGCCTGGCCCAGCCTTTCCTTCGACGTGATGGCGGTGAACGATCTGGCGGCCCCCTTTCTGGGGGCGGGTTTCTACTACAAGACCTTCATGTGGCCCAAAAAGTTCTGGGAAGGCCTTTATGAGCCGATTATTCGCAAGGCGGCTGGTCTTGGGGCATTGAGCGGGCAGCACAATACCGACACATATGAACGCGCCTATGCCTTCTGTGACCTGCTGGTGATCGGTGCCGGACCTGCTGGCCTGATGGCCGCACGCACGGCGGCGCGGGGCGGCGCGGACGTGATCCTTGTCGAAGAGGACGCGCTCATGGGTGGGCGGCTCAACGCCGAGACGCTGGAGGTGGACGGCAAGCCCGGGCACCTCTGGGCGGCGGAGGTCGTGGCGGAACTGGCGGGCATGGAGAACGTGCGCCTGATGACCCGCACAACTGTCACGGGGGCCTATGACGGCGGCATGTACGGTGCGCTGGAACGGGTGAACCAGCACACGGGCCAGCGCAACGGCGGCGCGGTGCTTGAGACCTTCTGGCGCATTGCGGCGCGGCACACGGTCCTTGCTGCCGGCGCGCTGGAGCGTCCGGTGGCGTTCCAGAACAACGACCGACCGGGTATCATGCTGGCCAGCGCTGTGCGCGCCTACCTCAACCGCTGGGGGGTCAGCCCCGGCAAGCAGGTGGCGGTCTTTGGCAACAACGACGACGCCCACCGCACCGCGCGCGATCTGGTAGCGGCGGGGGTGCATGTGGCGGCTCTGATCGACAGCCGCGCGGGGGTGTCTGTCGAAGGGGCGGGCTATCCCGTCTTTACCGGGGCGCAGGTCTGCAATGCGGGGGGCGGCAAGGAACTGGAAAGCGTGACGATCCGCACCGCGCAGGGCGAGCAGGCGATCCAGACCGATTGTCTTGCCATGTCCGGCGGCTGGAACCCGTCGGTGCACCTGACTTGCCACATGAACGGGCGACCGACATGGAACGCGGATATTCAGGCTTTCGTGCCGACCGAAGGCTCGATCCCCGACATGACCGTGGCCGGATCCTGCAACGGCGTGTTTTCCACCCATGGCTGTCTGACGGCAGGGGTCGAGGCGGCGGTGGCGGCACTGGGGGCCTTGGGAAAGAAACCCGTAAAGGTCGACGTGCCGCAGGCCGAAGATGCGCCCTACAGCCTCTCGCCGCTCTGGGCCGTGGCGGGCAAGGGACGGGCGTGGCTGGATTTCCAGAACGACGTTTCGGTCAAGGACATCAAACAGGCGGCGGTAGAGAACTTCCGCTCCGTCGAGCACATGAAGCGTTACACGACTCAAGGGATGGCGACGGATCAGGGCAAGAGCTCCAACGTCGCCGCCCTTGCGGTGCTGGCGGATGCGACGGGCCGCGGGATACCGGAGACGGGGACGACGACCTTCCGCCCGCCTTTCGTACCGGTCTCCATCGCCGCCATGGGCGCAGGGGCACAGGGCAAGGGGTTTGCCCCGCAGCGCTTCACCACCAGCAACACCCAAAGCGTCCGGATGGGCGCGCCGATGATCGAGGCGGGGCTGTGGTATCGGCCCAGCTACTTCCCGAAACCGGGCGAAAGCACCTGGCGGCAGTCCTGCGACCGCGAGGTCGGCTATGTGCGCAAGTCGGTGGGGGTCTGCGATGTCTCCACGCTGGGCAAGATCGACATTCAGGGGCCGGATGCGGCCAAGCTGCTGGATTTTGTTTATACCAACATGTTCTCCACGCTGAAAGTGGGGCGCGTGCGCTATGGCCTGATGCTGCGCGAGGACGGGCACGTCATGGACGACGGCACCTGCGCGCGGCTGGGCGAGCAGCATTACGTGATGACCACCACGACGGCGGCGGCGGGGCCGGTGATGCGGCATCTGGAGTTCGTGAGCCAGTGTCTGCATCCCGGGTGGCAGGTCAGCTTCACCTCCGTCACCGAGCACTGGGCGCAGTTCGCCGTGGCGGGTCCGAAGTCGCGGGAGTTGCTGAACGGCATTCTGGCAGCACCCGTGGACAATGAAAGCTGGCCCTTCATGGCCTGCGGGGACGTGACCGTGCTGGGTGTCGCGGGACGGCTCTTCCGCATCTCCTTCTCGGGCGAACATGCCTATGAGATCGCGGTGCCTGCGCGATATGGCGCGAGCCTTTTCGACGCACTGGTCAAGCGGGCTGAGGAGATGGGCGGCGGGGCCTACGGGATGGAGGCGCTGAATGTGCTCAGGATCGAGAAGGGGCATATCACCCACGCGGAAATCCACGGGCGCACGACGGCCTTCGATATCGGCATGGGGCGCATGGTGTCGGACAAGAAGGATTGCATCGGCAAGACGATGGCCGAGCGCGAAGGTCTGATGGACCCTGACCGTGAACAGCTGGTGGGGCTGCGGCCGGTCGGACCCGTGAAGCAACTCACCGCCGGGGCGCATCTGTTCGACAAGGGTGCGGAGCCGGTGCGGGTGAACGATCAGGGATACGTCACTTCCGTCGCTTTCTCGCCGGACGTCGGCACCTTCATCGGGCTCGGCTTCGTGCAGCGCGGGCCGGAGCGGTATGGCGAGGTGATGCGCATGGTCGACCACCTGCGCGGGCTGGAGGCGGAGGTCCAAATCTGCGCGCCGGTCTTTGTCGATCCAGAAGGAGGGCGCACCCGTGGTTGAACTGATCGAGAAATCGCCCTGCGGGGAGTTGTTGCCGCTCAGCATCGGAGCGGCGAAACTGGAGGAAGCGGCGCCGGGACACCTGACCGTCCTTGCCCCCTTCGGGAGCGCCTCCGATTTTACGGCTGCGCTGGAGGCGGCGCATGGAATGGCGGCACCCAAACCGAACCGGGCGACCGGCAAGGAGGGCGCGCGTTGTCTGTGGTTCGGGCTGCGCGAGGTTCTGCTGGTGGGCCCCACGCCTGAGGCTGCACTAGCCGGTCAGGCGGCGATGGTCGATGTGTCGGACGGCTGGGCGACAGTATCGCTCAGCGGCGCGGGTTCGGTCGACGTGCTGGCGCGGCTCGTCCCGGTGGACCTGCGCGAGGGCAGTTTCAAGCGCGGGCACTCCGTGCGGACGCAGGTGTTGCACATGTCGGCCTCGATCACCCGGACCGGCAAGGATTCTTTCCTGATCCTTGTCTTCCGGTCGATGGCAGCTACCCTCGTTCACGATATGAAACAGGCTATGGAAGCAGTTGCGGCGCGCGGGTAAAGTCGCGCCGCGGGGCCCGAATCCCGCCGGTAATGTAACATGTGGAGCAGACCTATGCTGAAGATATCTTTTGCGGCGGCACTGGCCGCTGGCCTTCTCGCCACCTCGGGCCCGGCATTCGCAGAGACCAAGAAGGAAACCGACTGCAGCTATCAGGCGGACGTCGTCGGTGCGGTCCGACAGGCCCGGATCGACCGGGTGAACGAACGCAGCGTGAAGGCAAAGGTGACGGCTGAGGCGACCTGGCCCGAGAACTACAACAACGCGATTCCGTTGGTGACCCCTTGGGTCTACGAGATGAAGATGCGCGATGTGAAGGAACAGGATCTGGCGGCGGCCTGGAAGGAACTCTGCCTCGCGCAATGACGCAGGCGGGGCGGGGAACGCAGGCGGTGCCGGGGGGGGGGGCCCCCCCCCCCCCGGGGGCCCCCCCCCCCAACCCCCAACCCCCACAACACAACCCCAAATAGAAGAGAAATAAGAAAAAAAAAGAATAAAAGAGGGGG
>JBBSJO010000008.1:0-44611 GCA_038257185.1 Rhodobacterales bacterium | reverse complement strand
CTGTTCCTGATGTCCGCCGTGGGGACCGGGGTGGACAAGGTGTTGATCGCCCTGACCGCCGTGGGATGGGTCGTCTATGCCCGCACCGTGCGCGGATCGACCCTGTCAGAGATCGAGAAGGAATACGTGCAGGCCGCCAAGGTCGCCGGGCTGCCCAACCGCAAGATCATCCGCAAGCATGTATTGCCCAACGTCCTGACCCCGCTGATCGTGATCGCGACGATCCAGGTGGGGACCTTCGTGCTGATCGAGGCCAGCCTGAGCTTTCTGGGCGTCGGCGTGCCGATCACGCAACCCTCGCTGGGGCTGCTGATCAAGAACGGCTTCGACGTGCTGTTCAGTGGGCTATGGTGGACAAGCGTTTTCCCGGGCGTGGCGATCATGATGCTGGTCTTCGGCATCAACCTGTTCGGGGATTTCCTACGCGACGAACTGAACCCGAGGCTGAAATGATGGCGCAGGTGCAAGAACCACTGTTGGCTGTCAGGGACCTGCGCACTTATTTCCACACCTTTTCCGGCGTGGTGAAGGCGGTCAACGGGGTGAGCTTCGAGATCGGGCAAGGCGAGGTCATGGGGCTGGTCGGGGAAAGCGGCGGAGGCAAGTCGGTGATCGGGTTTTCGATCCTGGGGCTGATCGACAGCCCCGGCCGCATCGAGGGCGGCGCGATCCTGCTGGACGGCGAAGACCTCGCCACTGCGGGGGAGGAGCGTCTGCGCGCCGTCCGGGGCCGCGACATCTCGATGGTGTTTCAGGATCCGATGACCTCGCTCAATCCGCTTCATACTGTCGGGCAGCAGATGGACGAGGTGCTGCGCCTGCACTCCGATCTGAACGCTGCCGCGCGTCAGTTGGCCTGCGTCGAGATGCTGGAGAGCGTCGGCATCAGCCGCGCTGCTGAACGTCTCAAGGCCTATCCGCACCAGTTCTCGGGCGGCATGCGGCAGCGTGTCGTCATTGCCATCGCTTTGCTGGCCGGGCCGCGTCTCATCATCGCGGACGAACCGACGACCGCGCTGGACGTGACGATCCAGAGCCAGATCCTCAAGCTGATGCGCCGCCAGATCGCCGAGAAGGGCGCGTCGATGATTCTGATCACCCACGATCTTGCCGTCGTGTCGGAGATGGCGGATCACATCACAGTTCTCTACTGCGGCAAGGTGGTGGAGCGCGGCCTCACGCGCGATCTGATCGAACGGCCCGCCCATCCCTACACGCGCGGTTTGATCGACAGCATTCCCGACCCGGCCAACCGTCACGACCGCCTGCGGCAGATCCCCGGGTCGGTCCCGGACATCCGCTCGCTGCCCAAGGGCTGCAACTTCCGCGACCGCTGCCCGCGCGCGCAGGCGCTTTGCGCCGAGACGGAGCCGGAGTTGACCCGGCAGCACGACAGTCTCTGGGCGGCTTGCCACTTCCCGCTCGCACCGGGAGAGGTGGCATGACGGCGTCTCTTCCTCCCGTACTCGAGGTCAGGAACCTCAAGATGCACTTCCCCCTCGGGGGCGGCATTCTTGACCGCCTGCGGGTGAGGGGTGGCATCCGGCTGGAGAACCGCGTCGTCAACGCGGTGAACGGCGTGGATTTCAGCATCGGCAGGGGCCAGATCATGGCCCTTGTCGGCGAGAGCGGCTGTGGAAAGTCCACCGTCGCCAAGACTATCGCGCGTATCTACAAGCCGACCGGGGGTGAAGTGCGGCTGGATGGCGAGGACGTCGCGCAATACGGCTTTGCCGAAATGCTGCCGATGCGCGCGAAGATGCAGATGATCTTTCAGGACCCGTATGCCTCCCTCAACCCGCGACAACGCGTGCGCGACATCGTGGCCGAACCGCTGCTGGAGCAGAAAAAGGGTGCGGCGGATCGCGGGGCCGTGCGCGAGGAAATCGAGGCGCTGCTGGCGCGGGTGGGACTAAGCGCGGAGCACGCGGGGCGCTATCCGCACCAGTTTTCCGGCGGTCAGCGGCAGCGGATCGGCATCGCGCGGGCGCTGTCGGTGCGGCCGAACCTGATCATCGCGGACGAGCCTGTCTCGGCGCTCGACGTGTCGATCCAGGCGCAGATCCTGAACCTGATGAAGGATCTGCGGGACGAATTCGGGCTGGCCTATCTTTTCATCAGCCACGACCTGTCGGTGGTGCATCACGTCGCTGACAGCGTGGGCGTGATGTACCTTGGCTTCATCGTCGAAAAGGCCCCGCGCGACGTGCTGTTCGCGCGCCCGCGCCATCCCTATACCCGCGCGCTTTTATCCGCGGCCCCCAGCATCAAGCCAAAGCGCGACGTGGAGGAGATCGCCCTGAGCGGTGAGGTGCCCTCGGCGCTAGAGCTGCCATCCGGATGTTGCTTCCGCACGCGCTGTCCCTTCGCATGGAGCCGCTGCGCGGCGGAGCGTCCTGCGTTGCAGGATCTGGGAGAGGGGCAGGAGGTCGCCTGCCATTTGCTGGACGAACCGGAAAGGGACACCGCATGACGATCATCGCACAGGCCAGGCTGGGCATTCACGACCCGCAGGACTGCACCGATGCCAACGACGAGCTGACGATCCTGCACGCGGTCTATGACACGCTGGTGAAACGCGTCGGTCAGGATTTCGTGCCGCTGCTCGCTCGGGAATGGGAGGTGTCGCAGGACGCGCAGGTCTGGACGTTCCGGCTGGTCGAAGGTGTCACATTTCACGACGGCACGGCTTGTGACGCGCAGGCGGTGCGGCAGAACCTCGAACGGATGGCGCGGGAGGACAAGGGCTATACTCTCGGGGCGCCTGCCGTCTGGCGGCAGTTTCTTGGCGGTGCTGCTTACGAAGAAGTCGATGATCTGACGCTGCAAGTCACGCTGGCCGCGCCGATGGCCGATCTTCTTGATGTGCTGGAGCAGGGGTTCATCGCGTCGCCACGTGCCTTCGATGCCTTGGACGCGGGCACCATGACGGCTCAGGTCGGCACGGGGCCGTACCGGATCGAGACGATAGGTGAGGACGAGATCACCGCTGTACGCGTGGACCGGCACTTTGCCCCGCTTCCTGCGAACGAACGGATCATATGGAGGCTGGAACCCGACGCCCGTCAGCGGCAGGCGCTGCTGACAGAGGGCAAGGTCGAGGTCGCCAATGCGCTCGATTTCAAGGCGTCCGAGGCGCTTGTCTGCATGCGCCATGTGTTTTTGTCCCCGGTGGCGATCATCTATCTTCTGAACGCCGCGCGCGGCCCGCTGGCCGATGGCCGGACGCGTCGGGCGCTGAGCCTTGCCGTGGACCGGGAGGCGCTGATCGAGACCGTCATGGCCGGTGCCGCGCGTCCGTTGCGGGGCTTTGTCAGCCCCAATCACTTCGGAGCGGGCACAGGGGAGCGCGAAAGCTGCGACCGCGACGCCGCCCGCGCGCTGCTGGCAGATGCCGGCCATGCCGGGGGTTTGACGCTGGAGGTCGATTGCCCCACGCGTCTGCCGGACGAAGCCGAACGGCTGACGGCAGCGCTTGGTGACCAGTTGGCGGAGGTCGGCGTTTCGCTCAACGTCCACATCCACCGCGACCGCGAGGCCTATGCCCACATGGTGCGGCGCAAGGAAATCCGCGATCTCTGCGTCTTCGATTCCAGCCCGATGAGCACCTACCGCGTACTTTACGAAAAGATCGACAGCCGCGTGGCGGGGTCTTGGTGGCAAGGTTACCGCCACGAGGGGATCGAGGCGCTGATCGACAAGGGCCGCGCCACGGCCGACCGCGCAGAACGGGCAGCGATCTGGCGCGAGACCTACGCGCTGCTGCAGGACGATCCGGCATGGCTGACGCTGTACAATCCTCTCAGGGTGATCGGTATTGCGGGGGATCATTCTGATTTTGCGATGCCAGCGGATGGGGTGATCGACGTCCGGATGCTGCCACGATTGAAAGGTGATCAGACATGAAGGTCGACACCCTGTTGACCGGGGGCACAGTCGTGACAATGGACGGTGCGCGCCGCGTGATCGAGGACGGTGCCGTCGGCGTGACGGATAGCAGGATCGTTGTAGTCGGGTCCGCCGACCGGATCACCCGCGAGGTCGAGGCGGCTGAGATCATCGATTGCAGCGGCCAGGCGATCATTCCCGGCATGGTCGATGTCCATGCCCACGCAGGGCACGCGCTGATCAAGTCCATGGGAATGCATGAAGGCAATCGTTGGGAGGAAATCTGCGGCGAAGTCTACACCCAAGCCTCTCCGCCGGAATTCTGGTACGCCGAGGCAAGGATCGCGGCGCTTGAGCGACTGCGCTTCGGCGTGACCACGGGCGTGTCGCTGCTGGGCGGCGGCGATTCGATCATGCGCACCGACGATCCCCTCCATGCCGCCGCGCATTGCAGGGGCGTGTCCGAAGTCGGCACCCGCAGCGTGGTCGCAGTCGGCCCCACCCGCGCCCCGCATCCGCGCAACTATGCGTCGTGGGACGGCGACCGGCGTGAGGTTTACCCGGTCACGTTCGAGGATCAGCTCAAGACCTGTCTCGACGTCGTGGACCAGTGGCACGACACGCACGACGGGCGCATCCGCATTGCGCTGCTCTATCCGGTGCTGCGGGACGAGCACGAACGGGACATGGCGCCCGAAGATTACGCCGAGGCATGCGCGCAGGTACAGACCGTCCGGCAGCATGCCCGCGACCGGGGTTTGATTTTCACCCAGGACGGGCACTGGCGCGGATCGATCAACAGGGCCAAAAAGCTGGGCCTGCTTGGCCCTGATACGCTGCTTTCCCATTGCATCGATCTGCATGAGGCGGAGATCGATCTGGTCGCCCGCACCGGCACGAAGATCGCGCACAACCCCTCCGCCAACGCCTCCATCATGGGGCGCTGTCCGGCGACGGAGATGATCGGCAAGGGGGCCTGCGTCGCACTTGGTTCGGACGCGACGGCACCGGATCGGTCTTCCGACATGTTCCGTCACATGCAGCAACTGATGCACTATCATCGCACTCATTTCCGCGATGCGTCGGTCATGCCGATCGGTCAGGCGCTTGCCATGTGCACGATCGAAGGCGCACGGGCGCTCGGGATGGAGGACCGGATCGGCTCCATCGAGACGGGCAAGCAGGCCGACATGGCCATCATCGACCTACGCCGGGCGCATCTTTATCCGCCGAACATGCCGATGCATCGGCTGGTATGCTTTGCCAACGGCAACGATGTGTCGAACGTGATGATCGGCGGGGAAATGGTGTTGAGGGACGGCAAGGCCACGCGCGTGGACGAGGCGGCGATCCTTGGGGACGCAGCCGAGCAGACCGCGCTGATGATCGACCGGATCGGCGCGCATGTCGACCTCGACCTGCCGAAGGATTTTTGGGGAACGAAAGGCGCGACGGCATGACCATCTACATCATCAACCCGAACTCGACGCAGGACGTGACCGATGGCATCGACCGGTCAGTTGACCCGATGCGGTCGTTTAGCACCGTCCCGATCGAGGCTCGCACCCTCGCCGAGGGGCCACCGGGCATCGAGACGCAGGCGCATGTCGACGGTGTCGTGGGCCCGCTGCTCGCCCATTGCGCGGCGCTGGAGGACAGCGCCAGCGCCTTCGTCATCGCGTGTTATTCGGACCCCGGCCTTGCCGCCCTGCGCGAACAATCGGCGCGGCCCGTCCTTGGCATTGCGGAAGCGTCGATCCTGACCGCGATGACGCTCGGCCAACGGTTCGGTATCGTGTCGATCCTGTCGAAAAGCATCCCGCGCCACATGCGCTATGTCGGCGCGATGGGTGTGATGGATCGCCTGGCGGGCGACATGCCGCTGGAAATGGGTGTTCTGGAACTGGCCGACGAAACCCGCACCTTCGACCGGCTCAAGACCGTCGGCACCCGCCTGCGCGACGAGGCGATGGCCGATGTGCTGATCCTCGGCTGTGCGGGCATGACCCGGTACTGCGCGGATCTGGAAAACCATCTTGGCATGCCCGTCGTCGAACCCTGCCGGGCGGCGGCCGCGATGGCCATCGGGCGTGTCGCACTCGCAAAGACTAACTGAGGACCGATCATGACAAAACTCACGACTGCCGCCCGCGGTGTCTTCGTCATCGCAGTGACTCCATTCACCCCGGACGGGGCCATCGACATGGAAAGCTGCGACCGCATGGTCGACTTCTACCTCAAGGCCGGTGCGACCGGGCTGACCGTGCTGGGAATGATGGGCGAGGCCCCCAAGCTGACGGTCGAGGAGTCGCGTGACGTGGTTGCGCGCATTCTGGAGCGGGTCGGCGGGCGTGTGCCCACGGTCGTTGGTGTTTCGGCGCCCGGGTTCGCCCAGATCGACACGCTGACGAAGATGGTGATGGATCTGGGTGCTGCAGGTGTGATGGTGGCACCCCCCGGCAGCCTCAGGACCGACGATCAAATTTACGGCTATTACACTCAGATTGCGGAGCTTTTGGGGGACGTGCCCTTTGTCCTGCAGGACTTTCCATTGGTAACCGGCGTGCAGATCTCGCCGCGCGTTATCGCCCGGATCATGAACGACCTGCCAACCTGCGTCTGTCTCAAGCACGAGGATTGGCCGGGGCTGGAGAAGATCACTGCGTTGCGCAAGGAAGACGTGCTGAACCGGCGCATCTCGATCCTGTGCGGCAACGGCGGGCTTTTCCTGCCGGAAGAGATGGAGCGCGGTGCTGATGGCGCGATGACGGGCTTTGCCTACCCCGAGATGATGGTGAGCGTCGTGCGCGAATTTGACCGGGGCGACATGAGCCGGGCGCGCGACCTGTTCGACGCCTACCTGCCGCTGGCGCGGTTTGAGCAACAGCCAGGCATGGGCCTTGCCATCCGCAAATACACCCTCGCAAAGCGTAGCGTGATCGCGCACGACGCACTGCGAAAGCCGGGTGCGGCGCTTACGGCCGACAGCCGAGCCGAGGTTGACAGGCTGATCGCCCGACAGGAAAGAAGGCTGAAGGAACTGAACTGACGGATCTGCAACGCTAGCCGGGATCGAGACCGCACACATGATCCGCAAGGGACAGCTAGGTCAAGCAGAGCTCTCACCCTTCAGGAAATTCGCCGCCCTCGCAGGATGAATGTGTCCAGCGCAGAACCACATTTATGCAGTACAAAACTTTGCGACAGAAACCCGAAACTGTCGGTTTAACATACAAAATCTACGGCTCTGCCAAGCCCAAAAGTCCAAGTGACTGGGTCAGAGAGCATCATGACCCCTGGCGCATGAATAAAGGAAGTAAGCCACAATACTCGCAAGGAGCCATTCGAGTACACGCAGCGAATTTACCCTTTGTCCCGTGTACGGGACGTCTCCGCCGTCCGCAGCGAATGGCAACTTCGGACCCGCTTTGTCAAATGCCGTCATGCACCACTACGCATGCTTGGCTGGACTATTCATGATGGCCCAATGCCGGAAGTGGACATCATCTCAACTTGAGCAGCCGAAACTTTGTCCGAAAGAGGAGATCGGCCGTGTCCCAATGCGCGGTCGCGTGGGTCACATTCCCTTGCTGGCGACAGTTTTCGTGTTGGTTCAACGAGTGTGCCACCCATATTAACGGTAGGACCCCGTTCTTCGACCCCACTTCACTTCATGCAAGGATGCATTCATGACACACCGCCTCCGCTTCGCCGCGAATTTCGCCGCTGCAATTGCGACCGCTGCCCTTTTTGCGGTCCCGGCCGTTGCGCAATCTTCTGATCATGGCACCATGCATGGTGCGATTCAGATGCAACAGGGTGCGGGGGATGCGATGGAAACGATGATGCAGGCCATGGACGCCATCGAACCGACTGGCGATGCAGATGCGGATTTTCTTTTGATGATGATCCCGCACCATCAAAGCGCGGTCGACATGGCACGCGCCTCGCTCGAAGAGATGGATGATCCGGAAGCCTCGGCCTTGGCCAAGCTGGTGATCGAGTCGCAGGAAGCTGAGATCGGGACCATGAAGGCAATGCTGTCCCGCTTGGGCCACCCTGTCGAGTAGCTGGGATCCTGGTGAACATGGTACCACGTTCGAACGATACGCTACGCTCCTGACACAACCACGCCCCAACATGACCTTGAGGAACACCATGAAAACGTATTCGTCAATCAATCGACGGTCTGTATTGGAAGCGATCACGCTTACCGTCACATCTTTTGCACTGCCAGCCGTTCTACGGGCGGACACGCTGAAAGCCGTGGGCGCCATGCATGTCGCAAAGAGCCCGACCTGCGGCTGTTGTGAAGCCTGGGTCAGCCTCGCGATGGCTCAGGGTTACGACGTCACCACGACAGAGATGGACGATGTCACGCCCGCCAAGATACAGGCCGGGGTGCCGCAATCGCTATGGTCCTGCCATACCGCAACGGTCGATGGCTATGTGATCGAAGGCCATGTGCCGTTCGAAGCCGTCGCCAAACTGCTGCGCGAGCGGCCTGCGATCACGGGGCTGTCCGTTCCCGGCATGCCCATGGGCTCGCCTGGCATGGGCGACGATCCTTCCGCGCGCTTCGACGTGATCGCCTTCGGCGGCGACGCGGCGGAGGGACAGGTCTACTTTGAGGCCGGTGCGTGAAGCGTAGCCTGATGGCCGGGGCAAGTGTTTTGGCCACCGCGGCCATCTGGGTCGCCTTGGCCGACCGCACGGCAGGGGCCGAGACCATCATGCTGCGGCCGGACTCGGCCGACGTCGTCGCGCAGGGTGCCGACATCTACGTAAGCGCCTGCGCAAGCTGTCATGGTGCCGATCTGAAGGGGCATCCGGACTGGCGGTCGCGCAACGCCGATGGACGATTACCCGCGCCACCCCATGACGCAAGCGGTCATACCTGGCACCATGACGCCGCCGCCCTGTTCCAGGTGACCAAGCTGGGGGTGGCCGAGCTGATCGGTGATCCAGATTATGGATCGGACATGCCGGCCTTTGCCGACACGCTGACGGATGCAGAGATCATTGCCGTCCTGAGCTACATCAAATCGACCTGGCCTGCTCACATCCGCGAACGACACGACGGGCTCTGAGGCTTGTCGCACCCCACTTGACCGCGCGCCCTGTTCCGACCTCTCAGTTTTGGCTCTTCTGCAACAGCGCTATCAGCTCCTGAAACTTCGCCTGCTGTTCGGCCGGGTCGCCGCTGTCTATTGCGGCCTGCACGCAGTGCTGCGCGTGGTCTTCGAGGATCATGCGTTCGACCCCCTTCAGCGCCGAGCGCACGGCAGCGGTCTGTGCCAGGATGTCGACGCAGTAGCGGTCCTCGGACACCATCTTGGCGATGCCGCGCACCTGGCCTTCCAGGCGGGCCAACCGGTCCAGCGTCTTCTGCTTGTTGTCTTTCATCCGTCGTCTTTCCAGATGTCAATTCGGAACTCTCGGCGGACCCGCTGTGTTCCATACCCGATGGGGGTATGCGGGATCCGATATCGCCGCGTCTTCCTGCTCCTTCGGACGTAGGACGGATCTGAACATGGACCACGACAGACAATGCAGCAGCTACGGAAGATTCTTCGCGATGATCGCGACCTCGACGGTCGTGATGTTTGGCCTCATGTATCTCAACAGTTACGCGTTGGAGCACGTCTATTTCTCGCAGACCCGGATGTGGATGTCGCTCTATATGGGGGCTGCCATGACCATCCTCATGCTGGCGTTCATGCTTGGGATGTATCGCAACAGGACGCTGAACGCCGCCATCTTCGGCGGGGCGGCGTTGGCCTTTGCGCTGTTCCTATGGTTGGTGCGATCGCAGTCCACCGTGGACGATGTCGCCTGGATGAAGGCGATGATCCCGCACCATTCCATCGCGATCCTGACCTCTTCGCGGGCCAAAATCACCGACCCCCGGGTGCGCAAGCTGGCGGACGAGATCGTGCTGGCCCAGAACCGCGAGATCTCGGAAATGCGCTGGATGGTCGCCGACATCGAGGCAAACGGAAAGCAGTCAGATTTTCCCTCGGGCGAGGCCGAGGGTCGGGCGCAGATCGCAACACTGACCGACGCGCTGGCGTCCCCGGTGATTGCCGCCGTGGACCTTGCGCCGCTGACCGACGATGAAGTGGTCCTCGGCGTGCCCGCAGGTGAGTTCTGCGCCTTCAGGCGTGGTATCGACGCCGACCCCGTGCTTGTGGTGGCCGCCAACGGCAGTGCCGCGACGAAGGTTTCCGGTGAGCTGGTCCAGCTGACCAGCACCTCCGCCCCGACGGGCCATGGCGTCGTCAGCACGACCGAGGGCCTGCGCATCACCGTGACGCCGACTGCCGCCGCCGGAGAGGCGACGCTGCTCTTCGAGTTGTCCACCACCCCATCCCTGACCGTCGGCTACGACGGCTACTGGACTTGCGCCGCCTGACCGCGACCCCTGAAAGGAAGGTTCCGTGCCAAAGGATACAACCAAAGCCAAGACGGCTGTCCTCTACCGGATGGTCATGCCGGAACACACCTGCCCCTACGGCCTCAAGTCGAAAGACCTGCTGGAGCGGGAAGGCTACACTGTCGAGGATCACCACCTGAAGACGCGGGAGGAAACCGACGCCTTCAGGGCCGAGCATGGCGTCAAGACGACGCCTCAGACCTTCATCAGTGGCGAACGCATCGGCGGCTACAACGACCTTGCAGTGCATTTCGGCAAGAAGGACCCGCAGGACGACGGTCTGTCCTACGCGCCGGTCATCGCGCTCTTCTCGGTCGCAGGGCTGACCGCGATTGCCTTCACTTGGTATGCCTTCGGCACACTTCTGTCCTGGCAGACGTTGGGCTGGTTCGTCTCGATCTCGATGATCCTGCTGGGCTTGCAGAAGCTGAAGGACATCGAGAGCTTCTCGACCATGTTCCTGAACTATGACCTGCTGGCGAAGCGCTGGGTGCGCTACGGCTACATCTACCCCTTTATCGAGACGGGGGCGGGCATCCTGATGACGGCAATGGTTGCAACCTGGCTTTCGGCACCGCTGGCGCTGCTGATCGGCGCAATCGGTGCCGTCAGCGTGGTCAAGGCGGTCTATATCGACAGACGTGAGTTGAAGTGCGCCTGCGTCGGCGGTGACAGCAACGTCCCTCTTGGCTTCGTGTCGTTGACCGAGAACCTTGGCATGGTTGCCATGTCCGTTGTCATGTTGGTGCTATTGTTGACGTGAGATGAAATTGCTCCCACACGAGCGCTGTCTCACGATGACGGGCTGGTGACACCATCGAGATAACGCATGTCGATCGGGACCGGGTATCCGATCGCGCTGTGGGGTCTGTCCTCGTTACAGTGTCTACGCCGATCCTCCAACTTTTCGTGGGCGTCGGGAAGGCTCATGAACCGATGTGCGTGCAAGCATTCTGCCCTGAGCTCGCTGTTAAATGCTTGGATGAACCCGATATCGGTGGGCTTCCCTGGTCGAGAGATGTCAAGCGTGATGTCGTTGGCAGAGGCCCAGTGGTCGAGGTCGCGAGGGATAGACTCGCTGCCGTCATCAACCCTCATTGCCTTCGGATAGCCACCCTTGACAAAGACCCGTTCCAGCGTTTGCACACCAGGGGAGGCTGACCTAACGCAACTCTAGGAAGAACATCTCAGCGCACCGCGCAGGGCCCGGGACGGCAGAGTTTCGGAAAACTTGGGGGTCGGATCGTAGCCCATGCGGGCCATTGCGTCGCCCTCCAGCGGCAGGGCGGGCCGGATGAACGACGCCCATACAAGCTTGGCAAGCGCCCTCTTGTTGGTCTGGGCATTGGCGAGCCTTGAGAGGGCAGGGAGCAGAATGCGTTCGATTGGGTCAAAGTCACTTCCGAATGGGAAGTCAGGTAGCAGATCGGCGCGATGGGGACGCAGCCAGTTGGCCAGGCGGTCGGGGGTGTTTTCGCGGTGTGCTGCGGGCACCTGCCAGTCGCGCGCGATCTTGCCAGCTTTACGTGCCTCATCCAGCAATCCGGTCTGAAACCGGCTGTCGGCGATCGCGATCATGCGCCTGATGACCTCTTCGTCGGTCTGTCCACGCAGGTCCGCGACGCCGTATTCCGTGATGACGATGTCCCGCATATGGCGCGGGATCGTGGTAAGGGACAGTTGCCAGACGATGTTGGATCTGGTCTTTCCGCCGCTGGTGCGCGTGGCCGGCAGAGTGAGGATCGCGCGGCCGCCTTCCAACGCGAATGCCTGTTCGAAGAAATTGAACTGGCCCCCGACGCCGCTGACGACCTGACCGGGCTCAGCGCTGTCTGACATGACGTCGCCGAGCAGGCTTGCCTGCATGCCGCCGTTGACGAAGCGGGCGTGTGTGCGGGCCGCGCGTTTGGCAGGTTCGTCACCGTAGAGGGCGTTGGTGAAGCTGACGGGCTTCATTGCGATGCGGGCGCGTTTTTCGGGGGGCATGTCGCGCAGGCGCTCGTAGACATCGCGGGCGTCGACGAAGAATCCGGCGTGGATGGCGGCACCTTCGACCTCTCGGCATACGACGCCTGCCTCGAAGAGAGCCAGAAGTCCGCCGACAAGCATTTCAGTCACGGCGTAAAGGCCGGATCTGAAGGGGCCGGTGCCGTTCCCGCTGAGGGGAAAGGGTGCGTCCTGCCAGAGAGGGGCGAGGGCATCGCGGTCCCGCAGAAGCAGCGCGTGGGCGACGGCGTCGCCGATCGCACCGATGCCGATCTGCAGCGTGCCGCCGTCCACGATATGGCGCGAGACATGCAGTCCGATGGCGTGCTGTGCGTCGGAGACCGGGCGGCGCACGACAGAGAAAAGCTCGAAGGGTTCGGGCGGATTGAGCAGCATGCCCACGGCTGTGTGCGGAATTTCCGCGTCGGGGCCGGGCATGAACGGAAGGGCAGGGTTGAGCTCTCCTACGGCGATGAAGTCGATCTCGCCGCGCGCGCGCATGGCGAAGAGGTCGGCGGTTATGTCCGTATTGCACGACAGGCTGAAGGTGTCTTCGCCGGGGGAAAGCAGCTGGCAGACCACATTGGGCCGCTGCGCGATCAGCACGTCGCGGGCGTGGGTGTAGTTGGCGGCGATGTAGTGGCGCTGCGCGTAGTCGTTGCCGAGCCAGGTGCCCGCCTGGAAGAAGAACTCAGAGACGGTGATGTTGGCGGGCAGGCTGTCGCCCTTGATGAGGTCGGCGTAATGCAGGGAAGGATAGGCCCCGAAGAGACGGTCCATCGCGGGTTCGAGAAACCGGCGCTCCATGTCCGATCCCGGCGTCGGGCACTGCAGGGTGAGCGCTGTGAAGATGGACAGGGACAGAGATGGGTCGGCAACGGCGGCACGGGTGAGGGCGTTGACGAGCGTGACGGGTTTACCGAGGCCCAGGGGAAGGGCGAGACGGACCACGCCATTTGTCTCCTCGAAGATGGCGCGGGCCATGGCATCCGCGTCGGTGAAGTGACGGGGCGGTTCAGCCAAGGGCTTCCCAGCCTGCGTCGGGGGCAAAGCGGTCGCCGTACTTTTCCTGCAGTTCGCGCAGGCGTGCGGCGATCTCGCCCGTGCCGCGGCTGCGGGCATAATGCATCGGCCCGCCGCGGAAGGGGGCCCAGCCCGTGGCGAAGATCATCGCGCCGTCGACCTGGTCCTCGTCTTGCGCGATACCAAGGCGCAGGACCTCGACGCAGGCGTCAAGCATCGGGAGGATGAGCCGGTCGGTCAGATCGTCGGGGCCTTCATCGTCGCTGTCGGGATGCGGGGTGCCGTCTTTCCAGTCGTAGAAGCCCTTGCCGGTCTTCTTGCCCAGATCGCCCGCCTCGACCTTGCTTCGCAGGGTGTCGGATATTTCCGCCATCGGCTTGTCGAGATTTTCCCGAAGGGATTCCGCGACGTGCAGGCCGATGTCGAGGCCCACCTGATCGGCCAGCGTGACCGGGCCCATCGGCATGCCGAAGCGCAGGGCGGCGGTGTCGATGATCTCTTTTGGCACGCCTTCATCCATCAACACCATCGCCTCCATCAGGTAGGGGGTCAGGGCGCGGTTCACGACGAAGCCGGGATAGTCACCGACGCGGGCGGGCAGTTTGCCGATGGAACCGCAGAAGGCCGCGAGGCGGCTGGCGGTGTCATCGTCGGTGTCGGCGCCACGCACGACCTCGACCAGATCGACTTGTGAGACGGGGTTGAAGAAGTGCAGCCCCGCGAAGCTGGATTTCTCCGGGGCAGGGAGCGCAAGCCTGTCGACGGACAAGCTGGAGGTGTTGGAGGCGAGGATCGCGCCTTTCTTCATGCGGCCCTTGAGACCGGCGTAAATCTTTTCCTTGAGGTCCATCCGCTCGGGTGCCGCCTCGAGGATCAGATCGGCGCTGGCGATGCCGTAGCCTTTCGGGTCGGGCATCAGCCGGTCCAGCGCATCGCGCGTCTCGATCCGCGTGAGGTGTTTGTCCTTGCATATCTGAACGGCCTGCTTGATCGCCTTTCCGAGCGGTTCCGTGTCGACGTCGCTTAGTGTCACGCGCTTGCCGCGGATGGCAGACATAACGGCGATTTCCGCGCCCATTGCACCGGCGCCGATGACATGGACGTGGGGGATGCCGTCATCGCCCCGTCCGGCGTCCTTGAGCTTTTGCCGCAAAAAGAAGACGCGGCGAAGGTTCTTCGACGTGTCGGTCCTGAGCAGGGCCGCGAAGCTGTCGATTTCGGCCTGCTGCATCGCCTCGCGGTCGTCGCCGTGTTCTTCCCAAAGGTCGATCAGCGCGTAGGGGGCAGGGTAATGCGCTTTCGGCGCCTTCTTTTCCGTCTGGCTGCGCATCTGCCGCGCGACGAGGCTGCGGGCCTGCTCGAAACCAAGCGCGCGGGCCTTGAGGCCCTGTTCGTGGCCCTCGATCTTTCCTTCAGCCGCAGCCTGGACGGCAGCGGCGATGTGGCGTTCCTCGACGACGGTATCGACGATGCCCAGGGATTTGGCGCGGTCCGTGTGCGCCGTCTTGCCCGTCAGCATCAGCGTCATGGCCTCCATCGGGTCGATCAGGGCAGGCAGGCGGAAGGTGGCGCCAAGGCCGGGGTGCAGGCCAAGCTGAACCTCCGGAAAGCCGAAAGACGCCCCCGGCGTCGCGATGCGGATGTCGCAGGCCAAGGCCAGTTCGAAACCCGCACCCAGGGCAGACCCGTGGACGACGCAGATGGTGGGGCATTTCAGCTTTTCGATGCAGTCCAGCACGGTATGACCCTGCCGGAGAAGGTCGGCGGCGCCATCCTCGGACATGCTGTCGAAACTCGCAATGTCCGCGCCCGCCGCAAACCCGGAGAGTTTGGCAGAACGAATGACGACGGCCTTGGGAAGATCGGCCTCGGCGGCGGTGATGTATTCGTCGAGTTCGCGAATCACCTCCTCGGAGATGGTATTCGTGCCGGTGTCCTGCTTGTCGAGAACGAGCCACAGGATACCCGCCGCGTCGCGGCCCGTGCGCCAGTTGCCTGTGCGTTCGCCGACGGGGCCAAGCTCCAGCTTGGTCTCGCCGAGGAATTTCAGAACGGTGCCGGTCATTACACGGCCTCCAGCATCATCGCCCCGCCGAGGCCGCCGCCGATGCATTCTGTCGCGATGCCGCGTTTCGCCCCGCGCGCTTTCATCGCGTTGGCAAGGTGCAGGACGATGCGGTTGCCGCTGGTGCCGACCGGGTGGCCAAGCGAAATCGCGCCGCCGTCGACGTTCAGCCGGTCGCGGTCGATCATGCCGAAGGGAGCGTCGTAGCCCAGCACCTCGCGGCAGAAATCGGCGTCGTCCCACGCGGCGAGGCAGGACAGCACCTGTGCTGCGAAGGCCTCGTTCAATTCCCAGACGCAGATGTCGTCGCGGGCAAGCTCGTGGCGTTGCAGGATCGGAGTCGAGGCCATCACAGGGCCAAGGCCCATGATCGACGGGTCGAGGGCCGCCCATTCGCTGTCGCTGATTTCCGCCAGCGGTTCCAGCCCGTGCGCGGCCACTGCCTTTTCGGAGGCCAAGATGCACCAGCTTGCGCCATCCGTGATCTGGCTGGCGTTTCCGGCGGTGACCGTGCCATAGGGCGGTTCGAACACCGGCTTGGGCTTTGCCAACCCTTCGAGATCGCTGTCGGGCCGCACGCCGTCGTCGTGGTCATAGACGGTGCCGTCGCGGTCGAAGGCGGGCATGATCTCATCCACCAGGCGCCCTTCCTGCTGCGCGGCGGCAAGGCGGTGGTGGCTTTGCATCGCGTAGGTGTCGGCGGCCTTGCGGTCGATGCCGAAGCGATGGGCCAGTACCTCAGCGGTCTGGCCCATGTTGAGCGACGTGATCGGGTCCGTCAGGCCCCGTTCCAGCCCCACGATGGGCTTGAAGAAGTCCGGGCGGATGCCGGTCATGGCCTTGGCCTGTTCCAGAGGACCCTTGGCAGCATTCATCCTGCTGAACCATTCCACGGCGGACTGGCGCAGGGTGAGGGGAGCGTGGCTCAGCGCCTCCGTCCCACCCGCGAGGATCATCTGGTGGCTGCCGTCGCGGATGTAGCGGTAGGCGGTATCGATGCTCTGCATGCCCGACCCGCAGTTGATCTGCACGGTGAAGGCAACCATAGCCTCGCCCAACCCAAGGCGCAGGGCGGCGACGCGGGCAGGGTTCATCTCATCCGCGATGACGTTGACACAGCCGAGGATCACGAGGTCGAAGGCGGTGCGGTCAAAGGGCTGGCGGGCGAGCAGCGGGCGGCCCGCCTGCACGGCCAGGTCCACGGGCGTGAAAGGGCCGGGGCCGCCGCGCGCCTTCAGGAAGGGGGTGCGCGCCCCGTCGACGAGGTAGACTCGCTGCCGGGTAGCACCACTCATTCCGCGGCCTCCTTTGGGACAGCCTCGTAGTCGTCGGCCGACTGGGCGGTGTGGCCGTGGAAATAGCGTGAGAGTTCTTCCGGCGTGTAGTCGTCCACTGCGATAACCTTGGACACGAGGGCGTTCATCTCCTCGATCTGCTCCCACTCGCCTTTGGTAAGCGTGCCTGCATCCCGGGCCTGTTGCGGCGTTTGTTTCGCGTCACGGAGGCGTTTCATGATCGGGGCAAGTTCGACGACCTTGGCGTAACAGGTGTTGAGCGTATGGATGCCGTCGCCTTCGACGCCGCCGTGAAGATTGCCGATGATCCGGTCGCGGGTGGCGGATGGCTCATAGATCAGATCACTGCAGGCTTCGGTCAGGCGATCGTTCGGCGCGCGACGTGTGGCACCCGGCCAGACGAGGAAGCGCAGCACGTGCGCGGCCCAGCGGGCGGGCAGGTTTGAAATCACCTCGTCGAGGGCCGTTTGTATGCGTTTGAAGGCGGTGTCGGCGGCGTATTGCAGCAGGGGCAGATCCGCCTGCTGGCGGCCTTCGTCTTCCCAGCGTTTGAGGGTCGCGGACAGGATGTACATCTCGGACAGGATGTCGCCCATGCGGGCGGAGATCATCTCCTTGCGTTTGAGCGCGCCGCCCAGTGTCAGGAAGGCGAAGTCGGCGGTCAGCGCATAGGCGGCGGACCAGCGGGACAGTTCCTGGTAGATTGGCCTGGCCGGGCCAAAGTTGGGGGTGGTGCCCCCGCCGAAAACGGCACGGCCCCAAGCGCGGAACAGCGTTCTTGTAGTGTGGCCGACATGCGCCCAGAAAGATTTGTCGAACATCTCCAGCGACTTTTCAGGGTCCTCCTGCTGCAGCGCAAGCATGTTGTCCAGCATGTGGGGATGCGCGCGGATTGATCCCTGCCCGAAGATGATCAGGCTGCGGGTGACGATATTCGCGCCCTCCACGGTAATTCCGATGGGCACGGCGCGGTAGAGGGGAAGCAGGTAGTTCGACGGCCCGTCGATCACGGCCTTGCCCGAGTGCACATCCATCGCGTCGTCGATCGCATGGCGCATCCGAAAGGTCGCGTGGGCCTTCATGATCGCGGAAACGACGGACAGAGCGCGGCCTTCGTCGAGACCTGCGCAGGTGAGTCGACGTGCTGCATCCATCGTGTAGGAATCGGCGGCGAGGCGGCCCATGCGGTCCTGAACCCCTCCGAACTTGCCGATAGGCAGGTTGAACTGCTGGCGGATGCGGGAATAGGCGCCGGTCGTATGGGCCGAAAGGGCGATCGCCGCGCACCCCATTGACGGCAGCGAAATTCCGCGTCCGGCCGCCAGGGCCGACATCAGCATCATCCAGCCCTTACCCGCATAGTCCGGCCCGCCGATGATGTTTTCGAGCGGAATGAAGACATCCGTGCCCGTCGTTGGCCCGTTCATGAACATCGTAGAGGACGGCAGGTGCCGTCGGCCGGTTTCAACCCCGTCGAGGTCGGTGGGGACGAGGGCGCATGTGATCCCGATGTCCTTGTCCCCGCCCAGCAGGCCGTCCGGATCCCGCATCTGGAACGCCAGCCCGAGCACGGTGCAGACGGGCGAAAGGGTGATGTACCGCTTTGCCCAGTTCAGACGCAGGCCGAGCACTTCTTCACCCTTCCAGGTCCCCTTGCAGACCACGCCGCTGTCCACCATGGCCGACGCGTCCGAACCGGCCTCTGCACTGGTCAGGCCGAAGGCCGGCAATTCGCGCCCGTCGGCGAGTCGGGGCAGCCAGTAGTCCTTTTGCGCATCGGTACCGAACTGGTGCAGCAGCTCACCGGGGCCGAGCGAATTGGGGACCATTACCGTCACGGCTGCGGCGACGGAGCGGGAGGAGACATAGCGCACGATCTCGGAATGGGCGAAGGCAGAGAATTCGAGCCCGCCGTGCGATTTCGGGATGATCATGCCAAAGAATTTGTTGTCGCGCAGAAACTGCCAGACTTCGGGCGGCAGGTCGCCGTTCTCGTGGTTGAGCTTCCAATCGTCGAGCATGCCGCAGAGCTCTTCCACCGGTCCGTCGAAAAACGCCTCCTCTTCGAAGCTCAACTTGGGTGCCTTGACCGCATGCAGCTTCTTCCAGTCGGGGTTCCCTGAAAATAGTTCAGCCTCCCACCATACCTCACCGGCGGTCAGCGCCTCGCTCTCGGTCGAGGAAAGCGCGGGTAGAGCGCCGGTTGCCCATTTGTGGATATGCCTGGTAATCAGTTTCGCACGCAAGTTGGCCAACGGTCGTTCCTCCCCCAGTCTCAACTCGACCCGACGTTCAAGAGTTCCGTTTTTTGCCCCACTGGAATGTCGCTTGTGCCAGACCGCGGGACCCGCCGTACCGCGAATGTATCAGCCCAAGCCGTCATGAAGGCGCGCTCCGCAGTGCCCCCGTTGAGTTGTTCGTCGCCCTGCTAGCGCATGATCTGATGGAGATTGCGGCCGTAGATGCTGCTGTCTGTCGCTCGGCCTCCTTGATGAACTGGCTGGAGAATTTGGGACCGGGTGCAAACCCCATGTGATCCTCGTAGCCGTCCAGCGACGGGCTCAAGCGTTTCCGCGTAGAAGTGCGCGGTCTCCTTAGCCGTGGCGTCAAGCCAAAAACAGAGGGTCGGGTCGGGGATCGTTTTTGAGGTCTTCGTTTCTGAGGGCGTTGGCGATCCTATTCCGACTGCTTATATACTCGGCGAAGAAGGGGGCGATGCTATCTTCGATTCACAACGAACTGAACCCTGGGTAACAAGGCGCGGTCATGCAGGCTCATTTTCTGCAAAGGTCTGCATCTGTGCCTCCAGCGCCTGTTTGAAAGCCGGTCGGGCCAAGCATCGTTCTAGATACGCTGCGACGGTGGGATATCCGGCAAGAACCGGCTCTTCCTGAAGTCCGCGCAGGACGGTGGCCATGACGATGTCCGCGACACCGAACCGCGCCGCGAGCCACTCGCGTCCCTCGAGCCAGCCCGTCAGCGATTTCAATCGCAAGTCTACCAGCCGTTCGGCATGCGGTCGCGCTTGGGCAACCCAGTCCTCTCCTGCGTGGAATACGCCCGGCTGGATCAGGCTGTCTACGCGCGGCTCCACCGAGTTGAGCGCAGCAAACACCCAGGACTGCGTCCGTGCGGCATCCTGCGCATCGCACGGTCGCAGCGCGTCCGATCGCTCGGCGATATGCAACAGGATCGCGCCAGATTCGAACAGCTCGACCTTTTCGTCACGGTAGGCAGGGACCTGTCCGAAAGGTTGCCAACTCCGATAGTCCGGCGCATCGGCGTCGGCGCCCGACAAGGGATGGAGGGTATAGGGGAGCCCGGCTTCTGCCAGTGCCCAGCGTGGCCTTAGATCCTTGACATAGCCTTGGGCAAAAGGTGGCACCCATGCGAAGCAGCTTATGGTGATGGTCATGCCGCTGCCTCCGCGCTGTCCGGTTCTGCGCTGCCATGGGCATTTTCATCAATCTGCATGATCGCCCACTTCAGGCCGAACGGATCCTGTAGGAGGCCCCAATCATCCTCCCAAGGCTGCCGTTCATAGGGCACGAGTACGCTACAATCTGCGCCGACTGCGCGATCCCACCACATGCGACCGTCGGAGACGACGAGCTGCAAATGGCCGAAGTTGGTCGATGGTGTCGAACCGTCGCCCTGCTGGTCGGTCTTCATCAGCATGCCGCCGTTGATCAAGACCTGCGCGTGCATCAACCCCGGAGCGCCGTCCGGATAGGGCATTCTCCCGCCATCTTCGGCCCCGAAAGCCTGGCAGTAGAAATCGGAGGCCTCCGCGGATCGGCCGCCCAAGGCCAGATAGGGGATCACGCCCGTCATCGGTGTCTTTTCGGTCATGCCTGTCCTCCCTCACGCGCCATTTGCGTTGCGCAACATCAATTTGTTTGATATCAAATCATCATGTTCAAATCAACGCATGAAATTCTTCCAAGCGAGACTGTTCACCACATTCGGGACACTTGCCTTTGCCTCAGCACACAGCGAGCGGCGCGGCGTCTGGCACGTCGTTTCGATGCGGCGCTTAAACCCTTCGGTCTGACCAATGGTCAGTTTTCGCTGATGATCGCCCTCAACCAGCCTGATCCGCCGGCGATCGGCCGTCTTGCACCCTTCCTGGGGATGGATCGCTCGACAATTACCGCCGCCGTCAAGCCGCTCGAACGGCGAAATCTACTGACGGTGGAAATCGACCCGGAGGACCGCCGGTCGCGTCTCCTGCGGATAACCCCAGAAGGAGTGGCATTGATGCGGCGGGCTGCCGAGGTCTGGCGCGCCGAACATGATGCGCTTGAATCTGGGATGGGCGAGGGTGTTCCTGCTACTCTTCGACAGTGCTTGGCGGAGCTCCCGTAATGGGCGCGGAAGCCGTTGATCTGCTGCATTAAGAGCGAGGGATGGGTCCAGGTCCTGGCCCTTCCGCCACTCGGCCTCGCGAAAGCGTCCTCCAGATCCTGCTGCGGTCGGAATACCAAGTGTGGTCACGAAAACCGGATACCATGGCCGCAGCCCGAAACATGCCTCGGCGTCAGTCCACGTTCTCGGGAAAATGGCAGGCTGCCGCGTGAGGCTGATCACCCAGTTCCGGACGAACGCGGCGGCAGATGTCCTGCACCTTCCAGCAGCGCGGGGCGAAGGGGCAGCCTTCCGGCACCGCCAGCGGCGAGGGGAGTTCGCCCGACAGCTTGATCCGGGTCTTGGGCTTGGCCGGGTCGGCCTGCGGCGTGGCCGACAGCAGTGCGACGGTGTAGGGATGCATCGGTGCGTCGAACAGCTCTTGCTTGCTGGCACGCTCGACCGCGCGGCCCAGATACATGACGATCACCTCGTCCGCGACATGGCGCACCACGCTCAGATCGTGGCTGATGAAGAGATAGGCCAGCCGGAGGCGTTCCTGAAGGTCGACAAGCAGGTTCAGCACCGCGCTCTGGATCGAAAGGTCCAGCGCCGACACAGGTTCGTCCAGCACCAGCACCTTGGGGTCGAGCATCAGCGCCCGCGCGATTGCGATGCGCTGGCGTTGGCCGCCCGAGAACATGTGCGGATAGCGGTCGTAATGTTCGGGTCGCAGGCCGACGAGGCGCAGCATCTCGCGCGCCTTCTCCTCGCGCTCGGGTTTGGACAGGTCGGGGCGGTTGATGACCAGCGGTTCCTTCAGGATCGCCCCGATCTGCTGGCGCGGATTCAGCGAGCCGTAGGGATCCTGGAACACGATCTGGACCGAACTGCGCAGCGACGCCCAGTCTTCCGGTCGCACCCTCTTGCCATCCAGCGTCAGCTCGCCCGCCGTCGGTTCCTCGATCATCGTCACCAGCCGGGCAAGCGTGGATTTGCCGCAGCCGCTTTCGCCCACCACCGCCAGCGTCTTGCCGGGGTATAGCGCGAAATCGACTCCGCCGACGGCGCGCAACAGGCTCGACTTGCGGAACAGTCCGCCGCTGACGTCATAGTGGCGCTCCAGCGCCGTCGCGGTCATCACCGCTCCGGGTTCTGCGGCCCCGGGTTCAGGCATGGTCACGATGCCATCCTTTCATCGGTGTTCAGCGGATAGAAGCAGCGCGCATATCCGAGGTCCGGGCCCAACGGCGGCGGCCTCTCGGCGCGGCACTTCGCATCGGCAAACTTGCAGCGGGGCGAGAACAGGCACCCCTGCGGGCGGTCGAACTGGCCGGGAACGACGCCGGGGATCGTCGGCAGCTTCTTTTCGGTCGCGCGTTCGGGCAGCGCGTCGAGCAGGGCCGAGGTATAGGGATGGTGCGGGCTGGCAAAGAGCGGGCGCACCGGCTGCTCCTCGATCTTCTGGCCGGCGTATTGCACGCTGACCCGTTCGGCGGTTTCGGCGACCACACCCATGTCATGGGTTATCAGCACCAGACCCATGCCGGTCTCGTCGCGCAAGGTGGCCAGCAGGTCGAGGATCTGCGCCTGGATCGTGACATCCAGTGCGGTCGTCGGTTCGTCGGCGATCAGCAGCTTGGGTTTGCAGGCAATGGCCATCGCGATCATCACCCGCTGGTTCATGCCGCCCGACAGCTGGTGCGGAAAGGCCGACAACCGGCGCTCGGGATCGGGGATGCCCACCTGGCCGAAAAGCTCGATTGCGCGGGCCTGGGCTTCGCGCCGCCCCAACCCCAGATGGACACGCAGCGATTCGCGGATTTGCCAGCCCACCGGAAAACAGGGGTTCAGCGATGACATCGGTTCCTGAAAGATCATCGCAAGATCGTTGCCGACGATCCGACGCCGCGCCCGGGCGCCCATGCGGATCAGGTCCTTGCCGTCGAAGGTCATCTCGTCCGCACTGACATTTGCCGTCCAGGGCAGCAGACCCATCACCGCGAGCATCGAGACGGACTTGCCGGACCCGGATTCCCCGACTATCGCCAGAATCTCGCCCGTATCGACGTCCTGGTCGACGGAATCGACGGCCCGGAACGCGCCCGAAGCGGTGGCGAAATCGACGCTGAGGTTTCGGATCCGTAGCAGCGACATGGCCTAGCTCCGCTTCAGTTTCGGGTCAAGCGCGTCGCGCAACCCGTCGCCCATCAGGTTGATCGCCAGCACCGTGATCAGGATGGCAAGGCCGGGAAAGGTCACGACCCACCAGGCGCGCAGGATGAATTCGCGCGCCTCGGCCAGCATCGTGCCCCATTCGGGCGTCGGCGGCTGCGCCCCCATGCCGAGAAAGCCGAGCGCGGCGGCATCGAGGATCGCGGTCGAGAAGGACAGCGCGGCCTGCACGATGATCGGCGCAAGGCAGTTCGGGAGCACCGTCACGAACATCAGCCGCAGGGTGCCTGCCCCGACGACTCGGGAAGCGGTCACATAGTCCTTTTGCAGCTCGGCCATGACACTGGCCCGGGTCAGCCGGACGTAATGGGGTTGCAGCACGATGGCGATGGCGATCATCGCGTTGGTCAGCGAAGGGCCGAGGATCGCCACCAGCACGAGCGCCAGCAAAAGCGACGGAAAGGCCAGCACGATGTCCATGATCCGCATGATGATCGTGTCGAGCCATTTTGGCGAGAACCCCGAAATCAGGCCGATGACGATCCCGCCCGTCGCGGCGACGCTGACGACGATGATGCCGACGACAAAGGAATAGCGCGCGCCTACGATCAACCGCGACAGCATGTCCCGGCCCAGCGGATCGGTGCCGAGGATGTAGGTCCAGCTTCCGCCCTCCTGCCAGACCGGGGGGCGGAGCGTGGCGCTGCGGAATTGCGCGGTCGCATCGTGCGGTGCGACCCATGGCCCGAACACGGCAAGGAAGGCGAAGCCCGCGAAGATCCACAACCCGATGACGGCACCGCGATTTTCGCGGAAATAGAACCAGAATTCGCGCAACCGGCCGGGGCGGTCGGCAACCATCGCGGCTTCGGCGGACAGGGCATTGTCCATCAGCGTTTCCTGATCTTGGGATTGATGACGCCGTAAAGCATGTCGACGGTCAGGTTGACGATCATCACCATAACCGCGATCAGCAGGAGCCCGCCCTGCACGACCGGGTAGTCGCGCCGGAAGATGCTGTCGACCATCCACTTGCCGATGCCGGGCCAGCTGAAGATCGTCTCGGTCAGGATCGCACCGGCCAGAAGGGTGCCGACCGACAGGCCGATCACCGTGATCACGGGGATCAGCGCGTTGCGCAGGGCATGGATGCCGTTGATCCGTCCCGGCGTCAGACCCTTGGCGCGGGCGGTGCGGATGTAGTCTTCACCCAGCACCTCCAGCATCGCCGACCGCGTCTGGCGTGCGATCACGGCCAGCGGGATTGTGCCCAGCACGATGGTCGGCAGGATCAAGTGCCGGACAGCGGAGGCAAAGGCGCCCTTCTGGCCCGAGGCGAGGCTGTCGTAGATCATGAACCCGGTGGGGTCGGGGAAGTAGTAGAGCAGGTCGATGCGCCCTGACACCGGCGTCCAGCCGAGGTTGCCGGAGAAGACGATGATCAACAGCAGCGCCCACCAGAAGATCGGCATGGAGTAGCCGATCAGGGCCGTGGACATCAGCGCGCGGTCAAAGAACTTGCCGCGGTTCACGGCGGCGATGACGCCTGCGGGCAGACCCAGCACCAGTGCGAAGATCATCGCGCAGATCGACAGTTCCAGGGTGGCGGGGAAGAGGGCAAAGAATTCGTCCCACACGGGCCTCTTGGTCACGAAGGACTGGCCGAGGTCGCCCTGCAACACGCCGGTCAGGTATTCCCAGAACTGGACATAGATGGGCCGGTCGAAGCCGAACTGCTTCGTCAGCTCCAGATAGCGTTCGTCGGACAACCCGCGTTCACCGGCCATCACGAGGATCGGGTCCCCCGGCAGCAGGCGGATGAAGCCGAAAGAGATGAGCGTGACGCCCACGAAGGTCGGCACGAAGGTCAACAGGCGGCTGAGGACATAGTTCAGCATTCCAGTACCGTCAGATCCTTCGGAAAGGAGGTCAGCGAGGTTTCCCCGGTATCCGTTATCAGCACGTCATCCTCGATCCTCACGCCGAAGTTGCCGATTTCGTAAAGGCCGGGTTCGTTGGTATAGACGGTGCCCGCAGGCAGAACCATGGGGTTGCCGCGCATGATATAGGGGTCTTCGTGGACCATCCGGCCAAGCCCGTGGCCGGTTTTGGTGCGGATGCGGTCGGCGTAGGGCGACGCCTCAAGCACGCCGATGACGGCATCGTCAATGTCATGCGCGGTGACGCCCGCGCGGGTGACTTCGAAGCCCTTCAGGTTCGCGCGCAGCACGGTGTCGTAGACATCCTGTGCCTCGTCCGTGGCATGGCCCAGAAAGACGGTGCGCGTGATGTCGGCGGCAAAGCCGTGCTTGCGCGCGCCGAAGTCGAAGAGAAGCGCATCGCCCGCCTTGACGGCATAGTCGCTGCGGGCGGAGGCATGGGGCCGCGCGGAATTGTCACCAGCCGCGACGATGGGGCGGAAGGCGAGGTCTTCTGCGCCTTCAGCGAAGAGCGCCTGGATCAGCGTCTGTTCGATGTCGTTTTCGGTCTGGCCAAGGCGGACCGTGTCCAATGTGCGCGACAACGCGCGCTCAGAGATTTCGATGGCGGCGCGCATGGCGGCGATGTCGTCGGGGGTCTTGATCATCCGCATCGCGGATATCGCGCGTTCGGCATCTACGATCCGCAGGTCGGGCTGCGCGCGCAGGAAGGCGTGGTGCACGAAGACGCGCATCACCTGACCCTCGACCGCGAGCGAGGTAATCCCGAGATGCGCCATCAGAGCGGAGAAGGCCGCGTCGTAGCCGTCCTGATCGCGCCAGTCGAACACGGCGCCCTCGAATTCGACGAGGTCCCAGCTGCGCAGTTCGAGGTTCGGGACAAGGGCGGCGGCGGGACCCCTGGCGGGGATCACCAGCAGGAAGGGCCGCTCGTGGCTCATGAAACTATGGTCAATGGCGCGGGTGAAATTCGGGCCGGGCACCAGTGCCACGGCATCCACGCCCAGATCGGCGGCAACGGCGGCATAAGCGCTCAGGCGATCTGAGAGGGACATGGGATACCTGTCTTGAAAGGGAAAGGGGGCGGCACCTGCGCGCCGCCCCGAAGTTTCGTCCGTTACTGCTTCAGACCGACCTGGTTGAAGATGTGTCCACCCAGCGGGTGCACGACATAGCCTTCGACTTCAGGGCGCATGGTCATGTAGACGACCGAATGCGCTATGGTGGCCCAGGGCGCCTGATCCTTGAAGATCACCTGCGCCTCTTCGTAAAGCTTGGCACGCTCGTCCTGCGTCGGCAGCACCTTGGCGTCCTGGATCAGCTTGTCGAAGTCCTCGTTGCACCAGTTGGCGCGGTTCGAGTTGCCGACACCGTCACATCCCAGCAGCACGGCGAGGAAGTTGTCGGGATCGCCGTTGTCGCCGGTCCAGCCCAGCAGCACCGCACCGTCGCGGTCGGCAGCCTTGGAGCGCTCGAGGTATTCACCCCACTCGTAGGACACGATCTCAACGGTCACGCCGATCTTGGAGAAATCTTCCTGCATCAGCTCGGCCATGCGGCGGGCGTTGGGGTTGTAGGGGCGCTGAACCGGCATTGCCCAGATCTTCATCGACAGATCCGAGACGCCTTCCTCTTCCAGCATCGCCTTGGCCGCTTCGGGGTCGTACTTGTCGTCCTCGATCGCATCGTTATAGGACCACATGGTCGGCGGGATCGGGTTCTTGGCGATCTGGCCGGAGCCCTGGAACACCACGTCGATGATCGCCTGCTTGTCGATCGCCATGTTCAGGGCCTTGCGCACGTTGGCGTTGTCGAAGGGTGCGACCTTGGTGTTGTAGGCGAGGTAGCCGACATTGAGGCCTTCCTGCTCCATCACCACGACGTCCTCGGCATCCTGCATCGCCTGCACGTCGGCGGGGTTCGGATAGGCCATGATATGGCATTCACCGGCCTGCACCTTCTGGTAACGCACGGATGCGTCAGGGGTGATCGCGAAGATCAGCGCCTCGACCTTGGCCTTGTCGCCCCAGTATTCGTCGTTGCGCAGATAGCGGATCACCGCGTCCTTCTGGTAGGCCTGAAACTTGAAGGGGCCGGTGCCGATGGGCGCCTGGTTGACCATCTCGGGGGTGCCCGCTTCCATCATCGCGTCGGCATATTCCTTGCTGACGATGGAGGCGAAATCCATCGCCATGTTGGCGATGATCGGGGCTTCGGGGCGGGTCAGTTTGAAGACGACGGTGTAATCGTCCGTCTTCTCGATGCTTTCGATCAGATCGGGCATCGACATGCCGCCGTAGTATTCCCACGTGCCGCCGGAGACCTTGTTGTAGGGGTTCTCGGCGTTGCCCTGACGGTCGAAGCTGAAGATCACGTCGTCGGCGTTGAAGTCGCGGGTCGGCGTGAACTGTTCGTTGGAGTGGAACTTGACGCCCTGACGCAGCTTGAACGTGACGGTCTTGCCGTCGTCCGAGACTTCCCAGCTTTCGGCCAGACCAGGCTCGACTTCAGTGGTGCCGACCTTGAATTCGGTCAGCTGGTTGTAGATCGGGTGGCTGGACGCGTCGAAGGTGGTTCCGGCGGTGTAAAGCGCGGGATCGAAGCCTTCGGGCGAGCCTTCCGAGCAATAGACGAGAGACTGGGCAGACGCCGCGACCCCCATCGTGCTCATCAACAGCCCGAGGGCCAGGGATTTCTTGAACGACATGCTTTCTTTCCTCCGTAAGGTTGTTTGTTTTCGTTGCCGCCAGCTGTTTCACCGAACCCTTGAAACGCGCGATCCGCACGCATCTGATCGGCGTCGTCGGAAAGCGAATCCTGAGGATCGCCGGCAAAAAGCTGATTGTGGCGTCATGCTGGTGCGTTATCGGTCCGGCGTCAAGATTGACCCGGCGAAAGCCGCGTAAGCTCCTGTCTCGCAATGCGAGAACCGCGTGGAGGCGCGGACCTTCGTGACCTGCCCCGGGATTTTCCTTAATCGTCGATTGGAGTGCGGCCCAAAGTGCTCTGCCCGCTGAAAACCGGGCGGTTCGAAGTCGGAGTTTTCCGCTGAGTTCTTCTGGCTGGGCGACGAAGGACTCACGCAAAGTCATCGAAGGTCACGCAAGCCCATAAGGCGATCAGGCTGACGCCGGGTGACAAAAGCACGCCGGGTTGCAGGGATTTGCAGGAGGGTAGGGGAGAGGCAGAACCGGCATAGGCAAGAAACAGCCACGAGGAGGGCAGGGTGTCCACGATTCTTCATCCTAAGGTGGGTATCGCTTTCGCAGACGTTTTGTCGTCCACTTTCGAAGCGTGCGGCTCTTTGTACGCACAACAGGAGGAGAAATCATGTCCAGTCCATATGAGGGCGGATGCGATCACGTGCACGTGAAAGCGACCGCCGAACCGATCGACAATCATGTCTGCCATTGCAATGTCTGCAAGTCCGTCACCGGCCAGCAGACCACACATGTCGCGTTTTTTAACCATGACGACGTTTCCGTGGATCATCCCGAAAAGATAAAGCGCCAGCCTTTCAATGCCGAAAATCCGAACGGGCCGCTGGAGCTTTGTACCTGCGCCGACTGCGGTGCCGCGTTGATGCTGGATGACAAGCAGGGCCGCATTCGCGTCGCTGTTCCTAACGTGATGGGTTACAATGACGGTGCGTTTCCCGATGCCACCTATCACGCGTTCTATGACACCTCGAAAGGCTACGACAAACCGTCTGACGGGCGTCCGGTCTACGAGGGCCTGAGACCCGATTTCGTCTGGCCCGCGTCCGCCTGACCGGTATCGTGGCAGGATGGGTGCGGTTGCATCCATCCTGCCCAACCGCGCAATCGCCGCGAGGCATGCGGACCCATGTGGGGAAAACTGCCCCCGCCTCAGGCCACCACGGTCTGTCCCTCCCTGCCGACAGCCCCCCGCCACCGCGTCGCATGCCGTTCGATGCGCTGCATGATGACGTATTCGATCAACAGCATCACGATGATGAAACTGAGCGCATGGGCCATCACCTGCGGCACGTCGAAAAGCTGGAAGTTGAGGTGGATCTGAAAGCCGATGCCATTAGGGCGGCCCAGGAATTCCACGACCAGCACCAGTTTCCAGATGATTGCCAGACCGTTGCGTGCGGCGGTCGACAGGAAGGGGCCGAGTTGCGGGATCACGACGTGGCGCAGTCTGTCAGGCAGCGACAGCCCGTACACCTTTGCCATCTGCGCGATCTGTCGGTCCAAGGCACGCGCACCTTCGCGCACGGTGACCACCACCATTGCGGTCTTGTTGAACGACACGGCCACGATCGCCGCCGTCTCGTTCAGGCCGATCCACAGATAGCACATGACGATGACCACCAGTGCCGGGATGTTCAGCGCCACGATGACCCAGGGATCGGCCCAGCGGTTCAGTCGAGGCCACAGTCCAAGCGCCAGCCCGATGACAATGCCAAGCCCCATTGCGATGAAGAATGCCGCCGCAACACGCAACAATGTGTGCCACATGTGGTGCCACAGCTTGCCCGACGCTGCCTCTGTCAGCATGATCGCGCCAACATTCAGGGGGCCGGGAAAGGTGCGCGGCCTGTCGACCCACCATGCGGCGACGGCCCAGAACAGGACCAGCGCGGCAAGCGACAAGGCGGTGATCGCAAGGTTGTGCCGGTTCGCTGGCATGATGCTGTCGTCCTCCCTGTTGTCATTGTGACGGCATCCCTGCCGATCGGTCAATCGGCGGCGTGCCGGGCGGGCAGACCAGTCAGCCGGCGCGCGTCGGGCTGCCGGGGCCGGGGGCTACATGCTCAATGGTCCGCGCAGGACTTCCTTCAAGGGTCACGATCCGTGTGGCGAGACGCTGGGCTTCGGCGGCGACATGCGTGACGAGAACGGTCGCCATGTCGCGACGGCTGCGCAGGTCGGCAAAGAGCGAGATCATCTCCTCGGCTGTTTCCGGGTCCAGCGAGACGAACGGCTCGTCAAGCAGCATCAGGTCCGGGTCTGTCGCAAAGGCCCGGGCCAGCGACAGCCTGCGTTGTTGACCAAGAGACAGCTGATCGGGAAACCGGTCGGAGAAGGCGGCGAGGCCGACATCGGCAAGGGCTTGGCTCGCCCGCCCGGGTGAGACTTTGGCGACGATTTCGATGTTCTGCCGGGCGGTGCGCCAACGCAGCAGAGTGGGTTCCTGAAAGACGAAGGCCAACCGCCCCTGGACATCGCAGCGGCCACCGTTTGGCCGGAAGATGCCCGCAAGGATACGCAGCAACGTCGACTTGCCGACACCGGAAGGCCCGGTCAGCGCCAGCGTCTCCCCGCGGGCAGCCTCCAGCGTGAGAGGCCCGAGCACGGGAGTGTCGCCATAGGAAAATCCCGGCAGCTCCAACCTGAAAACCGGCGCCGCGGAGGTCACTGGCCGCCGAAGTAGAACATGCCTGCGGGCACAGATGTCGCCTCACCGACAAGCTCGGCCCCACCGATATCGGCCATGAGTGCCAGCATCCTGTTGGCCGCCTCCAAGTCGACGCTGCCCTCTCCGGGAATGCCCGCGATCCAGCCCGCCTTGAGCGCTTCGAACTCGCCATCGTCATCTGCGCGCATCATGCCGCGCAACCGCTCCCAGGCAGCGGGATCCGTGGCAAGTTTCTGCTTGGCCGCAGCGCTGGCCGCGGCCATGCCGACAACCAGTTCAGGGTGGTCGCGCGCCATGTCCCCGCGCATGACATATCCCAGTAGCGGCGTTTCCGTATCGAGCCCAAGGGCCATTGCGGCGGTATCGACGCTGACAATCTCGCGCATGCCCTGCGCCTTCATCTTGGCCATGAAGTGCCAGAAGTTGATCGCTCCGTCGACTTCGCCGGTCGTGCCCGCGTTCATGATCAGCGGCGGCGCGCCAAAGACCTGTTCGGTCTGCTCCGCAAGGTTCATGCCGTATTCCTGCTGCGCGTAGGCCTGCAGGATGATCCAGCTCTTGTCGAGCGGCCCGCCGGCGATCCCGATCTTGCCACCCTTGAGGTCGGCGAGTGTCTCGGCCTTTGACCCTTCGGGCACCAGCAGACCGCCGACCGCTCTGGAATAGGGGATGAAGATGTAGTTGTCTCCGGCAGCGATCTGGCGCGCCACCCAGATCCAGTCGCTGACGATCATGTCGACCGCACCCCCCTGAAAGGCAACCTGCGCGGCAGGTCCGCCTGACATGCCCTGCACGTCGAGGGTGAAGCCGTTTTCGGTGTCCAGACCATAGTGGCTGATCGTGTCCAGTTCCCAGTTCACGGTGCCGGATTCCTGAACCGCCGCGAGGATGGTGGCCTCTTCGGCCTGCGCGAGGGGTGCAGCCAACAGCATCGCCGCAATCGTTATCGCTTTGACAGACAACATGGAACCTACTCCCTGGGCTTTACCCAGCTTACAGCGGATCCGGGGATGTCCAACCAAGACTATAGGTGCAATTCACGATGGTATCGCTTGCCCGGTCGGACATGTATCAAGGATGTGACGGTGTCGGGATCCTTGCCGTCGTGGATCGGTTCGGGCACTTGTTGCCGAGCGCGACGGTGGGTCGCAGCACTTGGGAGAGGATATGATGAGCGGACTTTCCGTGCGCGGGCTCAGCTTTTCCTACGGGGCCAGGAAGGCGCTGGACGACGTATCCATGGAGGTGGCGCAGGGCACATTCTGCGCGCTTCTGGGCCCGAATGGTGCCGGGAAATCAACACTGGTCTCTCTGCTGACGCGACTTCTGGTGGCGCCCGAAGGCGAGATCCTCGTTGCGGGCAGCGATCTGCGCCACGCGCCGCGGCAGGCGCTGGCCAATCTCGGCGTGGTTTTCCAGCAGCCGACGCTGGACCTCGATCTGTCGGTGCGCCAGAATCTGAAGTATTTTGCAGCACTGCACGGTTTGCCCCGCGCGGAGATACCGATGCGGATCGACGCGGCACTAGACAAGCTCGACATGCGCGAGCGCGAGCGCGAAAAGGTGCGCGATCTGAACGGCGGGCACCGTAGACGCATGGAACTGGCCCGCGCGCTGCTGCACCGGCCCAAGGTGCTGTTGCTGGACGAACCCACCGTGGGGCTGGACGCGGCGGCGCGCGCCGGGATCGTCAGCCACGTGCACGATCTCGCTGATCAGGGGCTCTGCGTCGTTTGGACAACGCATCTGACTGACGAGGTGCGCGACGACGATGCGCTCATCGTGCTGGACCGCGGGCGGATCATCGCCTCCAGCCAGACCGGGCAGGTGCGCGGCACGGCATCGCTGTCGGACTGGTTCCTCGACCGGACAATGGCCCCGGCATGAACGGATTTGCAGGCTTTCTGGGCGTTACATTCGCGATCATCGGGCGCGAGTTCCTGCGCTTCATTCATCAACGCGAAAGGTTCGTCGCGGCACTTGTGCGGCCTTTGGTGTGGCTGCTGATCTTTGCCGCCGGGTTTCGTGCGACGCTGGGGCTTTCGATCATCGCGCCCTACAAGACCTATATCACTTACGAGACCTATATTGTGCCCGGTCTCTGCGCCATGGTGCTGCTGTTCAACGGCATGCAAAGCTCGCTCAGCCTCGTTTACGATCGCGAGATGGGATCGATGCGGCTCTTGCTGACCAGCCCCTATCCGCGGTGGTGGCTGCTATTCTGCCGACTGCTCGGTTCGACAGCCATTTCGATCCTGCAGGTATATACATTCCTCGGCATCGCAGCACTTTTCGGCATTACCCTGCCCGGGTGGGGGTATGTCGCGGTGCTGCCGGGGCTGGTGCTGGCGGGGCTGATGCTGGGCGCGCTCGGGCTGGTCCTGTCCAGCTTCATCTCGCAGCTGGAAAATTTCGCCGGCGTGATGAACTTCGTCATCTTCCCCATGTTCTTTCTGTCCTCGGCCCTTTACCCACTGTGGAAGATGGCCGAAAGCTCACCGCTTTTGCGCGATATCTGCGCGCTGAATCCCTTCACCTACGCTGTCGAGCTGATCCGGTTCCTGCTTTACCTGCAATGGAACTGGACGGCATTCTTCTGGGTGACGGCCAGCACGATGGTGTTCGGACTTGCCGCCATATGGGGCTACGACCCGGCGCGCGGGCTCATGCGACGCAAGGGCTGACCCGTGCGGTCAGGCATCTCGCTCCGCAAAGGACACGGTGCGACACCGCCAATTCCTGATCTCCTGGTCGGGATGCGTGGATACCCATTTTGCCAGTTCCGGCTGCGCACCCATCAGGCATTGCGCGGGGGTGACGTCGGTGAAGACAAGGCTTCGTTCCTGGCAACTGTCCGGGGCGCCGGCAATACAGGCGACAAACAAGAGCTCGATCATGGCGCGTACTTTCTCAACTGCGGTTTCTCTGCCTCCCAGCTTCCAAGGGGTAATATGCGCGGGGTTAAGGTCACGTTAATTCGAAAGTCAGTAAGCGCAGATGACCCGGATGCGGCGGTTTCGGGGCATATATGCAGCGAAGTGCCTTGTTTTTCGGCGTTGCAGCGATGAATGGACCCCGAAACAGCACCGGATTGTCGCTCAAAATTCGGCTGGGGCTGGGCGCTGCTGCATTGGGGGCAGTGACACTCCTGACGACCATCATCATGTATCTCGGCCTGAACGGCGTGTCGGAACGGCTCGACTCGGCAGTGGCTTCGGAAATCCGGATGGGCAGATACGCGACGCTCTCGACGCAGGCGTCGACGTTGCTGGTTGTCGCGACGGAGGCGGTGCAGACCGGGCTGCCCATGGCGACCCGCATGGAGCGGATCGAGCCGGTGGCCGATCAACTGCGCCGCACGTTCGGGGTTCTGCAGTCTGATGTGAAGGTCGCGGTGGAGACCGCCCACGATCTGGGGATCGACGAGCAATCGCGTTATGGCACCCAGTCGCTGGGGCTGGCGCGCATGCAGGCGCTGCTGGACCAGACGGTCAGAGGGCTTGCGACACAGACCGGCGACGCGACGCTTCTGCGCGCCCATATCGACAGTTTCGCCAGCAGCTTCGATCCCTTGCTGGGGCAGGCGGTCAACACCGAGGTGATGTTTCGCAACCAGATCCTCGCGGGCATCGGGGCCCTGCGGGAAAGGCTTGTACTTGCCGCCCTTGTCATCGCGGGCACAGCGATTCTGGCGGTCGCGCTGTTCTATGCGTTGCTGGTGCGGCCGCAGTTTCGGCGGCTGGATGCCCTGCGCGGTGCAGCGCACCGCATCGGGCAAGAGGATTTTGCCGTCAGCCTGCCGGTGGGCCAGCGCGACGAGATCGGCCTGATCGCGGACGAGACCAACAGGATGGCCACAGCCCTTGCCCGGCGCCGCGACCGTGTGCAGGCGCGCGAGCAGCATCTGGAAGCGACGATCGCCGAACGGACCGAGGCCCTGCGCAGCGCCAACACCACGCTGGCGCAGATCGACGGGGACCGCCGCCGGTTCTTTGCCGATATCAGCCACGAGTTGCGCACCCCGCTGACGGTCATCCTGATGGAGGCGCAGATCGGGCGCAAGGAGACGCCCGAGGCCGACGCCGCCTTTGCCACGATAGAGGCGCGGGCAGAGCGGCTGAACAAGC
This sequence comes from Rhodobacterales bacterium, assembly GCA_038257185.1. Taxonomy (GTDB): domain Bacteria; phylum Pseudomonadota; class Alphaproteobacteria; order Rhodobacterales; family Rhodobacteraceae; genus Sulfitobacter. The sequence continues at coordinate 9,941 of JBBSJO010000008.1, read as the reverse complement.
GGATCGACGATCTGCTGCGGCTGGCGCGGTCCGAATCCGGACAGCTTGCCCTGGAGTGCGTATCCGTGCCTCTGCCGCCCCTGATCGCTACCATCGCGCAGGAGGTCCGTGCCGAACTGGACAATGCGGGGATGACGCTGACGGTGATGCCTTTCGAGCATGCCGTGGTGATGGCCGATCCGAACTGGCTACGGCAGGTGATCGTCGGGCTGATCCGCAATACCATCCGCCACGCCCGTGAGGGTGGAAAATTGCAGATAAAACCGGCATCGGCGGGCGATCTGGCGGGCATTGCGCTGACGGACAACGGTCCGGGCATTGCCGCGGCCGACCAGATCCGCGTGTTCGACCGCTTTGTTCAGGGCAATTCCGCCACATCGGGGCAGGGGTTTGGCGTGGGGCTGGCGCTGGCCCGCTGGGTTGTCGAGGAGATGGGGGGCCGGATCGCGCTGGTCAGCCCACCGCCGCCAGCGGAGACCATCGGCGCCGGAACCGGGACCAAGATCGCTGTTTGCCTGCCCGTTGCGAGAGGATAGGACATCCCCATGACGGCGCGACTTCTGATTGTGGATGACGATCCTGAGATCACCTCCGCGCTCGCGCGCGGGCTGGCGCTGCACGGCTTCGACGCGAGCCCGGAAAACCGTGCCGACCGGGCGCTCGCGCGGCTCAAGTCGGAGGGTTTCGCCGGTGCGATCATAGATGTGATGCTGGGTGCGGATTCAGGTGTCGATCTGGTGCGCGAAGCGCGCGCCGCGGGTGTCATTCTGCCGATCCTGATGCTCTCCGCCCTGTCTGATGTCGAACACCGCGCCGCAGGTCTTGAGGCGGGGGCGGATGACTATGTGGTAAAGCCCTTCCACTTCGACGAGCTTGTCGCGCGCCTGCGGGTCCAGGTGCATCGCGCGATCGTGCATCGCACCCCCGCGCGCCTGATGCGGGCCTCGCGCAGCCTTCGGACCGATCAGGCCAGCGTGACACTGACAGAGCGGGAGTGCGACCTGCTGCTTCTGCTCATGGATGCGCCCGAAGACCCCAAACCGCGCGGCGACATCTTCGATGCGCTTTGGGCGGCGGAAGGGTCGGGTAACGAAAACGTCGTGGATGTCTATATCGGCTACCTTCGCCGCAAGCTGGGGGGTGGTGATTTCGGGTTTGAAATCAAGACCCTGCGCAACCGTGGCTTCTGCATCTCCGGCATTCCCCCGGTGCTGGTGAGCGGCTGACCCCCGACCAAAGTCGCGGTGCCTCTTAGGAATTAAGAATCGCCTGACGCGGTGCTGTCTGCGAGGGTGTATCCACAAAAGCCTTAACCCCGAGGAGAGAACCATGGCCTGGACCAAGCCCATCATGCGCGAAATCGAGTGCGGTATGGAAATCAACATGTACGGACCGGACAGCGACGAAGAGCGCGAAGACCTGTTCTGAAAACCTTGACGCGCGGGGTGCCTTAGGTGACATTTCGCGCGTATATTCTGGGGGCTGCCGCAGGCGGTGGGTTGCCCCAGTGGAATTGCGGTTGTGAAAACTGCAATCTGGCCCGTGCCGGGGCGATCCCTTCACAGACGCAATCCTCGCTCGCCGTGACAGCGGATGGTTCCTCATGGGCCGTCCTGAACGCCTCGCCCGATATCCGACAGCAACTGGCCGCGACTGCCGCCCTTCATCCGACAGGGCTGCGCGCGTTGCCGCTGGCGTCCGTTCTGGTGACGAATGGCGATATCGACCATGTGGCGGGCCTGTTGACCTTGCGCGAAATGCAACCCTTCACCCTTTTTGCCACTGCGGGCATTCACGATGTGCTGGCTCGGAATCCGATGTTCGACGCGCTCAACGCCAAGGTTGTCCCGCGCGAGACGATTGCGCTCGGCCAGCCCTTTGAACTGGTGCCTGCACTGACGGCGACGCTGTTTGCGGTTCCGGGCAAGGTGCCGCTCTATCTGGAAGGCGAGACGGTGGAGACCGACCTGATCGGGGAGCAGACGGTAGGGGTCATGCTGGAGGCGTCAGGCAAGACGGCCTTCTACATCCCCGGTTGCGCGCTGATGAACGACGATCTGCGCGGCAGACTTGCGGGGGCGGGTGTGCTGTTCTTCGACGGCACACTCTGGGCCGATGACGAGATGGTGCGCGCGGGGTTGGGCACGAAGACAGGCAGACGCATGGGGCACATGTCGATGAGCGGTCCGGAAGGCTCGATTGCTGCGCTTGAAGATTTTGACATCCCGCGCAAGGTCTTTGTGCACATGAACAATACCAACCCGGTCCTCAGACCATCCTCGCGCGAAAGGTCTGAAGCAGAATCCGCAGGGTGGATCATCGGGCAGGACGGCATGGAGATTTCGCTATGACACAGACACGCGAGGAGTTCGAAGCGCGGCTGCGCCAGATCGGGGCGGAGCGCTACCACGACCTGCATCCGTTCCACGACCGGCTGCACGGCGGCGACTGCACGCCCGATCAGGTGCGCGCCTGGGTGATCAACCGTTACTATTACCAACATTCGATCCCGATGAAGGACGCGGCCTTCATGAGCCGGGTGGAAGACTCCGCCCTGCGGCGCCAGTGGCGCAGCCGGATCGAGGATCACGACGGCACCGACACCAACGAGGGCGGCATCAAGCGCTGGCTGCGGCTGGCGACGGCTGTGGGCCTGGACCCCGATTACGTGGCCTCCCGCCGGGGCGTGCTGCCCGCGACGCGCTTTGCCGTCGATGCCTATGTGCGCTTCGTGCGCGAGAAGACCTTGCTGGAGGCGGTCGCGGCATCCCTGACCGAACTTTTCGCACCCAAGATTCACGCCAACCGGATCGAAGGGCTGCTGAAGAACTACGATTTCGCCGACGATTCCGCGCTGTCCTATTTCCGGAACCGCCTGAAGGAGGCCCCCAAGGACGTCGCCTTTGGCCTCTCGTGGGTGCTGGACCATGCCGATACAGCCGAGAGGCAGGATGCGGCGGCAGAGGCGTTGATGTTCAAGACGGACGTGCTCTGGTCGCAGCTCGACGCACTTTCTGCGGCCTATGTCGTGCCGGGCCGCATCCCGCCGGGAGCATGGCAGCCCGGCGAAGGCCTGATGCTGCGGCAGGCGTCCTGAGATGCAACAGACCGATATTCCCGTCCTGCCGCGCGGCGTGCGTCTGCACCACGACAAGGTGCGCGATGCATGGGTGCTGCTCGCCCCGGAACGGGCGATCATGCTCGATGCGGTCGGGCATGCCATCCTGACGGAAGTCGACGGTCTGCGCAGCTTTGGCGAGATCACGGCAGCGCTCGCGGCGAAATTCAACGCACCGCAGGAACAGATCGAAAGCGACTCGGCAGGGTTTCTCGCGGCGTTGCGGGGCCGACGGTTTCTGGAGATGGCGCCATGACGGTCCCGCCACCCATTGCCATGCTGGCAGAGCTGACCTATCGGTGTCCGCTGTCCTGCCCCTATTGTTCCAACCCGGTGCAGATGGCCGGGCTGGACGCGGAACTGGATACCGGCACCTGGGCGCGCGTATTCAAGGAGGCAGCGGCACTCGGGGTGCTGCAACTACACCTTTCGGGGGGCGAGCCTGCCTCGAGGCGCGATATCGTCGAACTGGTCGCCGCGGCGCGGGATGTGGGGCTTTACACCAATCTCATCACCTCCGGCATCGGCCTGACCGAAAAACGACTGGCGGCGCTGGACGCGGCAGGACTGGATCACGTGCAGCTGAGCCTTCAAGGCACCAACCCGGAGATGGCAGACGAGATCGGCGGCTACAAGGGCGGGTTCGCGCGCAAGATGCAGGTCGCGGAATGGATCGGCAGGATCGGCTTTCCGCTCACGCTCAACGCGGTGCTGCACCGGCGCAATCTGCACCAGCTGCCCCGCGCGCTGGAGATGGCGCAGGAGATGGGCGCGCGGCGGATCGAAGTCGCAACGGTCCAGTTCCACGGCTGGGCGCTGAAAAACCGCGATGCGCTGATGCCGACGCGCGAGCAGGCCCGGGAGGCGACGGCCATCGTGGCGCAGGCCCGAAAGGCGCTGAAAGGCAAGCTGGTCATCGACTACGTGCCGGCGGATTATCACGAGGATTACCCCAAGCGCTGCATGGGCGGCTGGGGCACCTCGGGCCTGAACGTCACGCCGGACGGCACCGTGCTGCCCTGTCATGCAGCGCAATCGATCCCGCATCTGACCTTCGACAATGTAAAGGACCGCGCGCTTGCCGAGATCTGGTATGAAGGTGCCGCCTTCAATGCCTATCGCGGCACCGACTGGATGCGTGAGCCCTGCGCGAGCTGCGAGCGCAAGACGGTCGACTTCGGCGGTTGCCGGTGTCAGGCTATGGCCATTCTCGGAGACCCTGCCGCTACCGATCCAGTGTGCATCAAATCACCCCATCACGGCGCGCTTCAGGTGCAGGCCGATGCCCATGCGGCACGTGCCGATGCGCCGCTGGTCTACCGCGTGGCCCCCGGCAAGACCTCTGAACCGGCAGAGTAACACCGGGGCGTCGCGGCGCCGGCGTGGACGCTCCGGCCCGTGCAGGCTAGGATGGACGTCCGGAAGGGGATGTTCCATGCGGTTCCTTACGCTCGCGCTGATGGTCGCCGTCTGGCTGGCCCCGCCGCTTGCGGCGGACCAGCGGCAGAGCTTTCTGGACCTTGCGCGCCAAGGCTGGAACTATCGGTTGCGCACCACGATGGTGGGACGCGACATGTCGATCCCGGTGCAGATCAACGGCCGCAGTCTGGCGGGGGCCAGCCTTTGCCTTGTCGGCGAAAGACCCGACTCGCTTTCGCTCGAAACCCTCACCGCCTTTCGCGGTCTCATATTCGAGATTTTCGGCAAGCCGCTGACCATGCGCTACGCGGGTGCGCAGGCGCGAATGTGTGGCACCGGCCGCACGGTGATGCTGCGCCTGTTTTCCGGCGTGCCGCCGCACCGCGACCTGTCGGACGACCTGAACTGGCTCTCCGACGCACATGACCTGGGGCTTCCGGGCCATCGCAGCTATTTCGCCACCGGACCGGCCATGGGGCAGACCTTCTTCGGCAGGCGTGGGCAGGGGACGCATATCATGGTCAAACAGGCATCGACCGCACACCTGACGGCGCTGGAGAGGATCTTCTACCGCTCGATCCTGATCGAGGAGTTGTTCCAGTCCTTCACCTTCGGCATGGATATCCTGATGTTCGACACGGGGAAACCGTTTCAGTCCAAGCTGCAAGAGGTGCCGATGGACCTGCGCCGCTTCAGGTGGGAGTCAGTCGATTTCATGCGCGGCATGGTGCGGACGAACCCCACGGGGCTTTGCGCCTTCGACGTGCTGATGCTCTATGCCGTGGCACGCGCGCCGATGGCCGAGACGACCGATCCCGCGTTTCTGGGCTACATCGAGGGCGCCTACGACACCTTGCTGAAGGACGCCGGGGCGACGCTTGCCGACCCGCGATACGCGGCCATCATGGCGCCGTCCTGCGAGCGGGCCCCGGACTGATCCGGGCAGTTAAGACTTTAGGGTGTATTTGCGGGCACTCCCCATGCGGTCTACGGTGGCACCTGCGCGGAGGGCGGACGGATGGACACCATGACACACCATGCATTGCGCGATGTCGCGGCTTTGCGCCAGCGTCTGGCCGAGGGGCTGATCGGACATGATGACCTGATCGAACGGCTGCTGGTGGCCCTGTTGGCCGACGGGCATCTGCTGGTCGAGGGGCCGCCGGGTCTGGCCAAGACGCGCGCCGCAAAGCTGCTGGCGGGCGCGGTAGCGGGCAGTTTCGCGCGCATCCAGTGCACCCCCGATCTGATGCCATCGGACCTGACGGGAACGCCGGTTTACCGCCCGCAGGAAGGCACGTTCGAATTTGTCCGTGGTCCGGTGTTCAACAATCTGGTACTGGTGGACGAGATCAACCGCGCCCCGCCCAAGGTGCAGTCGGCCCTGCTGGAGGCGATGGCGGAGCATCAGGTCACGGCGGGGAACGAGACCCACCCGCTGCCTGATCCGTTTCTCGTGATCGCGACCCAGAACCCGATCGAACATGACGGCACCTTTCCGTTGCCCGAGGCGCAGCTTGACCGTTTTCTGCTGCACATCGTCCTGAAATTGCCGGGGGCGGAAACCGAAAGACGCATACTCGATCTGGTCGAGGCGGAAGGCGCCGAGGCGACCCGCCCGGTTCTGCCGATGTCGCTGAGCGACATCCATCTGGCGCGGGCGCGGGTCAAGGCGGTGCATCTGGCCCCCGAATTGCGGGATTTCATCGTGCGGTTGGTGATGGCCACGCGCGACGGTCCGCTGGCTGCGGAGATCGAGCATGCCGTATCGCCGCGCGGGTCGCTGGCGCTGGCCAGTGCCGCCCGGGCACGGGCGTTCCTGCATGGGCGCGATTTCGCGCTGCCCGAAGACGTGGTGGCGCTGGCACCTGACGCGCTGGCGCACCGGATGGTGCTGACCTGGCGCGCCGTGGCGGACGGGCGGCGCGCACGCGCCATCGTTCAGGACATCCTGACCCAGGTCGAGCCACTATGAGCCAGGCGCTGTCCGCTCCGGGTGTGACGCTTGCATCCGACAGGCTGATCGCACTGCGACGGATCGCGCTGAACATCGACACGCCATCAAGGCTGGCAGCCCTTCCGGGCGGCTATACCACACGGCGCAAGGGGCAGGGGCTGGAGGTCGCGGACATGCGCGTATACGTGCCCGGCGACGACCTGCGCCATCTGGACAGAGGCACCACGGCGCGGACCGGGGTTCTGCACGTGCGGCAGTTTCAGGAGGAGCGTGACCGGGTGACTCTGCTGGTCGCCGATTTCCGGCCTGCGATGTTCTGGGGGCTGCGTCGTGCCTTCCGGTCTGTCGCCGCTGCCGAGGCGTTGACGCTGATCGGTTGGGATGTCGTCGAAAGCGGCGGTCGCGTGGGCCTCCTGGTGCTGGGTCCCGGCGCGCCTTTCGTGCTGCCGCCCCGGGGTCGGACGCGGGGAATGCTTGACGTCATCGGCGGGCTGGTCGAGGCGCACGGGCAGGCGTTGGTCGCGATGGCGGGTGGAGAGCGCGACGACCCGGCGCTGGACGTCGGTCTGTCCCGGACCGACCGGCTGGTGCCATCGGGGGCCGAGGTGGTGATCGCATCGGGGTTCGACGTGCCGGGGGAGGGCCTTGCCGACCGGCTGAACGCATTGGCCCGGCGCCGCACGCCTCGGCTGATCCTGATGACTGACGCTGCAGCGATGAAGCTGCCGCGCGGGCGTTATCCGGTTCGGTTGGGGGACGGGCGCCGCCTGAGGCTGCGATCCGGCGGGGCCGGGCCGGGCACGGACGACCCCCTGGCCCAAGTCGCGGGGCGGTCGGCGCTTGTGCTGGATGCCGGTGCCAGCATCGAGGACATGGCCCGCCGACTGGGCGCGGTCTTTCCCACAGGGCGCGCGGCGTGACAGACCGGGCGATGAGCGAACAGGCCATGCTGGACAGCCTGCTCGACATTCATCTGCCCGAAGTCGCGGCAGGTGGCGCGCTGGCAGAGGCAGCGGCAGTCGTGGCGGTCGCGGCCTGTGCGGCTCTCGTCATCGCCGGGGTGCTGCGCCTGCTGAGCGTGCGGCAGCGACGCGAGGTGCCGCCAAGTCTGGCCGAAGAAGTGGCAGCCCTCTCCGCAAATGCAATCCCGGACCGGCGCAGCGCGTTGCTGCACATCCTGCGGACCCACGCGCCGGAACGCTATGCGACGCTCAGGGGTCGCCTCTACCGACCCGATGCAGGTCTGGAGATGGCCGCGCTGGAAGCGGAGGTGGCCCGCCTTGTTTGACCTTGCCGATCCATGGATGCTGCTCCTGTTGCCCCTGCCGTTGCTTGCATTGCGGCTGTTCGGGGCGGCGCCGATGTCTGGCGGTGCGTTGCTGTTGCCGGACCGGATCGGTACCGCGCTGATCGCTGCGGGCGCGGGGCAGGGGATGGGCGGACGGACACGCATCGGGGCGATGTGGCTCATCTGGTTGCTGCTGATCGTGGCACTGGCCGGGCCGCGCGATCTGGCACCGGTATCGGCTCTCAAGGTCACGGGGCGCGATCTGGCGATCGTGCTCGACCTGTCGGGGTCGATGGTGCGCGATGACTTCACCCTCGATGGCCGCCCCGTGACCCGGCTTGAGGCCGTCACCACCGTCGGCGCCGATTTCGCACGGCGCAGGGGGGGTGACCGGGTGGCGCTGGTCGTCTTCGGGTCCGAGGCCTATTTCGCCAGTCCCTTCACCTTCGACACTGCATCGGTCGCGCAGCGGATCGAAGAAGCGACTATCGGCATTTCGGGACGTGCCACCAACATCTCGGACGGTCTGGGGCTGGCGCTGAAGCGGATGAAGGACAGCACCGCCGCGACGCGTGTGGTGATCCTGCTGTCTGACGGTGTGAACAATGCAGGCGCCACCAACCCGCGCGGCGTGGCTGGGCTGGCCGCGAGCATGGGCGTGCGCGTGCATACCATCGCACTGGGTCCACGCGATCTGAGCGTCGCGGAGGAGGGCGAGAACGGGGTGGTCGATGCCGCGACGTTGCAGGCGATTTCCGACATCTCGGGGGGCAGCAGCTTTCGCGTCCGGACAACGGAAGATCTGATCGAGGTCACTCGGGCGCTGGACCGGTTGGAGGCCACCGAAAGTGACGGGCTCGCCGCCGAGGTCTATCGCGACGACTGGCCCTGGCCTGCGGCACTGGCGGCGTTGCTCGCTGTCTGGCTGGGTTGGAAGGACCTGACATGAGCGGGTTCGAGGTGACGCTTTTGCGGCCATGGTGGTTGCTGGCGCTGCCTGTGCTGGCGGTCTTTGGCTGGTGGTTGCTGGGCCGCAAGAGCGGTCTGGGCGACTGGCAAAGGTCCGCGGACCCGGCGCTTCTGCAGGCGATGATCGCCCTCGGGCGCGTCGGCCGCACCACCGGGCGGGCACCGGCGATGTCATTGCTGGCCGCGCTCGCGTTGATCGTGCTGGCTCTGACGGGACCGGCGGTCCAGCGCCGCGACGCCCTGTCGTTTCGCAACCTCGACGGTGTGCTCTTCGTTCTCGATACCTCGCAAAGCGTCACCGACGACCCGCGCTGGCCGCAGATGCTGGCCATGGGGCGTTTCGGGCTTTCGGCCCTCGGCACACGCCCGGGCGGATTGATCGTCTATGCGGGCGACGCCTATGTCGCCACTGACATGACGCTGGATCACCTGCAACTGGGGCAGACCCTGTCGCTGATTACAGCCGAAACCGTTCCGGATGTGGGGTCGCGCCCTGAACGCGCGCTCGATCTTGCGGCGGGACTGCTGGACACGGCCGAGGTCATCGCGGGCGATGTGATTATCTTCACCGATGGCGACGGTCTGGGGCCCGACAGCTTGCGGGCGACGGCGGCCATCGCCCGGCAGGGCGCGCGGCTGTCGCTGGTCTCCCTGTCGGGTCCCGGCCCTGAATTCGCGATCCACGCGGCGGTCGGGGAGGGCACTGTCTTCACCCTCGACCAGACAGATAGCTTGGCGGACTGGTTGCAACAGGATGCACGCCCCCGGCTGGAGGCGCAGACGCATCCGTTGCCCTACTGGCGTGACATGGGGCGGTGGGTTCTGATGCTGGCGCTGGTCCCCCTGCTGCTGCTTTTCCGGCGGGAAGTCGCATGAGGGTGCTCGCGCTGATCGCAGTCGCGGCATTTGCCTTTTCCGTTGCGATGGGCGGGGCAGCACCCTTCGGGCGGCTTCTGCTGGCGGCGGGCCTGCCGGGACTGGCGGCGCGGGTGCTGAACGATCCGAATTGGCGCGGCGTGGCGTTCTACCGGGCCGGAAACTACGATGCGGCTGCTGCTGCGTTTGACGAGGCGCGGGACTTCTACAATCTGGGCAACGCCGAAACCAGCAGAGGTCGCCATGCTGCAGCCCTCGAGGCCTTCGATCTGGCAGGCAGTCAGGGCGACCCGGACGCGCGGGCGAATTTCGAT
>JBBSJO010000007.1:0-44879 GCA_038257185.1 Rhodobacterales bacterium | reverse complement strand
GATGGTGGCTTTCTGCGCCATGATATTCTCCAAAATTTCCGCGATTCAGGTCGTTTCGGGAAACACCTGACTTACGTGGTCTTTGCCTTTTGCCCTCGGTTCAGACGCGAAAAGCGGTGCTTTGTGTTTCAAGTGTTTCCCGAAAGTCTATGGATGCCTGCAATTCATCAAAAATCGAGATGCTCGACGTTCAGTGCGTTCTGCTGGATGAACTCGCGGCGCGGCTCCACCACGTCGCCCATCAGCTTGGTAAAGAGGTCGTCCGCCTCGGCCATGTCGTCCACCCTGACCTGCAACAAGGTGCGCGCGTCCGGGTCCAGCGTGGTTTCCCAAAGCTGTTCGGGGTTCATTTCGCCCAGACCCTTGTAGCGCTGCAGCGACAGGCCCTTCTCGCCTTCGGTCAGGATTGCATCCAGCAGGTCCATCGGGCCGTGGATCATCTGCGTCCGGTCCTTGCGGACCAGTACGGCGGGCAGGTCGTAGACCTCTTGCAGATGCTGGGTGAAGGAGCCTGAACGCTTCGCATCGCCAGAGCGCAAGAGCTTGCCGTCCAGCGTGCGGACCTCTTCGACGCCGCGCAGGATGCGGGCGAGGCGGATGCCGTGGTCCTGCGTGATCCGACCCTGCCAGCCGCGTTCGTATTCCAGCGCAATCAGGTTCAGGCGGACTGCCACCTTGTCGGCCACGGCCTGAAGGTCACGGTCCACGGCACCGGGCACGAAGGCACCCGCAATGGCGGCCTGTTCCAGGATGTGGCGGGGATAATGGGTCGGGAAAGCCTCCAGCACACGCCGCATCTGGCGCGCGAGGTCGACCACGCGGGCAAGGTCCGAGCCTGCGATCTCTTCGCCGTTGCCCTGACGCAGCATTGCGCCATCGATGCCTTGCGCGACCAGATACTCCTCCATCGCCGCCTGATCCTTGAGGTAGACCTCCGACTTGCCGCGCGTCACCTTGTAGAGCGGCGGTTGCGCGATATAGAGGTGCCCGTGTTCGATCAACTGCGGCATCTGGCGGTAGAAGAAGGTCAGCAGCAGCGTGCGGATGTGCGCGCCGTCCACGTCGGCGTCGGTCATGATGACGATCTTGTGGTAGCGCAGCTTGCTCAGGTTGAACTCGTCGCGCCCGATGCCCGTCCCCAGCGCCATGACGAGGTTGCCGATCTCCTGGCTGCCCAGCATCCGGTCGAAGCGGGCACGCTCGACGTTGAGGATCTTTCCCTTGAGCGGCAGAATCGCCTGCGTCTGCCGGTCCCGACCCGTCTGGGCCGAGCCACCGGCGGAGTCACCCTCGACGAGGAAGACTTCGGTCTTGGAGGGGTCCTTTTCCGAGCAATCCTTGAGTTTCCCTGCGAGGAAGTTCACGTCCATCGCCGTCTTGCGGCGTGTGAGGTCCCGCGCCTTGCGCGCGGCTTCGCGGGCATGGGCCGCTTCGATGATCTTGCCGACGACGATACGCGCCTCTGTGGGGTTTTCCTCGAACCACTCGGCCAGCTTCTCGTTCACAAGGCCCTCGACTGCGGGGCGCACTTCGGAACTCACCAGCTTGTCCTTCGTCTGGCTGCTGAACTTGGGGTCCGGCACCTTGACTGACAGCACGCAGGTCAACCCCTCACGGGCGTCGTCGCCGGTGAAGGTGACCTTTTCCTTTTTCGCGATGCCCGAGGACTGCGCGTAGTTGTTGATCGTCCGGGTCAGCGCGCCGCGGAAGCCCGCCATATGCGTGCCGCCGTCGCGCTGCGGGATGTTGTTGGTGAAGGGCAGGACGTTCTCATGGTAGCTGTCGTTCCACCACATCGCGACCTCCACTCCGATGTCGTCCTTCTCTCCGGTGATGAAGATGGGTTCGGGCATGACCGAGGACTTGTGCCGGTCGAGGTACTTCACGAACTCCTTCACGCCTCCATCGTAGAAAAGCTCTGTCTGGAGCGGCTCTGTCGGGCGCTCGTCGCGCAGGATGATGCGCACGCCGGAGTTCAGGAAGGCCAGTTCGCGCAGGCGCTTTTCTAGCGTCTCGAAGCTGTATTCGAGGTTCGAGAAGGTGTTGGTGGAGGCCATGAAGCGCACTTCGGTGCCGGTCTTGTCGGTCGGGCCGACGATGCTGAGCGATTCCTTGGTGAATCCCCCCTCGAAGCGCGCGACGTGTTCCTTGCCCTCGCGCCAGATGCGCAACTCCAGCCAGTCCGACAGCGCGTTGACGACGGATACGCCGACGCCGTGCAGGCCGCCCGAGACCTTGTAGGAATTGCTGTCGAACTTACCGCCCGCGTGCAGCTGGGTCATGATGACCTCGGCCGCCGAGACGCCTTCGCCTTCGTGGATGCCGACGGGAATGCCGCGCCCGTTATCGTGTACGGAAATCGAGGAATCCTCGTGGATTGTCACCGTCACCGCGTCCGCATGACCGGCCAGCGCCTCGTCAATGCCGTTGTCCACGACCTCGTAGACCATGTGGTGCAGACCCGACCCATCGTCCGTGTCGCCGATGTACATCCCCGGACGTTTGCGGACGGCCTCCAACCCCTTGAGAACCTTGATGGAATCTGCGCCGTATTCCTGTGATGCCTGCTCGTTCGCGGCCATGCGGATCTATCCTTGTAATTTCACCGATTTATAGTGGTTTTTGACCAGACTGTCACGCAATTGGCACAAGATTTTGTGTCAGACGAAAGGGATCAGCAGGCCCACCAGAATCAGCAATATCCCGGACGTCAGATTGATCCGCCGCAACGTCGCGGGAGCGGTGATCAACGCCCGGAGGCGGCCCACGAAAGCGGCAAGGGCGAGGTTGCCGATCAGCGGGATGGCAACCGAAACGGTGACGATCGCGGCGACATCGGCGGCGGTGATCTGGCGCAGGTCGAAGAAGCCCGGCAGCACTCCCATATAAAACAGAACGGCCTTGGGATTGCCCAGAATGGCGATGATGCCCGCCATGAAACCGGACCACATGCCGGGGCGGGTCAGGCGGCTGTCACGGTCGATCCTGGCGTCGGCATGCGCGATCAGCAGACCGCCCATGACAAGGAAGACGCCGCAGGCGATCCAGCGCAGGACGGCCATGAAGACGTCGAAAACCGACAGGATCCAGCTGATCCCCAGCACCGCCACCAGCGGCCAGAGCATGTCGCCCACTGACACCCCCAGCGCCAGCGGCCAGGCGGCCCGGAAACCGCCCGACAGCGCGCGGGCCATCATCGCCAGCCAGACCGGGCCGGGGGTGATGAAGAGGATCACCAGCGCCCCGCAGTAGAGCAGCAGATCGGGCAGGGTGATGGTCATGTCACGGCCTCCACGTTCGAAACGCCTTCCGTTTCGGTCACGTGCAGCGTTTGCGCCCGCGCGCCCAACTCCGCGAAAAGCTCCGCCCCCGTGCCGGTCATCCAGGCTTGCGCGCCGAGAGCCCCGATCTCGTCGTAGAGCGCCGCGCGGCGGCTGGCATCCAGATGAGCGGCAATTTCGTCCAGCAACAGGATTGGCGGCGCGCCGAAGTCTTGCGAAAGTGCCCGTGCATTGGCGAGGATCAACGAGACCAGCAATGCCTTCTGCTCCCCGGTGGAGCAATCCTTCGCCGGCACGTCCTTGGCGGTGTAAACACCATAGAGATCCGCCCGGTGGGGCCCGATCAGGGTGCGTCCGGCAGACAGGTCCCGCATCCGGTTGTCGGCAAGCGTCTGACGCAGGGTTTCCACCTCGGCAGGCATGTCGCACTGCAATTCGAGCGTGGCGGTGGGAAAGGCGGTTTCCGCGTTCTCCTGAGCCCCTGCGATCAGGGCAAGCGCCGCCATCCGGTTGGCGTGTATCGCGGCCCCTGTCTCTGCCATGCGCGCCTCCAGCGCCGCGTACCACGCCGGTTCGCGCACCATGTCCTTGAGCAGCCGGTTCCGCTCGCGCATCGCCTTGTCGTAGCCAAGGGAGACCTCCGCGTGATCGGGCAGGAAGCTGAGCGTGAGCCGGTCGAGAAACCGCCGCCGCCCCTCAGCCCCTTCAATCCAGAGCCGGTCCATCGCCGGGATCAGCCAGAGCACCCGTGCGACGCGCGCAAGCGCCGTCTGGGGCGCTGCCTTGCCGTCGATGCGCACTTGCCGCGCGGCACCGCCTTCGGACCAAATCTCCAACTCGTGTACCATGTGGAGCGAATGGAGCAGCGCCGTCAGTTTCCAGCCAACTGCTTCCGGCCGTCGCGTCATGTCCTCCGCGCTCGCGTGGCGCAGACCGCGGCCGGGCGACATCAGAGACACAGCTTCGAGAATGCTGGTCTTGCCCGCCCCGTTGGGCCCGTGGATCGCCACGGGGCGCGCGTCGACGTCGATGACCGCGCGCTTGTGCGAGCGGAAATGGGAGAGGGTCAGGTTGGAGAGGTGCAGGCTACCCATCGGATGGCATCGTTTTCTTTGAAAGAAAACGGCCCGGAATTTTCAAAAAATTCCGGCGCGTCACACACGCATCGGCATGACGACATAGACCGCCGACATGTCGTTGCCTTCGCGCATCAGCGTCGGGTCGCCTGAGGAATTGAACAGGAACACCGCATTCTCGCGGTCGACCTGGCTCGCGATCTCCAGCAGGTATTTCGCGTTGAACCCGATCTCAAGGCGTTCATCGGCATAGGCTACGGCAAGCTCTTCCTCCGCCGCGCCGCTGTCGGGGGCATTGACGGAAAGGATCAGGCGGTCTTCGTCGAGTTGCAGCTTCACGGCGCGGGAGCGTTCGGAGCTGACAGTCGCCACACGGTCCACCGCCATGGCGAAATCCTTGGCATCCACTTCCATCCTGCGGGTATTGCCTTGCGGAATGACGCGGGTGTAGTCGGGGAAGGTCCCGTCAATGACCTTGGAGGTCAGTGTGATCTCGGAGGTTGCAAAGCGGATCTTGGTCTCGGAAACCGACACCGCGATCTTGGCGTCGTCGTCTTCCAGCAGCTTGCGCAGCTCGCCCACGGTCTTGCGCGGCACGATCACCCCGGGCATTTCCGCTGCCCCTTCGGGCAGATCGGCGTCGATCCGGGCCAGCCGATGTCCGTCAGTCGCGACGCATCGCAGCACCTTGCCGCTCTCGCCATCGGAGACGTGCATGTAGACACCGTTGAGGTAATAGCGCGTTTCCTCGGTCGAGATGGCGAACTTCGACTTGTCGAAGAGCCGCCGCAGCACAGGAGCCGCGACGCTGAAATTGGAGGCATATTCGGAGGAGGCCATCACGGGGAAGTCCTCACGCGGGAGGGTCGCAAGGCTGAAGTTCGAGCGTCCCGCCTCCACGATCAACCGGCCGGCGGCGCTGTCTGCGGTCAGGTTGATCAGCGCGCCGTCGGGTAGCTTGCGCACGATCTCGTGCAGCAGAGTTGCCGATACCGTCGTGGCTCCTGCGCGTTCCACCTGAGCACCGACCTTGTCCACCACCTCGATATCGAGGTCCGTGGCGCGGAAGGAGACATCGCTGCCCTCGGCCTCGATCAACACGTTCGCGAGGATCGGGATCGTGTTGCGGCGCTCCACCACAGACTGGGCTTGAGAGACCGCCTTGAGCAGGGCAGCGCGTTCGATGCTGAGTTTCATGTATGGTCTCCCTCAGGACTGCCGGGACAGGCAAACTGCCCCGGTTCCGTCTGTTTCACAAGACTTTTGTGGTTTTGTCGGCCTGAATGCAAGAGGGGCGCCACCGCACCCCTCCGTTCGTTCGCAGATGGTTCGAAAATGTCGCTCAGGATTCCAGCGCGCGGCGCAACAGCAGCAGGTCCTCGGCGATCTGGTCGTCGGATTGCTTCAGCTCTTCGATCCGCCGCACGCCGTGCATGACGGTCGTGTGGTCGCGCCCGCCGAAGCGGCGGCCGATTTCGGGAAGGGAGCGACTGGTCATCTGTTTGCAAAGATACATGGCGACCTGACGGGGCCGGGCATAGCTGCGCAGGCGCTTGGGGCCGATCATGTCGCTCAGGCGGATGTTGTAGTGTTCGCTCACCTTGCGCTGGATTTCCTCCACCGACACCTTGCGTTCGGAATCGCGCAGGATGTCCGCCAGGCAATCCTGTGTCAGGTCCATGCTGATGTCCCGACCCACCAGAGATGCAAATGCGTAAAGCCGGGTCAGCGCCCCTTCAAGCACGCGCACGTTCGAGGTGATCCGGAGTGCCAGGAATTCGAGCAGACCATCGTCCATTTCCAGACCGGGATAGGTCAGCCGCTGCGCTTCGACCTTGCTTTGCAGGATCCCCAGCCGCAGTTCGTAGTCGGTCGGGTGCAGGTCCACGACCAGCCCACATTGCAGGCGCGATTTGACGCGGTCCTCAAGATCCTTGATCTCGCCCGGGGCGCGGTCGGCGGAGATGATGATCTGCTTGTGCTGGTCCACCAGTGCGTTGAACGTGTGGAAGAACTCTTCCTGCGTGCTGTCCTTGCCGGCGATGAATTGCACATCATCGACCATAAGAACGTCGACGGAGCGGAAGATCTCCTTGAAATCCATCATCTTGCGGTCGCGGAGCGCCTGCACGAAGCGGTACATGAACTGCTCCGCCGAGAGGTAGAGCACGTTCATGTTCGGTTTGCGCAGCTTGAGTTCCTGCGCGATGGCGTGCATCAGGTGAGTCTTGCCAAGGCCGACGCCGCCGTAAAGGAAAAGCGGATTGAAGGTCACGGGCCCGCCTTCTGCCACGCGGCGCGCGGCGGCATGTGCCAGTTCGTTGGGTTTGCCCACGACGAAGTTGTCGAAGCTGAAACGCGCCTCCAGCGGGACGGTGTGCAGAGGGTTGGGCTTTTCCGGCTTCTTGCCGGCGCCGACCGACACCACGGGTCGAAACGGTGGCTTCACGGAGTCGTTCGCCGCCTGCGGGGCCAGCGTGAATGCCAGTCGGGCCACATCGACACCTTCGGACTTGATCTCGTGCAGGATCAAGTCAGAGAAGTTCTGGCTCACGTAGTTGCCGAAAAAGTTCGTCGGCACCAGCAGCGTGGCAATCCCGTCCGCGATCTTTCCCGGCGCGATCGGTTCGATCCAGGTTTTGTAGTTGTTTTGCCCGACGGTCTTCAGCAGCCGCTGTCGGATTTCGCCCCATTGATCCTGCGTCATAGAAAAGTCTGCCCCAACTCGTTTGTTGCGGGTGTGTCACCGGTTGCAGTACCAGAGCACACCCTTGTCCCCGTCATCAGGATGCAAGCCGTCATCCCGGTCCCCACGGGAAACCGGCTCGCGTCCTTCGGACCTTGATACAGAATGATCCTGATCGGCTTTTCCCGTCCCGCAGGACGTACAGAAATTGCCAAACGGAATCGTCCGCGCCTATTTTCAGACAGGGCAAAGAAGCCAGAAGCCTCGTTCGCAGACGTCCAGACAACCCGAGCAGCGGTTTGTCTGTCTGTCCCTGAAAGCCCCGGTCAGAACATTGTCTGCGCGATGATTCTCAGGGCCTGTCCCCCCATGCGACCTGAATCGCCTGATCTTGGTAGCAAGGACTCGGCGTCCGCTTCAACACATCTTCCAACTTGACTCGGAGATTGTGGCAAAAGAATCTTAAGGGTGATTTTGAGACCACAGGCCAATAAAAAAAGGCCCCGCAGGAGGGGCCTTTCATTTCAACCGATTAGACAGCGATATTAAGTCAGGCGGTTTGTGCGGCGCCCAGAGCCTTCACGCGGGAGGCAAGGCGGGACATTTTCCGCGAAGCGGTGTTTTTGTGGAAAACACCCTTGGTCACGCCGCGCATCAGCTCGGGCTGGGCCGCCTGAAGGGCGGTGGACGCAGCGTCCTGATCGCCGGAAGCGATCGCTTCCTCGACCTTGCGCAGGTAAGTGCGGATGCGCGAACGACGCGCCTTGTTGACCGCAAAACGCTTTTCGTTCTGACGCGCGCGCTTTTTGGATTGGGGTGTATTTGCCATGAGGATCAGCCTTCGGGTTGTTTCGTTACGGTTTCGATAGCGTGACGCCAACCCGGATCGGCGCCTTGTTGCCGATGTGGTGATTCTAGCCAGAGCGGGCTGCACGCGCATGTATGGGGCCGCCTATAGTCCAAGCCGACCCGCTTTGCAAACCCTGCGTGGGAGTGCCGTCACTTGTCGCGGAACTGCGCCTCGCGCTTTTCGAGGAAGGCGGACATGCCTTCGGTCTGGTCTTCGGTGGCGAAGAGCGCGTGGAACATCCGCCGTTCAAAGAGCAGCCCTTCGCGCAGCGGCACTTCGTAGGCGCGGTTCACCGCTTCCTTGACCACCATGACGGAGACGGTCGACTTCTCCGCGATCTTGCTTGCGGCGGCCATCGCCTCTTCCATCAGCTTCTTGACCGGGACCACCCGGCTGACGAGGCCGGAGCGTTCCGCCTCTGCCGCATCCATGAAACGGCCCGTCAGGTTCATGTCCATCGCCTTGGACTTGCCCACCAGCCGCGTCAGGCGCTGCGTGCCGCCGATGCCCGCGACGACGCCGAGGTTGATCTCGGGCTGGCCGAACTTGGCGCTTTCCGAACAGATGATGAAGTCGCACATCATCGCAAGCTCACAGCCGCCACCCAGGGCATAGCCCGATACGGCAGCGATGATCGGCTTGCGCACCCGCATGATCTGATCGGTTTCGGGGGTGAAGAGGTCTTCGCCGAAGGCCTCCACGAATGTCTTGTCGCGCATCATCGCGATATCGGCACCAGCGGCGAAAGCCTTCTCCGACCCCGTGATGATGATGCAGCGCACCTTCTCGTTTTCCTGTGCCGCCTTGAGCGCCTCGGCCAGTTCGCTCATCAACTGGTCGTTGAGCGCGTTCAGCGCATCGGGGCGGTTCAGCGTGACAAGGGCCACGTGATTTTCCACGTCCACGATGATCGTTTCGTAAGCCATCTGAAATGCTTTCGTTTGTTGCGCTCAGACCGGTGTGAATATCACGGGGGCGAGGCGTTTCAAGCTATCTTTGACAGGACGCACAGTAGAACGACGAACGGCCCGATTGCACGATTCTTCTGATGACATCTGGGCAACCGGGGGTCCGGCAGGGCAACCGCTCGCGTCCGTATACATCGAAACGGTGCTGGAAGTACCCCAGTTCCCCGTCCGCCTGCCGGAAATCCCGCAGCGATGACCCGCCTGCCGCGATCGCTTCTTCAAGCACCTGCCGGATGACTGGCACCAATGCCGCCACGCGCACCGCGGAGATTCGCCCCGCCTTGCGCGCGGGATGTATGCCCGCCCGGTAAAGCGCCTCGCAGACATAGATATTGCCCAGCCCCGCGACGATCCGCTGATCCAGCAGCGCTGACTTCACCGGCGTGTTGCGGCCCTTGAAGGCGGCGACGAGGTGGCTCTCGTGGAATGCGTTGCCCAGCGGTTCGGGGCCGAGCGCCGACAACAGCCAGTGCTGGTCTGCGACCAACGTCGCCATGAGGTCCATCGCCCCGAAGCGGCGCGGATCGTTGAAGGTTATCCTCGCGCCGTGCCCCATATGGAACACGACGTGATCGTGCTTCTCGGCCATCGGATGCTCATGCACGAACTGCCCCAGAGGATCGCCCGAAATCAGCATCCTTCCCGACATTCCCAGATGGATCAGCAGCGATTCCCCGCTTTCCAGGTCGGCCAGCAGGTACTTCGACCGCCGCCGCAGCCCGGTCACGCGCTGCCCCGACAGCCGCTCCGCCATGCGTTCAGGGAAGGGCCAGCGCAGGTCGGGCCGGTTCACCTCGGCGCGTGCGATGACCGCCCCTTCCATCACCGGTGCAAGGCCACGCCGCACGGTTTCGACTTCGGGAAGTTCGGGCATGGGGCGTCCTTGCAAGCGGGCTGCGTCAATTGGCAGTTTGTATCCGGTGTTCTGAGGCTATATCTGCCTTTTGACAATATCGGGACGCGGATCATGACTGACAAGACCACCCACTTCGGCGCACGCACCGTGCGCGAGGACGACAAGGCCGGGATGGTCCGGTCACTTTTTACCGGCGTGGCGAACAAGTACGACGTCATGAACGACGTCATGAGCCTCGGCATCCACCGCCTTTGGAAAGAGGCAATGATGGACTGGCTCGCACCCCGCGCGGGACAGAAACTGCTCGACGTGGCGGGTGGCACGGGCGACGTGGCATTCAAGTTCCTCAAGCGCGCCGGATCGGGCCATGCGACGGTTCTCGACCTGACGGAGAACATGCTCTCCGAAGGCCGCAAACGAGCCGAGGCGGCCGATCTGGCCGACAGCCTTGACTGGGTGGTGGGCGACGCAATGGCGCTGCCCTTTGAGAACAACAGCTTCGACGTCTATACGATCAGCTTCGGCATCCGCAACGTGACGCGCCCCCAGGACGCGCTGGCCGAAGCCTACCGCGTGCTGCGCCCCGGTGGCCGTCTCATGGTGCTGGAGTTCAGCCAATTGCCGAACCCTGCGATGCAGAAGGCCTACGACCTTTACAGCTTCAACGTCATCCCGCGGATGGGTCAGGTCATCGCCAATGACCGCGACAGCTACCAGTACCTCGTGGAATCGATCCGCAACTTCCCGGATCAGGACACGTTCCTCGGCATGATCCGCGAGGCGGGGTTCGGGCAGGCCAAATACCGCAATCTGACCATGGGCGTCGCTGCCCTGCACTCCGGCTGGAAGATCTGAGGTGCGCGGCCCCCACAACATCTGGCGGCTGATCCGCACCGGCGCCACGCTGGAACGCACGGGCGCGATGAATGTGGTGCTGGACGCTTTCGATGCGACACCGACGTTGCGCTTCGTTGCCCGTGCGCTCGGGCTGCCGTTCAAGTGGCTGGGCTATGCGGGCGATCCGACCATGCCCCCAGCCACCCGTGCCCTGACGGCGCTGGGGCCGGCCTACATCAAGTTCGGTCAGGTCCTGTCCACCCGTCCCGACGTGGTGGGGGATGAACTGGCCGTGCAGTTGCGCGTGTTGCAGGACAAGCTGCCGCCGTTCCCGACCGAAGTAGCCAAGGCCGAGGTCGAACATGAACTGGGCCAGCCACTGGCCGAAATGTATTCGGAGTTCAGCGATGCCGTCGCTGCCGCCTCCATCGCGCAGGTGCATCGCGCGCGCATGGCCGACACGGGCGAAGAGGTTGCCGTCAAGGTTCTGCGCCCCGGCATCGAAAAGGCATTCCGGAAGGACATCGACGCCTTCTATCTCGCGGCCCGGATGGTCGAGCTATTTTCCCCCGGTTCGCGCCGCCTGCGCCCGATGGACGTAATCGAACACTTCGACGGCGTTGTGCGGGGGGAACTGGACCTGCGGCTGGAAAGTGCCTCGGCCTCGGAGTTCGCTGCCAACACCGCCAAGGACGCGGGCTTTCAGCTGCCACCGATCAAA
This sequence comes from Rhodobacterales bacterium, assembly GCA_038257185.1. Taxonomy (GTDB): domain Bacteria; phylum Pseudomonadota; class Alphaproteobacteria; order Rhodobacterales; family Rhodobacteraceae; genus Sulfitobacter. The sequence goes on along the minus strand of JBBSJO010000007.1, from coordinate 33,604 downwards.
TGGAACCATTCCGCCCGCCGGGTGATGACGCTGGGCTGGGCCGACGGCGCGCCGATGGGCGACAACGCGGCGCTGGATGCGGCGGGCCATGACCGGGTGGCGTTGAGCGAGCGGGTGCTGCAACTCTTCCTGCAGCACGCCCTGCGCGACGGATTTTTCCACGCCGACATGCATCAGGGCAACCTCAAGGTTGCCCCCAACGGCGATATCATCGCCTACGACTTCGGCATCATGGGCCATATCGACGAATACACCCGTCGGGTCTATGCCGAGATCCTCTTCGGCTTCATCCGGCGGGACTACCAGCGCGTGGCGCAGGTGCATTTCGAGGCCGGCTATGTCCCCGCCGACAAGGACGTCGACGAATTCGCCCGCGCCCTGCGCGCGGTGGGTGAGCCGATCTTCGGTATGGACGCCACCCGCATCTCCATGGCGCGGCTGCTGACCTACCTTTTCGAAGTGACGGAACGCTTCGGGATGGAGACACGGACGGAGCTGATCCTGCTGCAACGCACGATGGTGGTGGTGGAGGGGGTCGCGCGCTCGCTCAACCCGCATATCAACATCTGGGAGGTGGCGAGCCCGATCGTGACCGACTACATCAGCAAGTCCATCGGCCCGCGCGCGGTGCTGACGGACCTCGGCAAGACCGCCCGCGTGCTCGCCCGCTTCGGCCCACGGCTGCCCGGTCTGGTCGAGGCCGCCCTGATGCGCCAGAGCAAGGAACTCCTCATCGACCGTCGCCCCCGCAAACGCTGGATCATCGTCTCCGCCGCTTTCGGCTCCGCCTTCACCCTGGCACTCATCGCCCTGATCGAAGCGCTGACCTGATCCCCATTCACTTTGCGAGATAAACTCTGCCGGGGGTCCGGGGGGCGCAAAGCCCCCTGGGATCGGCCTCAAGCGATGCGTTCGATAGCCAGCGCAATCCCCTGACCGCCACCAATACACATGGTGATCAGAGCCTTCGTCCCGCCCGTTCGCTCCAGCTCATGCAGCGCCTTGACGGTGATGATCGCCCCCGTCGCCCCTACCGGGTGTCCCAAGGCGATGGCCCCGCCATTCGGGTTCACGCGGTCGCCATCGAAACCGAGGTTCTTGGACACCGCCAGCGCTTGCGACGCGAAGGCCTCGTTGCTCTCGATCACGTCGAAATCGGAGGCCTTCAGCCCGGTCCGCGCCAGCAGCTTTTCCACCGCCGGGACGGGGCCGATGCCCATGACCTCGGGCCGCACGCCCGCGTGAGCATAGCCGATGATCCGCGCGCGTGGCTTGAGGCCCGCACCGTGGGCCGCCTCCGCCGTGGCCAGCACCAAGGCCGCGGCCCCGTCGTTGATGCCGCTGGCGTTTCCTGCCGTCACCGTGCCGTCCTTCCGGAACACAGGGCGCAGGCCCGCGAGCGCTTCGGCGCTCGTGCCCTTGGGATGCTCGTCCACCTCGAAGGCAACCGTGTCCCGCTTCACGCGCACCTCGACCGGCACGATCTGCTCCCTGAACCGCCCATCCTTGATCGCCGCCGCCGCGCGCTGCTGGCTTTGCAGCGCGAAGGCGTCCTGCTCCTCGCGACTGATATGGTGCTCGCTTGCGACGTTCTCCGCCGTGATCCCCATGTGCCCCGTCCCGAAGGGACAATTCAGAGTACCGAGCAGCATGTCGAGACTGCGCACGTCGCCCATCTTCTGGCCCCAACGGGCATCCGGCAGGATATAGGGCGCGCGCGACATGCTCTCGGCACCGCCTGCGAGCGCGAAATCCGCGTCGCCCAGCATCAGGTTCTGAACCGCCGAAACGATCGCCTGCACCCCGGACCCACATAACCGGTTCACGTTCATCGCGGGCACCTCGTCGGGCAAGCCCGCGTCCCGCGCCGCGACGCGGCTGAGGTACATGTCGCGCGGTTCGGTATTGATCACGTTGCCGAAGACGACATGGCCGATCTGTCCGGGCTCGACGCCGGCGCGCGCCATCGCTTCGCGCGCGACGGTCGCCCCCAGCGCTGTGGGGGGCGTCGCGGCAAGGGCGCCGCCGAAGGTGCCAATGGCGGTGCGCACGTCGCTGAGGATAACGATGTCTTTGGTCATTCTGGTCTCCGGTTCCGATTTCGGCACAGTATGCGGAGCGTCGTCGGGAATGTCAGCAGCGACCTTACGTTTTTGGCCAGAACCCAACGGCTTGAGCCGATGTTGACATCGGACGACGCTCGGGCGCAGACCTGATGAATCACCCGGCTGAAGGAGGACGGACCATGACGCAAGGCTTTCTCGACCACGTCACCGAAACGCTGGCCCAGATCGACGCGGACGGCATGATGAAACGCGAGCGGCTGATCACGTCGCCGCAGGGCGGGCAGATCACCGTGGGCGGGCGCGAGGTCATCAACCTTTGCGCCAACAACTACCTCGGGCTGGCGGATCACCCGGCGCTGATCGAGGCGGCGCGCGCGGCGATGGACCCCAAGGGGTTCGGCATGGCCTCCGTCCGCTTCATCTGCGGCACGCAGGACATTCACCGTGAACTGGAACAACGGCTGGCGGCCTTCCTCGGCAAGGACGATTCAATCCTCTTCGCCGCCTGTTTCGACGCCAACGGCGGGCTGTTCGAACCGCTTTTCGGGGCCGAGGACGCTATCGTGTCGGATGCGCTCAACCATGCCTCGATCATCGACGGCATCCGCCTCTGCAAGGCGCGGCGCTATCGTTATGCCAACTCCAACATGGACGATCTCGAATCGCAGTTGAAGCAGGCTCGCGAGGACGGCGCGCGGTTTATTCTGGTCGCCACGGACGGCGTCTTCAGTATGGACGGCTATCTGGCGAATCTGCCGGAGATCACGGCGCTTGCCCGCGAGTACGAGGCGATGGTGATGGTCGACGATTGCCACGCCACCGGTTTCATGGGGCCGAAGGGCGAAGGCACGCCCGCGCACCATGGTGTCAGCGTCGACATTGTGACCGGCACGCTGGGCAAGGCGCTTGGCGGCGGGATCGGTGGCTACATCGCAGGACCCCAGCCCGTGATCGACCTGCTGCGTCAGCGAGCGCGGCCCTACCTCTTCTCCAACTCGCTGCCCCCCGCTATCGTGATGGCGGGCCTCAAGGCGCTGGAACTGGTGGCCGACGGCGACGATCTGCGCGCGCGGTTGTCCGAGAACACGGCGTACTGGCGCACGGGGCTGGAGAAGCTGGGATTCGACCTGCTCCCCGGCGAACACCCCATCGTGCCGGTCATGCTGGGCGAGGCGCAGCTGGCGCAGGATATGGCGGCAAGGTTGTTTGAAGAGGGCGTCTATGTCTCTGGCTTCTTCTTCCCGGTGGTGCCGCGCGGACAGGCGCGGATCAGAACGCAGATGAACGCGGCACTGACGCGGGAAGAACTGGACCGGGCGCTGGCGGCGTTCGAGGTGGCGGGAAAGGCTTGCGGGGTGTTGAAATGACCAATGAGATGAAGGCGCTGAGCAAGCTGCACCCGCGCGAGGGGCTCTGGATGACGCACGCCCCGGTGCCCGAGATCGGGCCGGACGACGTGCTGATCCGCATCAACAAGACCGGTATCTGCGGTACTGACATCCATATCTGGAACTGGGACGACTGGGCCTCTGCCACCGTGCCGGTACCGATGATCACGGGCCACGAATTTGCCGGAGAGATCGTGGAGATCGGGCGCGACGTCGAGGGCTTGCAGATCGGACAGCGTTGTTCCGGCGAGGGGCATCTGATCGGCAAGAACTCTCGCCAGAGTCGCGCGGGCAAGTTCCACCTGGACCCCGGCACGCGGGGGATCGGGGTGAACGAACAAGGGGCTTTCGCGCAATACCTGCGCCTCCCAGCCTTCAACGTCGTTCAGCTGCCGGACGAGATTTCCGACGATATCGGTGCGATCCTCGATCCCTTGGGCAACGCGGTGCATACAGCGCTGAGTTTCGATCTGGTGGGCGAGGACGTGCTGATCACGGGCGCTGGCCCCATCGGCATCATGGCCGCAGCCGTCGCCCGGCATGTGGGGGCGCGGCATGTGGTGATCACCGACGTGAACCCCGACCGCCTGACGCTGGCGCAGGAGGTGGTGCCGGACGTGGTGCCGGTGAATGTGGCGCAGGAGAACCTGGCCGACGTGATCCCGCGCCTCAAGATGAAGCAGGGTTTCGACGTGGGGCTGGAGATGTCCGGCAATCAGCGGGCGCTCGACCAGATGGTCGAGGCGATGACCATGGGGGGGCGCATCGCCATGCTGGGCATTCCGCCGGGAAAGAGCCCCGTGGACTGGAGCCGTATCGTCTTCAAGGCCATCACGATCAAGGGCGTCTACGGGCGCGAGATCTTCGAGACTTGGTACAAGATGATCGCGATGCTGGAAAACGGGCTCGACGTCTCGCGCATCATCACGCATCGCTTCAAGGTGGATGACTTCGAGGCGGGGTTCGCCGCGATGAAGTCCGGGCAATCGGGCAAGGTCGTGCTGGACTGGACCTGAGCGTCGGGCGCTGACAAGCCGAGTGCAATGCTGCTAAGTGCGTCCGGACCCAGATGGAAAGACTCCGACATGCTGACAGATGTACCGCTGACGCGCGATCTCGTGCTGGTCGGGGGCGGGCACGCCCATGCGCTGGTCCTGAAACGCTGGGGGATGAAGCCGCTACCGGGCGCGCGGCTGACGGTTATCAATCCGGGGCCGACCGCTCCTTACACCGGCATGCTGCCGGGCCACGTGGCGGGGCATTACGGGCGCGACGAGTTGGAGATCGACCTCGTGCGCCTTTGTCATCACGCCGGGGCGCGGTTGATCCTCGACAAGGCAGTTGGCATCGACCGCGCCGCGCGGGAATTCATGCTCGAAGGGCGCGGGCCGGTAGCCTACGACGTCGCCTCCATCGACATCGGCATCACGGCGCGGATGGACCTGCCGGGGTTTGCCGACCACGCCGTGGGGGCCAAACCGCTCGACAAATATGCTGCGCGGTGGCGGGTGTTTCTGGATCAGATCACGGCGGGGGAAGTGCCGCCGGAAGTCGCCGTGATCGGCGCTGGGGTCGCAGGGTGCGAGCTGGCCATGGCGATGGCCTTTGCCCTGCGCGAGGCGGGCTGTGTGCCGAAGGTCACGGTAATCGAACGCGGTCCGCAGATATCCGGCATGGGCGACCAGGCGCGGCACAGGATAACGCGGGCGATGGCGGATCTGGGCGTCACGCTGCGGCTGAACGCAGAGGTGACGCGGATCGAAGCGGACAGAGTGGAACTGGCCGCGCAGGAGCCGGTTTCGGCGGCGCTCTGCGTCGGTGCGGCAGGGGCCTTTGCCCACGACTGGATCAGGCAAACCGACCTGCCGCAGCAGGACGGGTTCATCGAGGTCGGGCCTGACCTGCGGGTGGCGGGCGACGACGCGCTTTTTGCTGTGGGTGACTGCGCATGGATGCCCTTCGCGCCGCGCCCCAAGGCGGGGGTCTTTGCGGTGCGCGCCGCCCCCGTGTTGCATCACAACCTGCGTGCAGTTCTGGCGGGCGGTGCGCGGCGGCGGTTCAGGCCGCAGAAGCACTACCTCAAGCTGATCTCACTCGGTGAGAAGGCCGCCCTGGCCGAGAAGTTCGGTTTCGCGCTGGCCAGCCCTCTGCTCTGGCGCTGGAAGGACCGGATCGACCGGGCTTTCATGGACAAGCTGAAGGATCTGCCGCCGATGGCGGTGCCGCCGCCGACGGGCCAGGTGGCGCGCGGGGTACGTGACATTCTGAAGGAGAAGCCGCTTTGTGGTGGCTGCGGAGCGAAGGTCGGCGGGGGGGTGTTGCGGCAGGCGATGGGGACACTGCCCGCGTCCTCCGGGGACGTGGTGACGGGGGCGGGCGATGATGCCGCTGTCCTGCGGCTGCCCAGCGGCGGGTTTCAGGTGCTGAGCACGGACCATCTGCGCGCGCTGATTCCGGACCCCGTGATGATGACGCGAATAGCGGCGGTTCATGCGCTTGGGGATATCTGGGCGATGGGGGCTGTTCCGCAAGTAGCGCTCGCGACCCTTATCCTGCCGCGCCTCTCGCCGGAGCTGCAGGCGCGCACCCTGACCGAGATCATGGCCGCCGCCCGCGAGGTGATAAGCGACGCTGGCGCGCAACTGGTGGGCGGGCATACGACAATGGGGGCGGAACTGACGATCGGCTTCACGGTAACCGGCACGCGCGACACGCCTCCGATCACCCAGGCAGGTGCGCAGGCCGGAGACGTGCTGGTGCTGACGCGGCCCATCGGGTCGGGGGTGATCATGGCCGGACGCATGCAGGGCGTCGCTGATGGTCGCGTCGTGGCGGCGGCACTTGAGATCATGCAGACGCCCCAGCACCGGGAGGCGGCGATCCTGCGGGAAGCGCATGCGATGACCGATGTCACCGGCTTTGGTCTCGCGGGTCATGTTCAGCTGATTTGTGCAGCTTCCGGCCTTCAGGCCGTGCTGAAGCTTGACGCGATCCCGGTCTACGACGGGGCGCGGGATCTGTCGGAGCGGGGTGTCGCCTCGGTCCTCATGCCCGCGAACCGGACAGATGCGCCTGTTGAGGGCGCGGACGACCTGCTGCTGCATGATCCGCAGACGGCGGGGGGCCTGCTGGCGGCGATACCGGCGACGCGAGTGGCGGAAGTGCTGGACGCGCTCGCGGCGGCGGGCTGTGCGGGCCATGTGATCGGGGTGCTGGAAGCGGGCAGCGGGCCGATCCGGCTCAGGTGAAGTCCTGTGAGAGGGCGCGGGCGGTCTCTGCCAGTGTCGCTTCGTCGAGCGTCTGCATCTCGATCACGCACTCTGCGGCATCGGTCCGGGCACCGGACTTGGCGTAACGGGGGTCGTAGTGCTCTGCCATGAGGGCGCGTGCGAGGGTGCGCCAGTCACCGGCCTCCGCCAGCCCGAGCCATTCGGCGATGGTCTCGCCCGAGTGGTAGGGGCGGAGGCGATTGATCTGGCTCTGCAGGTGGTCTGCGTCTTCGGTCAGGTCCGCGTAAACACGGCAGAGGAACTCCGCCCGGGCGTCCAGCGGTGCCTGTATGGTCAGGCGCGGCGCGTCTCCCATCGCGGACCAGATGGACGGTGGCACGAGCCGTTCCCCGACCTTGCTGCTTTCCGCCTCCACCCAAGTCACGCGGGTAGGGTCGAGGGTGCCGAGGGCGGCGGCGAGGCGCGATTCGAACATCTTCTGGCTGGGTTGCGCGCCCAATCCGCCGAAAAGCGAGCCACGGTGTTCCGCCAGACCTTCGAGGTCGAGCACCTGTGCGCCCGCCTCGGCAAGATGGTGCAGCAGGCGCGTCTTGGCCGTCCCGGTGCCGCCGTCGATGATACGCAGGCGGTGGGGCAGGGGGGTGTCGTAGAGCGTCGCGACGACAAGTCGCCGGTAGGTGCGGTAGCCGCCCTGCAGCAACTGCACGCGCCATCCGACCTGGTCGAGGATCGTGGCGAAAGCGCGCGACCGCTGCCCGCCGCGCCAGCAATAGACCAGCGGTTGCCAGTCACCCTTGTGGTCGCTCAGCGGTCCATCCAGATGCGCCGCCGTGTTGCGCGCCACCAGTGCTCCACCGATCTTGCGGGCGTCGAAGGGGGCGACCTGCGTGTAGATCGTGCCGACCTTGGCCCGTTCGGCGTCGGAGAGGACCGGCAGGTTGATGGCACCGGGCACGTGGTCCTCCGCGTATTCGGCGGGCGAACGGACGTCGATGATCGTATCGGCGGTGAGGTTGGAGAGGTCGCCAAGGGACGTGAGAGTGACGGGTGTCATGGGGTGCCTGTGGTTGCGTGCCGCCCTTGTAGAGAGACTTTTTGCGGGTTGGTAGGGGAAGCACCAGATGATCGGGAATGCGATTGCTTCGGGTAGCTGGCGAACGAGTGTCCAGTTTAGCAGATGGAGGTTCCGGTTGGCATGAAACTTGGCTGACAGGTCGGGATGTCATGAAGACTTCCAGAGTAATCCGGTGTTCCCGTCCGCAGGTCACGCTGTGCAGAAGCGGACAAGCGGCTGGCCCGGACGGTTGCCCGCGATCACCTCAGCGTCGACCCGGAACACCTCGCGCAGGAGCCCTTTGGTCAGCACGGCTTCCGGAGTCCCGCAGGCCACCACCGCCCCGGCATTCAGCACCACGATACGGTCACAGAACATGGCAGCAAGGTTGAGGTCATGCAGCGCGACGATGCTGGTCAGATCGAGGTCGCGCACCATGCGCAGAATTGCGATCTGGTGATGGATGTCCAGATGGTTGGTCGGCTCGTCCAGAAACATCACCTGCGGCGATTGTGCCAGCCCCCGGGCAATGTGAACGCGCTGACGCTCACCGCCCGATAGCGTCTGCCAGGGTTGTGCGCTGTGATCGGTCATTTCCACCCGCTCCAGTGCTGCAAGCACCGCGGCCTCATCTGTCGCCGTCCACCCGGACAGGGCCGAGCGATGCGGTGTCCGGCCAAGCCGGACCACGTCGCGCACCGAAACATTGGTATCGGTCACCGCGTTCTGCTGCACGAAGGCCACCTGACGTGCCAGCGCACGACGCGGCACGCGGGAAATGTCCTGCCCCAGGATTTCTACCCGACCGGACTTCGGATGTTTCAGCCCCGCCAGCAGACGCAACAGAGAAGACTTGCCCGACCCGTTCGGCCCGATCAGGCCCAGCGTCTCGCCCTTTGCCACGGTAAGCGACACATCGGCCACGATGGTCTTGCGGCGCACGCCCCAGACCAGATTTTGTGCGGAAATTGTCATTGCTGCGGCCTTGCCCGGTAAAGGATGATGGCAAAGAACGGCACGCCCACCATGGCTGTCACGACCCCGATGGGGATGGTCTGCTGGTCGGCCACGACGCGGGAGGCGATATCGGCCAGCACCAGAAAGATGGCCCCGACCGCTGCAGAGGCGGGCAACAGGCGCAGGTGCATCGGGCCAACCACATAGCGCGCGGCGTGTGGCACCACCAGGCCGACAAATCCGATGGTGCCCACCATGCTGACGATGGTTGCCGTCATCATCGCCGTCACGCCGAACAGGACCAGCCGGATGCGCGCCACCGGCACGCCCAAGGCCGCTGCGTCCTCGTCGCCGAAGGTAAAGGCATCCAGCGACCGCGCCAACAGCAGGCAGATCACAAGCCCCAGAAACACCACCAGGACCAGCAGTTGAAAATCCGGCCAGCGCACGCCGCCGAAACTGCCCAGAAGCCAGAACATCACATCACGCGCCTGCTGGGCATTGCCCGAAGTGGTGACGATATAGGCGGTCAGCGCGTTGAACAGTTGGGAGGCCGCGACCCCGGCAAGGATCGTGTGGTTCGGCCCGCTCGTGGCACCGTTAGACAGCAGTGCCACCATCGCGAAGGCGCAAAAAGCGCCGGCAAAGGCGCCCATCGACAAGGACAGGCTGCCCGCCCCGATGCCCAGGACGATCACTGCAACCGCGCCGGTTGACGCGCCGGCAGATACGCCCAGCACAAAGGGTTCGGCCAGGGCGTTGCGCAACAGCGCCTGCAGGATCGCGCCGCAAATGGCCAGCCCTGCTCCGGCGAGCGCTGCCACCAGCGCACGGCTCAGCCGCAGGTCCCAGACAACGCTTTGTTCAATGCGCGGGATGTCTGCGGTTGTCAGACCCAGCCCGTTGGTCACCGCCAGAAATACGGTGTCGACCCTGATGCTGTAATCGCCAATCGCGGCCGCAAGCGCGACCGCGAAAGCCAGAACGATCAGGGCAAGTCCGAGAAGGAGTGCAAGCCGTCCTGCCCCGGCTTCCCTGTCGTCCGCGATGCTCACTTGATGTCGAATGCTTTGAGCTGCTCGGCCAGTTGCTCTGCGCCGTAGATCGTATTGATCGAGGGGTTCATTGCCGCCCCACTGATCACCGCGATGCGGCCAGACTTCACCGCCTCCATCTGGCTGACCGCCGGATCCGTCGTGAGAAAGTCGATCTTGTTTCGGGCCTCGTCGAGACCCCAACGCTTGCGGTCCACCTGTGCTGCGACGATCACCGTCGGATTGGTGGCCATGATGCCTTCCCAGCCAAGCGCGGGCCACTCGGCTTCGGTCTTCAGCGCGTTCGACCCCCCGAGAAGATCGGCGATATAGGCCGAGGGACCGTTGCCTCCCGTCAAATAGGCGTCGTCGGCGGGCGACGGGGACGAGAACCAGAACAGGAAGGTCAAATCCTCGCGCGCGGCGAACTCAGCACGAAGTCTGGCCTCACGCATCTTGAAATCCGCAATCAGCGCCTGCCCGCGATCCTGAACATCAAAGATGCGCGAAAGGTCGTCGATTTCCTGATAGAGCAGGTCCATTGTCCAGAGGTCTTTCCGAATGCCATAGACACTGGTGGCCTTGCTGCCATTGGCATTCTCTGTATCTGCCTCCGTGGTGCATGCACTTGGCGACAGGTAGGTCGAGATGCCCAGATTCTCGAAATCCGCGCGCTTGGCCAGTTTGCTGTCCGGGCCCATCAGGGTCACAATCATCGCCGCGACGAAATCGGGCTGCTTGGCTAAAACCCCTTCCAGCGTCGGGAATTCCACCGTCAGAACATCGACCTTGCTATAAGCGGCCTCAAGCTCGGGCAGCACCCTGTTCGGCCAGAAGGCGGTCGCCGCCATCCGGTCTTCCAACCCCAGCAGGAACAGAATCTCGGCACTGTTGTGGCCAAGGGCAACGGTGCGCTCCGGGGCTTTGGCAAAGGTGACCTCTTGTCCGCAGTTCTCGATCGTCAGCGGATAGGTGGTCGGTTCGGCCATCGCGGCAGTCGCAAAAAGGAGTGCAGCGAGACAGCTGAGTGCAGCAGGTTTCTTGGTCGGCATGGGGTCGTTCCAATTCTGACAAAAACAGTTTGTTTTTCCTAATTCGCAGCCGGTTGAACTTCAAGAGTGTTTTTGTCGGGAATTATCGATCACGTGATTACAGCGCGTTTGGGAGCTAGCAGAACCGCCTGCAGCTGCCTGAAATCGGCGGCGTCGAAGCGTTAGGTGACCAGCCAAATTTCAAGGTAAGCGCGAAAAGCTGTGATCAATTCAGATGCATGCTGCTGGCGCTGAGAGACGTTTCTGGGGCTCGCCGCATCAATAAATCAGGAGATTCGGCAGACTGGTTCCCTGGCGGTGAACCTTGCGAGTGCGCTGTCGCTACAGTACGACAATAGGTGCTGTTGCCCTGGGAACATCGCCTCCGGCAACGCAAGTGGGTCGTTTGTCGATCAGATCTCTTGCGGGGCGGCGGCGCGGTTCGGCAGCACCTGCGCCGGACTTGCGCAACGATGGATCAAACAGCAGGAGCACGCGATGACCCCCCAAGCCGTACTTGCCGATCTTGTCGGCCTTGGTGACCTGCCCGGTGCCCCCAATGCCCGCATGGCCGGCTATGTGCAGGCCTATCTGGCGCGGCTAGGCGTGGATTGCGCCGTCCTGACCGGGCCAGAGGGGGATCGGGTCAACCTTTTCGCCAGCATCGGCCCGCGCGAGCTGCCGGGCTATATCCTGTCGGGCCATATGGATGTGGTGCCGGTCGAGGGGCAGGCCTGGACCTCGGACCCGATTTTGCTGCGCGCCGACGGCGAGCGGCTTTACGGACGCGGCGCCAGCGACATGAAGGGCTATCTCGCCTGTATGCTGGCCATGGTGCCGGAGTTTCAGGCGATGCGGCTGCGCCACCCGATCCATCTGGCATTCTCCTATGACGAGGAGATCGGTTGCCGGGGTGTCGGCCATATGATTGCCCGCCTGCCCGACCTTTGCGCGCCACCCTTGGGCTGTATCGTGGGTGAGCCGACAAATCTGCAGCCGGTGCTGTCGCACAAGGGCAAGCAGGCCACGGAGCTGTGCATCGAAGGGCGGGCCGCCCATAGCTCGCAGCCGGGTCTGGGGCTGAACGCCATTTATCCGGCCGCGGAAATTCTGCTGTTCATCCGCGATCTGGCGGCAAAGCTGGCCGCCGAGGGCCCCTTCGATCCGCGCTTCGAACCGGCCTGTTCGACGATTGTGGCCGGTGTGGTGCAGGGCGGGGCTGCGGTGAACATCATCCCCGATCACTGCAGGATCCAGATGGAGGTGCGCTCCGTGCCGGGGCAGCAACCGCAGGCGATCACCGCGCAGGTGCTTGACCGGCTTTCGGCCTTGCCACAGGTGCGCGTCTCGCATCGGGAACTGAGCTCTTATCCAGCGCTGCCGCCGCCTGAAGACCGCGTTCTCGCCGATCTGATGGAACGGCTGACCGGCAATTCCGCTTTGCAATCGGTCAGCTTTGGCACAGAAGCCGGGTTGTTTCATGCCGCGGGCGTACCCTCGATCATCTGTGGTCCGGGGTCGATCACCCGGGCGCATCGGCCCAATGAATATATCACCGAAGCCGAGCTGGAGGGCTGTTGTGACATGCTGCGGGATCTTGCGCGCGAGGCCGCACGCTGATCCCGCTTTGGGTCAGGTGACCATAACGTAGATCTTGCGCACTTATTCATTGGTGCGCCAGGTCCCGACAAAACCGGGCTTCATTACAAAGCTGTCACCGGCGCGGTACATCACCGGCAGCTGGCCATTCTCGGTCAGTGAGATCACCCCTTCGAGGATGTGGCAGAACTCAAACGTCTCGCCCTTGATCGAATGGGTCAGTCTGGGTTTCGCTTGCCAGACGCCGGAGTGGACGGTGCCGTCCTTGGCTTCGTCCATTGCCCAGGTGTGGAACTCGGGCGCGCCCTCGATCAGTCGTTCGGGCAGGGGCAGGGCGAGCTTGGGGTAGAGGTCGGATTGTGGACAATGGTTTTGAGTAGGGTCATCTGTGTCTCCTTTTCTGAAAGCACCATAGCCGTGCGCTGCTGGGAGCCCGCACTTATGACGCACCCGATAAAGCAGGTCCTGCCTAAGATCCGCGGGGTGTGGAACGGAAATTTCATCGATCGGCTTACACCGAAGTCAGCGCCTGCAGGACCCGATAGCGGTTTGGACTTCGCAATAGGTTTCATGCAGGTGGCTCTGTCGCCTTTGGTCTCAATCGCCCCCGACGAATGAGGCAAGCGGCAGGTGGGATTTCACGATTGGAGACTTGAGGATGACAAAGCTGAAGTACTTTTCGATGCCGAATTCGATTTCGATCAGCCGCTCCATGATCGCCTGATACTCCGAAATGCCGCCAGTCATAGACTTCACCAGATAGCCGTAGCGCCCGGACACCAAATGGCATTCGATCACCGTGTGCAGTTTTTCGCCCCGCATCAGACAGAGGCCGGGGGATACATGGACCAGATCAGCCAGTTCCGGATTCGTAATGCGACCCACCGCCCGGAGACTGTGGAGCGTAGCGTCGGAACCGGTTGCGGGCTCACCCCGCCATGATGTGGGTGAGCTTGATGTTCTGGTAATCGCCGATGGCTTCGCGTCCGCCTTCCCGGCCCATTCCCGAATGGTCGACACCGCCGAACGGCACCTCTGCGTGGGCGACCATGAACGTGTTGATCCCCACCATCCCCGCGTGAAGACCTTTGGACAGCGCCTCGGCCTTGGCATGGCTGCCGGTGAAGGCGTAGGCCGCCAGACCGTAGGGTGTCGCGTTGGCGCGGGTAATGGCGTCATCGAAATCGCTGAACGTGGCGACTGGGGCGACCGGGCCAAAGGGCTCTTCGGACATGATGGCGGCCGCGTCGGGCACATCGGCCAGGATCGTCGGTTCAAGGAAATAACCCCTGTTGCGACCTTCGGGCCTTTTTCCGCCTGTCACCAGCCGCGCGCCGTGATCGACGGCGTCTGCAATCAGACTTTCTACCTTGTCGCGCCCCGAAGCCAATGTCAGCGGGCCCATAGAGGTCGCCTTGTCCTGACTGTCGCCCAACACGAGGCTTTCGGCCTCCGCCTGCATCTTGTCCAGAAAGCGTTCCGCCACGCTGCCTTCCACGTAAAACCTGTTTGGCGCGATGCAGACCTGACCGGCATTGCGGAACTTGAAGGTGGCGCATTGCACGGCGGCTGCCTCCACGTCGGAATCGGCGCAGACAACGACCGGCGAATGGCCGCCCAACTCCATCGAGCAACGCTTCACCGTCTTGGCGGCTTCGGCCATTAACATCTGCCGACGCGGGTCGATCCGGTAAGGGAGATCTTGCGCACCTCGTTTGCGGCCATGATTGCAGGCGAGATGTCCTCGGCGCGCCCCAAAAGCAGTTGCACCACGCCTGCCGGCACTCCGCCGGCGACGCAGGCCTCTGCGATCAGGGTGGAGGTCAGCGGCACCTGCTCGGAAGGGCGCACAAGGATGACGCAGCCTGCAGCCAGCGCTGGCGCGATCTTGCGGACTGGCAGGTTGACGGGAAAGTTCCAGGCCGTGAAGGCAGCGCAGATGCCGACCGGCTCGTGCTCTGTCAGAAGCCGCCCTCCCTGTCGCGAGGGGATGGTGTGTCCGAACAGGCGCTCCGCCTCACCTGCGAACCATTCGAACTGCTCTATTGCGGCGCCGACCTCCCCCGCCGCCTGCGCGATGGGGCGGCCGATTTCCAGCGACAGGGCCTGCGCGATGGCCTCAGTGCGGGCGCCCATCTCGGCGGCGACATTGCGCAGGATACGGCCGCGTTCCCAGCCGTGCACCCGGCTCCAACTGGCCTGCGCGGTGCGGGCATGGGCCAGTGCCTCGGCTACATCCTCGGCATTGCAGGCCGGTTGCGACCAAAGCGTCTCGCCGTTGCAGGGGTTGATGACCGGTATGGGATCGCCCTTGCCCCGCGCGCGGAATTCTCCTCCGATCAAGAGGTTTGGCTGGTTCTGGGTCATGGTGTCACCTTTCGGTCAAAGGAGGCCGGGTTCGGGCAGCGCAGCGCCAAACCCGGAGTCAGGGAAATCGAAATCACGGATCTGGTCGGCCTGCAAAACGTGGCGAGAAGAGGCCCAAGCGTAGCCGCGGCCGGACTTCGGCTCGGGCGCTGCCCGAAACAGCGCAGATTGTCCGGTTCAAAAGAGCGGGAAGATCGAGGCTTGAGGGTCATTGCGAGGCCGTCACGCCGCCGTCAACATAGACGATCTGCCCGGTCATGTAGCTGCCTGCCGGTGCCGCGAAGGTGATGACCTGTCCGGCAACCTCGAGCGGGTCGCCAATGCGCCCGAGCGGGTTGCGATCCAGAATGAAGTCGCGGAACGCGGGCTTGTCCAGATGCGGGCGGATGCGGTCAGACTGGATGAAGGTCGGTGCCACGCCGTTGACGGTGATGCGATGCGGCGCAAGTTCCATCGCGTGTTGCTTGACCAGCATCGCCAACCCGCCCTTCGTGGCGCAATAGGCCGAATAGCCCCGCCCCCGCAGCGCAAGCTGCGACCGCACCGACAGGAGGTGGATCTGCCGCCCGCCCTTGCCGCGCCCGATCTGGTCACGCGCCACGGCTTGGGCAAGGAACATCGCGGATTTCAGGTTGGTCTGGTAGACTTCGTCAAAGGTCTCCTCGGTCACTTCCATAAGCGTCTGCTCGCGCTGGATACCGACGCAGTTCACCAGAACATCGATGCCCCCCATCAGGCCCACGGCCTGCGCGATCGCGCGGTTGATATCGGCCACGTTGCGTGCATCCAGAGCGATGCCATGGGCCGTACCGCCCGACGCGGTAAGCCAGTCGGCCAATGCCGCGGCCTTGGCACCCGACGGCCCCGCGATGACCACATGCGCGCCGCGCCGGGCCATCGCGGCGGCAATCGCTTCGCCGATGGCGCCGTAGCCACCGGGCAGAAGGACGCGCATCCCCTTTATATCGAACAGATGATCGATGCGGTCAGGGTCGATCTCGGGGGTCAGGCTGGTTGGCCGGTTCATGGACTAAACCTCCACCCCTGCGGCCCGATAGACGTTTTCCATCAGACGCAGGGTTTCCAGATTGTCGAGACGGTCGGTCTCGAATGGCGTGCGATCGGACAGGGCCTGCACGAAACCCGCCATGACGGTATCGAAGCATTCCTGGTAGCGGCCCGGCAGATCGACTTCCTCCGCCGCGTCCTCCTGACCCACCAGGTATGTGCGGTTCAACTCCATAACGATGGTGCCGGTTGTGCCGATCACCTCAAGCCGGTCGCCATGCAGCGGGGGATAGCCGGGGGCCACGAGGCAGCCGTCGGCGGTGGCGATCATGCCGTCTTGCCCTTCGAGGAGGATCGAGGCCGTATCCTCGCCCGGCAACCCGTCTGCCAGCCGGTTCAGGCGGGCCGCAACCACTTTCAGCGGTCCGCAAAGACAGCGCAGCACGTCGAGGTGGTGGATCATCGTCTCGAACACCAGATTGCGGCGGAACCCGGAGAGATAGGGCTGGCGTTCGATAAGGAAGGGGTCTCTGCCCTCGCGCGGGCAAAGACCCGAGCCGCGGCAGGCGATCTGCACATGGCGCGGGGTGCCGATGCGGCCTTCGTCGATCCAGCGCCGCACGGTCATGTAATGCGGTCGAAAGCGGTAGTTTTCATGCACCATGAACCGCACACGATCACCGACATAGCCGATCAGCTCTTCGGCCTCGGTGACGGTTTCGGTCAGGGGTTTCTGGCACATGATATGCACGCCGTGATCTGCCGACATCCGAGCGACCGGCGCATGGGCACCGACCGAGGCGGCGATATCCACCGCGTCAAAGCCCCCTTCGGCGAACATCTCGGCGGCATCGGTGTGCAGGCGGCCCACGCCGAACTCTGACCCGCGCAGCTCGGCCCTGGAAGGATCCGTGTCGCAGAGCGCCACGATCTCGACACCCGCCGCCTGCCAGGCCCGCAGGTGATAAAGACTGATGAGACCACACCCGACCAGCGCAACGCGCAATGTTTCAGCCATGGTCGCCTCCGAACCGGCCATAGCCATAGTACCAGACACTGCCGCCATCCGGCGATGTGCGCAGCGTATGCGAGGCGCGCGCCGGGATCAGCACCAGATCACCGGCGCGGCAGTCTGCGACCTCGCCCGCGACCTCGATCTGCACTTCTCCTTCCGCCACGACCACAAACTCGTCGGTGCCATGGGTGAAATCAGCCCATACCTGTCCGGGCGGGTCGCGGAAGATTCCAAAGGAAAAGCCCGGGAAATCCGCCGCAACTGCTTTCTCCGAAACCGGTGCGGGATAGGCACCCTTGCGAAACGCCCCGCTCATGCTGCGCGCTCTGTCAGCAGATCGCCGAGATAGGCGCGTGCGGGGTAATGGGCGAGAACCGCTGCATAATCCGGCAACGGTGTGATGCTGCCCTTGTTGACGAATATGAAGCTCTCACAGATCTCCTGCATGATTTCGAGATGGAAGCGTTCGTTGGGGTGGACGCAGAGGAACACCAGCCGCCCCTGGTCGCGCAGGCGGCGGAAGAAATCGAGCATGAAGCCGATATAGCCATCCTGCGTATTGAACTGTGGCTCATCAAAGAGGTGCAGCAGGGGATAGTCGGACTCCGCCGGTTGCATGAGGGCGTTGGGCTTCCACGACCGGAAATGGCGGACCTGGTACGATTGGTGATAGTGGATCGCCAGCCGGTCACGCTGATCGGTGCGCACATTGTGGATGTTGCGGCCCGCCACCAGAACTTCGCCTCCCGTGGGCGCGTTCGAGCCGGTAATCAGCTCGAACAGGGTGGTCTTGCCAGAGCCGTTCGGCCCCATCATCCCGACGATCCCCGGCTCCGCAATCTCGAAATTCGCGGTCAGCCGGAAGGTCGGGGTCCGGTCGAAGCGGCCCTTGGTATAGACCTTTTCAAGGTTTCTGACATCCAGCATCGCGGTCATCTGCTCACATCCCGATCAGGCGCCGCCGCAGCGGGGCATTGTCCAAAAGTTCTTGCGCCGCGCCTTCGTGGACGATCCGGCCCCGGTCCATCACATAGACCCGGTCCGAGACCTCCAGCGCCGCCAGCGCGTGTTGCTCCACAATCAGGCAGGCGATGCCCTCGGCCTTGAGGCGGCGCACGGTGCGCATCACGTCCTGCACGATCTTGGGGGCGAGGCCCTGGCTGGGTTCATCGAACAGGATCAGCCCGGGAGACCCGAGCAGGGCACGCGAAATCGCAACCATCTGCAACTCCCCGCCCGACATGTTCTCGCAATCGCGGGCCAGCAGGTGCTCCAACGCGGGAAAAATCTCGATCATCTCGTCCTGTGTCCAGCGGCGGAACCGGGTGCGCCGCGTCCCAAGGGCCAGATTGCGGCGTCCCGACAGCGACGGAAACACGCGGCGGTCATCCGGCACCCAGCCGATGCCAAGGCGCGAGATCTTGTGCGTCGGCAGGCGGGTGATGTCCGCGCCTTCGAACTGGACGCGGCCCGCACGTGGCTGCGACAGGCCGAGGATCGAGCGCAGCGTGGTGGTCTTGCCCGCGCCGTTCGGCCCCAGAAGGGATACGACCTCGCCCGCACCGACGCTCAGCGAGGCACCAAACAAAGCCTGCGCTTCGCCGTAGAAGGTCTCGATATGATCGATATTCAGCATCAGGCCACCTCACCCAGAGCGGATCGCGCAACCCATTTGTTGGCCCTGAGGTTGGCTGGTGTGTTCTCGTCGATGACCTGCCCCCAGTGAACAACGGAGATGCGGTCGGCCAGATCGAAGAGAAAGCGCATATCGTGTTCGACCAGGACAATAGTGTAGCGGTCGCGCAGTTTGCGGATCAGTTCGGCCAGTGCGCGCGTCGCCTCGGTTCCCAGCCCGGATGTCGGCTCGTCCAGAAAGACGATGCGCGGCTCTGGCGCGAGAGCCACCGCAATCTCCAGCGCGCGGCGTTCGCCATAGGGCAGGGACGCGGCCTTTTCCCAAGCGCGATGCGACAGCTCCACCTGTTCCAGAACCGCAAGCGCGCGGTCGATCAGCGCCTTGTCCCCGAACACGTCGCGCACGGGGTTCAGGCCCCGGCGGCGAAACTCCGGCAGGGCAAGAATGACGTTCTCGATCACCACGGTATCATCGAACAGGTTCATGATCTGGAACGATCGCGAGATGCCCATGCGGGCAATCTGGTGCGGCTTCTTGCCGGTGATGTCGCGCCCGTCGAAGATGATCCTGCCGCCATCCGGCGCGTGATGCCCCGTCAGCACGTGGAAACAGGTGGTCTTGCCCGCGCCATTTGGTCCCATGATCCCGTGCACGCTGCCTTCCTCGATGGACAGGCTGATATTTTCCAGCACGACACGCGCGCCAAAGCGTTTGCGCAGGTTGTGGGCTTCGAACAGGGCCATGGTCACATCTCCGTCGGTTTTGGGGCCGGGCGCGCGGCCGGTCGATGTCCCAAACGCGCGCGGGCGACATGGATCAGACCGGCAAACCCCTCGGGGCGCGTCATGACCAAGAGCACGAACATGAGCCCGAACCACAAAAGCCAGGTTTCCGTAATGCCGCCAATCACGTCGCGGGCGACGAAATACAGGATCACGCCAAGCACCGGCCCCCAGAAGCTGACCAACCCGCCGCCGACGAGGATCATCATCACGATCAGCCCCGACTGGTGCAGGCTCATCACATCCGGGTAGGCGCTTTCCTGCGCCATCGAAAAGAGACCCCCCGCCAGTCCCGCGAAGGCAGCCGACAGCGTGAAGGTCAGCCATTTGATACGCCAGACGTCGTAGCCCACGAACCGCGCCCGTGTCTCGTTTTGCCGGATCGCTTGCAGGACCCGGCCAAAGGGCGCATTGGCCAGCCGCCACAGGCCGATGGCAGTCAGCCCGAGGATCACGGCGCAGAACCAGTAAAGCTTGGTGTTGTCCGCAAGGCTGAACCGGATCGGCCCCATCACTAAATCGGGGCGCGGGATACCCAGAAGCCCGTCTTCGCCCCCGGTGATGCCGTGCAGCTTGATCGCGCAGAACCAGAAGATCTGCCCGAAGGCGATGGTCATCAGCGCATAGTAGATCCCGCGCCGATGCGAGATGAAGCTCGCCACGATGGCCCCCGCAACCGTGGCCGCCACCACCGCTGCCAAAAGCCCGCCCCAAAGGCTGACGGCCACCTCTTGCTGGAACAGACCGAACGCATAGGCTCCGATCCCCAGATAGGCACCATGGCCGAAGGAGTGCAGGCCAATATACCCGAACAACAGGTTGAACCCGAGCGCGAAGATCAGCCAGATCGCCACCTCGATGCCGAGGTACTGGTAAAGCCCGACAGCAGGGAGCCAGAAGGGGGCCGTTGCCAGCGCCAGAAGAAAGATGCCCATTGCCGGAGTAAAAGGCGAGCCGCCGCTTGCCGGAATGTCGCTGAGAGTGATCATGGACATCAGTTCTCCAGCGCGGATTTGCGGCCCAACAGGCCTCGGGCACGAAAGCCCAGGACGCCGATCAGAAGCAGATACATCGACAGCATTGACCAGGCGGGCGCATAAGCCCCGGTGATCCCTACCGACAATCCGACCAGAACCGCAGCAATCACTGCGCCCCAGAAACTGCCGACACCGCCCAGGACGATGATCAGAAAGGCCGGGATGATCACGTCGACGCCAATATGCGGGCGCAGTCCCCAGATCGGGGCCATGACGGTGCCGGCCAGTCCGGCCAGTGCCGCACCCAACCCGAAGACCAGAAGCCTCAGGCGGGAGAGATCGTAGCCAAGAGCGCGCACCATCTCGCTGTCATGGGCCCCGGCCTTTATGATTGCGCCGTAAGGCGTCTTTTCCAGAAACAGCCAGACGGCAAAGATCGCGATGCTGGCAAAAACGGCGGCAAAGAACTTGTATTTGGAGAAGATCAGCCCGCCCATAACGAAGGCCCCGTTGATGCTCTGCGGCACGGTCAAACTCTGTTCGCCGGTGCCCCAGCCAAGGCGGATGATCTCTTCGATCACCAGCGCCGCGCCAAAGGTCAGCAGCAGGCCGTAAAGCGGTGCCTTGCCGTAAGTCGGCCGCAGACAGAGCTCCAGAACCATGCCCGCCGCGGCGGCGAACAACGGACCGACGATCACGCCGATGCAATACCGCGTGGCGATGGGCAGCGACATCCACCACTGACCGAATTCGCTGGACCCGAACCAGCCGCCGCCGATGGTTGTCATGGCGAAATACGCCCCCAGGGCGAAGAGCGCGCCATGGGCGAGATTGATCACCTCCATCACGCCGACGATCAGCGTGAAGCCAAGTGCGATCAGAGCAAACAGCAGCCCGAGCGTCAGCCCGTTGATGATATGCGGTATGAGCTCGAACATGGATGTCCTTTTGGGCCTCTGTCGTCGCAGCAAGGGGACGTTGCGGCCGGCCGAGAGTTGCCCCTCGATCCGGCCGCCTGTGGTTCGGGACGTCAGGCGTCGAAGGTCGGCGTGTCTTCGTAGCTTTCCAGCTTGCAGGCCCCGACGCTCTCCTCGTCCCGCACCACTTCGGGATCGGACTGCGTGAGGATCTTGAACATGTCGTCCGGTTCGGCCGGGCTGGGATTGGCAGTCGCCAGATAGATCGTCTGCTGCACCTGGTGGGTGTTCGGGTCGATCACCGCATCATGATGCTGCATCCGGCTTTCCGCCGACATGACATGGCCTTCCAGCTCCTTGATGACGGCAATGTTGCTCGTTGTTCCCGCGCGTTCGATTGCGGCGAGCAGTTCGCGCGTCGCCATGTAACCGTTGTAGAACACGTTGCCCGGCACCTTCATCGCGGTTTCGGGATACATCTGCTGATAGCGCGTCACGAAATCAGTCACGCCCGGCAGATCGAGCTTGTAGTACCAGGTCGTGCCGAACACTCCGAACAGGTTCTCGACCGGCAAGCCGTAGATGTCCGGCCAGTCCTGCTGGTTGTTGATCCAGGCCATGCTGTCGCCCATGCCAAGCTGGGCCACCTGCTGGCGCAGGGCGATCTGGTCGTCGCCGCCGACTGCCGCGGCCACCACGTCGGGCTTGGTCTGCTGCAGCGTGAGCAGGGCGGCCGAGAAGTCCCGGGTGCCCTGGGGGATCAGGATTTCGTCCATGATCGTCCCGCCGTATTGTTCGACCAGAGCGCGCGTCGCCTTGGCCGTGTCATGGCCCCAGACGTAGTCATTGGTTACCAGCATCACATCGCCGCCATAGGCATCCAGCGAATTGCGGATCGCGGCCTTGGAGAAATTGGCACCGTTGCCATCCCAGACGAACTTGACGCGATGGCAGTTCTCGCCGCTTTCCGTCGGCGAGGACGAGTTCGTGTTCAGGTAGATGACGCCATAGCGCTGTGCGACCTGACTGACTGCATTGGCAACGCCAGAGCTGACGGCACCGATGAGAAAGCCGCAGTCCTCACGGGTGATCAGGCGCTCCGCGACACGGCTGCCGGTGGCGGGGGTCGTCTCGGTGTCGATATGGACATGCTCGATCTTGCGGCCCAGCACGCCGCCCTTGGCATTGGCCTCTTCGATGGCCATCAGCATGCCGCGCCGGTCCGATGCGCCGGAGTTTGCATATTGACCGCTGGCATCCGAGGTGATGCCGATCCGGATCGGCTTGTCGGTGCTTTGGGCATAGACACGGTTGTGTTTCCAAGGACCGTAAACCGCGGCCACGCCACCGGCTGCGGCGGCAGAGCTCAGCAGATTGCGGCGCGTGAATCTCGAGTTGGACATTGTCATCCTCCCTAAAAAGAGCCCGTTCGTTGCGCGCAAACCGGCTTTTTCCAAACCCTTTCCGGGTCGATAGAAAACCTAGTCAGGATAATTGAAAATATTTTCTATATGAGTCAATGAAAATATTTTCAGTGGAATTGAACGCGTGCTATAGGCTTGGCATGAACCAGAAAATAGACCCTGCCGCCCTCACGCCGCCCGAGACATTCGATGTCCTGCGGCAGCGAATCCGTGACCGCTTCCCGCATCTGAGCCCCCATTTGAAGCGCATCGCGCGCGCTTCGCTGGAGGAACCCAACGCGTTTGCCCTCAACACAACGCCTGTGATCGCGGGGGAGTTGGGGATCCAGCCCTCGACACTGATCCGCTTCGCCAAGGACTTCGGCTATGCCGGTTTTTCCGACCTGCAACGGGTCTTTCGCCAGCGCTTGATCGAAGGGCAGGTCACTGTCCGGGATCAGGTATTGGACCGCGAAGAAGCGACACCGCCCCCGGACGCGCGGGCCTTGCTCGATGCGTCCGTCGCGGCACATCTCGAAGCGGTGCAACGATTGGGGCGCGAGTGCGATATCGACGCGTTGAACAGCGCAATTCAGATCATGCGCCCGGCCCGCCATATCTATGTCGCCGGTCTGCGGCGGTCGCGGCCGATTGCGGAGTATTTTCACTACGGCATGATCAGAGGCGAGCGCAGCTGTTCCATGCTGGATTTCAGTGGCGGCATGGCAGGCCCGCAAATTGCGACAATCGGATCCGAGGACGTTCTGCTGGCCATCGCTTTCCCGCCCTATTCCCAGCCCGTCGTGGACGTGGTGCTGGATGCCCATGTCTCCGGGCGGCGCATCGTCACCCTGACCGACAGCGCTGAAAGCCCGTTAGCCACCTATGCGGAAGTCGCGCTACTGCTGGGCACGGATACCGCCAGCCAACTCCAGCCGATTTCAGGTGCGATAGCGCTCGTGCAGACCATCGTGTCGGCCATCATCCGCAGATGAATGCGGTTACCTGCGCCACGCTGGGTTCTGACGCCTGCGATTTCGAGCAGTCCCGGCGGACACCCGGCCCGGCGCGCGCAACCAGATCCTGTGGTGTGCGGCCCAACCCGATTTGAGCGGTGTTTCAGCACGGCGAGAGCTCAGAAGACAAGGGTCGTCAAAATCGGACTAAAAGGTAATGATACTGTCGGGCACCGATCAGGCACCCCTCAATCTGGCGTTTGGCGCGTCGAAACATGTAGTAAATCGACTGCGACGCACAGTACCATCGAAAAACCACAGCGCTCCGAAGTGGCCGATAATGAGACAAGGCAGGTGATGGCGAAGAAGCTCCGCAGGGTGATATTGCTTCTGACCGTCGTCGTGACTGCGTTCACAGCGATTGGCATGGCAAGGATGCCGGTGAGGGCTGCGCTGGATGTCCTGCGCAGCGAAGCCGTCGCTGAAACAGGCGGACATCACCACGACAGCAAACAGAGCCATGGCGGCGACGAGTGTCTGTATTGCTTGTTGGCCAAGGCAACGGACCTGCCCGCTCAACAGGAAGCCGCAAAGGTCTACCGACGGCCCTTGCCCGACACCGTCACCGTGCAGCTGGAATCCTGCCACCTGCCGGAATGGACGGTGCCCTGTCTGCCCCGCGCACCACCCCGGCCAGACACAGTCTGACACCTCACACTGTCCAGAGGGACAAAACGATCACGGCATTGCCTTACCTGCGTCAAAGCGACGGAGCACCTGCGTTCCTGCACGGGGCGTGCCGAATTTTGGAGACCAACCGATGTATATCAGACCTTTGTGCCTTGCCGCGATCCTGGTCGCGGCCACGACGCACACCGCGCTCGCCCATGCCACTTTGGAGCAGGAGAGCGTTACCCAGAACAAGACCGAGAAGCTGACGGTGCGTATCGGCCACGGCTGTGACGGCGCGCCCACGCTCCGGCTCCGCGTCCGAATCCCCGATGGTGTGATCGCCGTCAAACCCATGCCCAAGGCGGGGTGGACTCTGGAAACCACTGTCGAGCCTTATGCCGAACCTTACGATTACTTTGGCAATTCCCTGACAGAAGGGGTGCGGGAGATTGTCTGGACGGGGTCGTTGGACGACGCACACTATGACGAGTTCGTCTTTCGTGGCCGCATTACCGAATCGACTGAGGCGGGGACGATGCTCTACGTGCCGATCGTGCAGGAATGTGCCGATGCCGCAGAGCGCTGGATCGAGATTCCCGCAGCGGGCCAGTCAGGCGACGACCTCGAAGCACCGGCACCGGGCGTGATGGTAAGCCCCGCAAGCGCCAACTGAAGACAGGGCCCCGGACCGGACGCGGTCCGGGGCCACCGTGCCCATGCTGCGATTGATCCTTGTTCTCCTGGCCGCCTTGATGCCGCAGATCGCGCTGGCGCACGCCCAGCTTCGCGACACAGTGCCTGCGGCCAACGCCCTGGTTGCCACCGCGCCCGCGGAGGTGGTGCTCGGGTTTAATGAACCTGTCGCGCCCGTCGCGTTCCGCTGGTTCGGCCCGGGTGGCGAAGTGCTGGAAGGCCAGGCCGAGGCCCACGACCTTCAGATCGTCGTGTCTGTGCCGAAAGGCATGGACGAGGGCACGCATCTGCTGTCCTGGCGCGTCGTCTCCATGGACGGTCATCCTATCGGCGGCAGTCTCATATTCTCGGTCGGACGTCGCACGGAACCGCCTGCGGCACCCGAAATCGGACAGGCCGGGCGACTTGCCGTGGCGCTGCGCGGCGCACTTTTTGCCGCTCTCGCGCTCGGGGCCGGTGGCGCAGGGTTTGCCGCACTCATTCTGGCCGGGCCGCTCACGGGTCCTGCGCGTGCTGCTCAACTGTCAGGTGCCGCCGCCGCTGTGGTACTGGCGTTGTTGTCGATTGGCGTGCAGGGGCTCGACCTCATCGACCTTCCCGTCCGGGCGCTCCTGACGCCCCGGCCGTGGTCTGCCGGTCTGGACAGCCCGATTGCGCGATCCGGCGTCCTGGTGATCCTGGCGAGTGCCGCGGTCCTCCTCTCGGACCGGATGGGTCGCCATGCCGGTGTGGTACGGCTTGCGGCCTTCGCTCTGGGTGCCGGATCCATCGCCATGGCGGGCCATGCGCTGACCGCCGATCCGGCATGGCTGGCGCAGGTTCTGGTTCTCGCGCACGGGTTTGCGCTGCTCTTCTGGATCGGTTCCCTGGTTCCGCTCCTGTGCCTGCTGCCGACGACGCAGGCCGGTCCGGTCCTCGCCCGGTTCTCGCCTGTCGCCATCGGTGCGGTGGCGCTGCTTCTGGTCACCGGATCTGGACTTGCCTGGTTGCAGTCCGGCAGTTTCGTAGCCTTGCTCGGGTCCGGCTACGGTCTGCTTCTCGGCGTCAAGCTTTCCCTGTTCGCGGTGCTGTTGTCGCTTGCCGCGTGGAACCGGCTGCGACTCACGCCTGCGGTATCGGTCGGCAAACCCCGCGCCGTGGCGGCGATGCGCTGGACGATCCGGATGGAGATTGGTCTCGTGGTGCTGATCCTCTTTGTCGCCGCAGGTTTCCGTTTGACACCTCCGCCGCGCAGTATCGAGGCGCTTTCGCAGGGTATTATCGAGCTTCATCTCCACGATACGTCCGCAATGGCCGTCGTGACACTCATGCCGGGCACAGTGGGCGCCAACGAGATAACGATTGATATTCGCGACGCGGAAGGCAAGCCGCTTGCCGCCCGCGATCTGAAGGTTTCCCTGTCCCGCGACGACAATGCGCTCGAGCCGATCCGGGCAACGGCCCTGAACGAGGAAACCGGGAGGTGGACGGCGACGCAGCTCCTCTTGCCACTTGCCGGGGACTGGACGGTCAGTCTTCAGATTCTCGTCAGCGACTTTGAGCAGACCACGCTGACGGGTTCGGTGCGGCTTGAAAATTGAGCAACCTGGACGCCGTCTAAGATTGGCCTCGCAGCGGACGGGTGTTAGTCAGCCCCTCGGGGCGCGATGTCGCAGTGGGCTGACGGGGCGGAGAGTGGCAGCAGTCACAAGGGTCTGCCTTTGGGGGTGAGAGCTTCCGTTTGAATACAAGAGTGTAGATTCCCGGCGTGGAGCCGCGATTGTCTCTTTTCTCAGACAGTTTCGCCTCTCGTCGGCCGCGCAGCGCTCACTTCAGAGCTAAGATGTCATTGGGACAGCCCGCGGCGAAGGACCGGCAGGAGCCCGTTTTGACCGATGCTGCAAAGTGCACAAATGGCGGCTCAGTTGAACGACCCACTTTCGGCTGCATCACGCGTCGAGGCTTCGACCTCCCGATTGAGTTTGCCGCCCAGTCCGGACAGGTATTGTGCAGGTTGTTGCATTCAAACCAAAGAGATTGCAGTCTTTGAAAGGCTTGGGCGGTAACTATGTAGGGAACGGTGTGTGATATTCTTTCCATTCTTTGGCGCATTGATGATGGCGGCGACCGCGTATTTGCAGACCGAAGCCAAATGGTGGACGGGTTTGGCAAGTTCAATTGCCGCCTTTTTCTTGGGGGTGATCTTTATACACTGGTCGCAGAGTCAAGGCGCTGTAAAGACTACACCGTCCCCTGCCATCGGCCTCTCAGCGGGTCTTTTGATATGCGCAATTCTTGTCGGCATTGGCTCAGTAAGCGGGCTACTACTTCGCAGGCATGTCCCCCAAAGAAAAACAGCCGTGCTGACATTCATTGGGGGACTGGTGTTGTGTTTAGCTTTTTCGTACGCTTGAAGCATCCATCACCCTCTTCAGGGCGACACGATAAGCCATACTATTTTCTAATATCGGATTGGCTGCTGATGCGTTGCCAGAATTTCTCAAAGCTGTCATTGGTGCGGCCGTAGCGAACTGTCCCTTTGTCCGCGTCGCTTCCATTCACGGCCAGCGCGCCGGATGACTGCTTTCAGTTCGCCTGAACATCGCAGAGGCAAAAACTCTGACTGAAAAGGCAGAAACTTCTGGTGATTTTCAGAACGGAAATGGTGGAGCATAGCGGGACCCGACCGCTGGCGCAGATTGGCCGCGCAGCGGACGGGCGTCAGTCAGCACCTCGGGGCGCGATGTCAGTGAAGTTTGCCGGGACGGAAAGGGAATGGTGGAGCATAGCGGGAACTCCACCACAATTTCAAACCATTGAGAAGACTTAGGAAAGCGGTGTGCGGTTGGTCGTGTGTCACACCTTTGTGTCACACTTTGCGAGTTTGCAAGGGAAGTTACCGTGCGGTACATTGTTTCCGTTGAATTAGCCGCAGCAGCCAACACCCAGTTGGATGGGCGGGCAGGGCGATGGGTTGGAGACGCTGCGCCGTCTGGGGGGCCGCGAACTGGCCGGTATGGCGGGCGCGATGGCGCGGGCGCTGCGCATTCCGGTGATCCTGGACGGGTTCATC
The DNA here is from genome assembly GCA_038257185.1 of Rhodobacterales bacterium. Taxonomy (GTDB): domain Bacteria; phylum Pseudomonadota; class Alphaproteobacteria; order Rhodobacterales; family Rhodobacteraceae; genus Sulfitobacter. The sequence continues at coordinate 5,767 of JBBSJO010000007.1, read as the reverse complement.
TGCTGTGCCGCCGCACTCTGTCTAGAGCATACCAAGAAGGGGGCGCTGGATCATGCCGCGGCAGGGCATCTGAGCGTGGAGGGGGGCCATGCGCGCCTGCTTGAGGCATTGGGCAAGGTCCCGCTGCTGAGCCTTGGTCTGCGACTTGGCGAGGCATCGGGCGGGGCACTCGCGATTGCGCTAATGAAAGCTGCGCTGGCCTGCCATGTCGGCATGGCGACCTTTGCCGAAGCGGGCTTGAGCGACGCCTGAGCAGCGCGCTTGAGGGAGGTCGGTTTGCTGCCCGGCTGGTCCTTCGGCCAGATGATCGACGGTGACGCGACCCTCAGTTCTGGCGATCGCCAGAATCTCCAGGTGCCTCGGACTGAGACGGCTTCGCGTATGTGCCGCCCCTGCACGCATCACCTTGAGAGAAAATTCGGACTCTTTCACCTTCAACGCAGTTGACTTTCGTTTTGCGTCGATATCTCTTCGTTTAGGTTCGCATCCGAAAAATTTTTCGGGTGCACCAAGGGGAGGAAGAAAATGTTCAACAAAAAGATCGTCCGGGGTGTGGCTTTCGTAGGGGCACTCATGACCGCCCAGATCGGCCTTGCTCAGGATGTACAGGTGCTCGACCCGTCGCTGATCTCGGCACGTGGCACCGACACCGTCGCAGCGGGCACGTTTCAGAAAGAGAAGCCTTGGACCATCGGCTTTTCCTGGCCGGGCGTTGGAAACAGCTGGATCATTCAGACGATCCAGGAAATCCACTACGAAGCTGACCAAAACTCGGATATCGCCGAACTGAAATTCTCCGATGCGGGCTGGCAGCCTGCCAAGCAGGTCGCCGATATCGAAGACCTGCTGACAAGCGGCATCGACGCGCTGGTCGTGCTGCCGATCAACCCTGACTTGGTGAAAACGCAGATCGAAACAGCACGTAGTCGCGGCATTCCCGTGATCGCCTATACGCCCGAGGGGACCACCCTTGATGCCGACGTCGTCTTTTACGGTGGCGGCGAGTTCTTCGGGAAAGTCGGCGGGGATTTTCTGGTCGACCGGCTGGGCGGAAAAGGGACGGTATGGGCGTTTCGCGGCGTCGCGGGAAGCTCTGATGACATCACCCGTTACAATGGTTTCACCAAGGCGCTGGAAGGCAGCGATATCAAGATCGGCGCCGAGGTCTATGGCGACTGGAACTATGCCAAGTCCAAACAGGTTTGCGAGAATCTGGTTGCAACAGGGCAGCCGGTCGACGGCATCTGGTTCTCGGGCGCCGAGATGACACGTGCCTGCCTGGACGTATTCACCGAGATCGGGAAACCGCTGGTGCCGATGACGGGCGAGAACAACAACGGTTTCCTGCGGATCTGGAAAGATGCCGGTCTTGACAGTGCTGGGCCCGTATTCACACCCGGCCTGGGGCCTGCGATGGTACGTGCAGCGGTCGCGCTGCTCGATGGCAAGGAACTACCGACGCAGTTCGAATCCGATCCTGCGCCGATCACCAGCGAAAATTTCGAGCAACTCTATCGGCCTGACCTGTCAGATGCGTACTGGATGCCGTCCACTCTCCCGGAAGAAGTTCTGATGGAAACCTTCAAGCGCTGATTGCGCTTGAAGACTCTCCATCACGTTCGTTTCGATTTGCGGGGAAGGTGACTGTGTCGTGATCGAATATCGAAACGTTTCGAAGAAATTCGGGCCCTTCAATGCACTTTCCGATGTCAGTTTCGCGGGCCATTCGGGGTCCGTTCATGCGGTCACCGGAGAAAACGGCGCTGGCAAATCGACCCTGATGAAACTCCTCGCCGGCGCGCATGCGCCCAGTGCCGGCGAGATCTTGATGGATGGTGTGCCACTGCTGTTCGACGGTGCCGACAAGGCGCGGGCGGCGGGGATTGCGACAGTCTTTCAGGAATTGACGCTGCTCGAAAATCTGACGGTTGCCGAAAACCTTTTCCTGGGTCGGGAACCCCGGCGCTGTGGCATGATCAGCGGCCCGGCGATGCGGAGCAAGGCGCGGGTCATCCTCGATGACATCGGGATCAACGTCGATGTGGACCGGCTTTGCGGAAGCCTGACGGTGGGCGAGCAGCATCTGGTCGAGATCGCCAAGAGTGCGGTTCTGACTTCCCGGATCGTCATCTACGACGAGCCGACGGCCGCTTTGGATGCCACGGGTGTCGACAAGCTGCTCGCGCTGATCGCGCGGCAGCGGGCCGAGGGAAAACTGATCTTCTACATCTCCCATCGCCTCGATGAGATTTTTCAGATCTGCGATACGATCACGGTGCTCAAGGACGGTGTGCACATGCGGACCTGTCCGACTTCCGAGCTGACCAGAGATTCTCTGGTTTCCCTGATGGTTGGACGCGAGCTTGGCGCGCTTTATCCCCAGAGGCCCATTTTGCCGGAAGATGCCCCCGCGATGCTGACCGTCGAGAACATGATGGTCAAAGCGTCGGCAGGTCCCGTGGCGTTCACCTTGCGCAAGGGCGAGATCGCCGGGTTGGCCGGATTGGAAGGGCAGGGCCAGCGCGAGTTGATTCGGACGATTGCGGGCTTCGATCCGCCGGCGTCAGGCACTGCAACACGGCGTGATGCGGCCGGGGCGGAGGTCGTTCTGCCCCACGCGATTGCGGGTGTGGTCAAGGCGGGCGTGGGCTTCGTGCCGGAAGACCGAAAGAGCGAAGGTCTGTACCTTCCCCTGTCGATCGAGCGCAACATCGCGCTCGGCAATCTGCGGTCCCGACCCCTGTGGTCCTATGCCCGCAAGGACAGCGCAAGCGTCGCGAACCTGATGAAAGCAATGAATATCGCGGCGCGGGGACCGGACCAGCCGGTTGGCGCGCTGTCGGGGGGCAACCAGCAGAAAGTCATGATCGGACGCTGGATCAACTCCGGTGTGGATATTCTTCTGATCGAGGAGCCCACCCGTGGCGTGGATGTGGGGGCCAAGGCCGAAATTTATCGCCTGCTTCGCAAATTCACCGCCGATGGCGGCGCCGTCCTGCTGACGTCGAGCGAAATGACGGAGCATATCGGGATTTGCGACCGCATCCTTGTCGTGCGCGATGGTGCCATCGTCGCGGAACTCGACGGAGCGACAGCCACCGAAGAGCAGCTCGCCAGACACGCATTGATGGGAACGACAGAGGTGAGGAGATCCGCGTGAAATTCCTGCTCGCCAGCAATCCCAGATCCGGCTTGGGCCTTGTCTCGCTCGGCCTTCCGATCGTGATGTTCATTGCGCTGTCCGTCGTGGCGCCAAAATTCTTCAGCGGCGAAAACCTTGGAAACGTCAGCAACCAGATCACGGCGCTCCTGATCGTCACCCTCGGTCAGTTGATTGTCGCGCTCATCGCGGGCATCGACATTTCCGTTGGCTCCGTGGTCAGCCTGACCAGCGTGATCGTCGTCTCCGTCAACCCGGAACTGGCCATCCCGCTGGCGCTTCTGGCGGGGATCACGGTGGGTGTGGTGAACGGGGTCGGTGTCGTCGTCGCGGGGGTGCATCCGCTGATCATGACGCTGGCCAGCATGACCTTTCTGCAGGGCCTTGCATTGCTCATACAGACGGGGGCCGGTGGCACCGTTCCGGCCTATATCGCAAGGCTGTCAACGGGCACGTTCCTCGGCTTGCCGATGTCGATTGTCTGGTGCGTCGTGGTGGTCGCTGTCGTGGCCTTCGTCATTTACCGCACGCGCTTCGGGCTGCGCATTTTTGCCATCGGCGCCAGCGTCCAGAACGTTGAACTGAGTGGCGTCCGCACGACTTTTCCCCGAATTCTCTGCTACGTATTGTGTTCGGTCAGCGGTGTGCTTGCGGGGATCTACCTGACTGGCCGGATCTCGACGGGGGATCCGATGCTGGGTCAATCCTTCAGCCTCGATTCAGTGACCGCGGTTGCCCTCGGTGGGGTGCAACTTGCCGGCGGAACGGGGAGCGTTCTTGGGGCGGTTCTGGGCAGCGTGACATTGGGGCTGATCACCAATGGCATGAACCTGCTCGGGATATCCCCCTTCTTCCGGGGCGCGCTCACGGGTATCCTTCTGGTGGGCGCGATCAGCTTGCAGCGTCGGAAAGCGATCGGGATATGACCTCTTCAAGCACTGATCTCTCCAGTGAAGGGCAGGGGACACCATCGCGGGCAAAGTCAGTTCTTGCGAAGCTGCCGTGGTTCTACATTGCGGCTGCCGCGCTGGTTCTGATCGCTGGCCTGATCAGGCCGAACCTGATGCAACCCTATCTGCTGCTCCTGATCCTGCGGCAGGCCGCGCCCCTGGGGCTGGCCGTGCTCGGTCAGTCGATCTGCATCCGCCTGCTGTCGCTCGACCTGTCGTTTGGCGGCGTGGCGATGGTCGTGGCCTATATCATGACAAGCGGGACCGTGGACCTTCCGGTTGGCCCTCTGATCGTCCTGTGCCTTGGTTTCGGGATGCTGGTGGGCGCGGTCAACGCCTTCTTCATCACCAAGTTGAACGCATCCTCCGTGATCGTCACGCTCGCCATGACAATGGTGCTGGGCGGCGTCGTGCTGGCTCTGGCACAGTATCGGTCTCCGGCTGATGCGCCGGACCTGCTGCGCAACTTCGGTCGCGCACGGATCGGCATGGTGCCGGTGGCCGTCATCTGCTGGCTCGTCATCGCCCTGGCCATGGCGGCTTTCCTCAGGTTTTCGACCTTCGGACGCTACGTCGACGTCATCGGCGCCAACCCGCGCGCAGCAATCGCGTCGGGTGTGCCCTATGTGAAGGTCATGTTCACCGGCCACATCCTGTCGAGCCTTTTTGCGGTGATCAGCACGTTGTTCCTGCTGAGTTTCGTGGGTGTGGGGAGCCTCTCCATCGGGTCCGATCTTGCCCTGAACTCTCTGGCCGCCGTGATCCTTGGCGGAGTGAGCTTCGGGTCCGGGAAAGGCGGTGTGCTCGGCCCGACCGTGGCCGCCTTCATGCTCATGTTCGCATTCAACTTCCTGACCAGCCTCGGGCTGGGGGAACCCGGAAAACAGATGGCACAGGGCGCGATCATCGCCGCTGCCGCCATCGCCTATGCCGCGCGCGGTCTGCGGCGGTAACACAACACGAAAACAAGGAGGAAAGAACGACATGGTAGATATTCTCGAAGGCGCTGAACCGTTTGAATTCGAGGGCAACGACATCGGCGTGCTGGTGGTGCATGGCTTCACCGGCAGCCCGCAGAGCATGCGGTACATGGGGGAAGAGCTGCACAAAAGGTTCGGGTTTACCGTCGTCGGTCCGCGCCTTCCCGGTCACGGCACATCGGTCGACGACATGGCGACCACCGGCCTTGCCGATTGGGTCGGGGAGGCGGAACGGGCACTGAAAGAGCTTGCCGCACGCAAGTCCAAGGTCTTTGTCACGGGCCTGTCGATGGGCGGCACCATCACGCTCAACCTCGCGTGGCGACATAAGGATATCGTTCATGGCATTGCGCCGATCGCTGCAGCGGTAGGTATCCTCAACGATCCCATGGCGGGGGGCATGTTCCTCCATCCGATGCCCGACCGGCTGCCGGGTGTCGGTTCAGACATCAAGGATCCCAATGCGACGGAACTAGCCTATGCGGAAGTCCCAAGCGTCTGCCTAGGGGAACTGACCACGCTGGTCATGGCAACGAGCACGATGCTCAAGGAGATTACCTGTCCCACCTTGGTGATTCAGGGTCGTGAGGACCACGTTGTTCCGGCGGCGAATGCGCCGGTTATCGTAAACAGCGTGTCATCCGATGAAGTACGCCTGCTCTGGCTGAACGAGTCCT
>JBBSJO010000006.1:0-45062 GCA_038257185.1 Rhodobacterales bacterium | reverse complement strand
GGCTCAGGCCGGCGACCTCGCGAAGGGGAGCGGAGAAGACGCGATCCGGCGCGCCTTTCGGCAAGCACGCGGGTCTTCGTGAGCCGATCCTTCCGGCTGACGCGCCGCGCGGAGGCCAGTCTGGTCGCAATCGCCAATTGGACGATAGAGAATTTCGGGCTCAAACAGGCCGAAGACTATGAAGCCGAGCTGATCAATCGGTGCCAGGCGATCCTGACCGACCAGGCGCATAGCCGGAGCTGTGCCGTTCTCGTCGATGATGTCGCGAACCTGCGGTTCATCAGGGCAGGGGAGCACTTCGTCGTGTTTCTGGATCGGCCTGAAGAAGTGATTGTCGTCGATATCCTGCACTCCCGTAGCGATCTTCCGCGTCATGTGGCCGCGCTGGCCGCGCTTCGTGATGATACGGCATAGCCCAGCAGCCGACGTGAGGGTCACAGGGAGCCTGTCGTGCGACGATTTGACCAGCAACAGGAACCCGACCAAAGGTGTCGGATTCTTCTTCCGCCATTGCACATCCGGAGAAGTTTTGGTCAGGTTGCCAAATTGATCTGATCAGGAGTTTGCGTGTCCCTCCTCTTTGTCGTCGCCTTGCCCTTCCTGGGCGCGCTTTTGCCTGGTTTGATGAACTCGGCCGGTCGGTCCGCTTGTGCGGGTGTGACATTCACCGTCTCACTGGCCGCATTCATCGGCTTGCTGACAAATCTGCCATCGGTGCTGGCCGGAGAAGTCGTGATGGCGCGGGTCGACTGGATGCCGTCGCTTGGGCTGAACTTCACGCTGATGCTGGACGGGTTGGGCTTTTTCTTTGCCTTTCTGATCCTCTGCATCGGCCTGTTGATCATCGCCTATGCACGGCACTATCTGAGCCGCGACGACAATATGGGCGAATTTTTCACCTACCTGCTGCTCTTCCAGGGTGCGATGGTGGGCATTGTTCTCAGTGACAACATCCTCCTGCTGTTGGTTTTCTGGGAATTGACGTCGCTGTCCTCCTTCCTGCTCATCGGCTATTGGAAGCATCTGCCAGAGGGCCGACAGGGCGCGCGGATGGCCCTGGTGGTCACGGGCACGGGCGGCCTGGCAATGATCGGCGGCATGCTGATCCTGGGTCAGATCGTCGGCAGCTATGACCTCAGCGTCATTCTGAAGAACCGGGACCTCATTCAGGCGGATCCGCTCTACGTGCCGGCCCTGATCCTGATCCTGCTGGGATGTTTCACGAAATCGGCGCAGTTTCCGTTCCATTTCTGGCTGCCGCACGCGATGGCGGCACCGACGCCGGTTTCGGCCTATCTGCACTCCGCCACGATGGTGAAAGCCGGGATTTTCCTGATGGCCCGCATGTGGCCGGTGCTGTCCGGGACGCCGGAGTGGTTCATGATCGTGACCACTGCCGGGCTGGTGACGATGGTGCTGGGCGCGGTGATCGCGCTTTTCAAGCACGATCTGAAGGCGCTGCTCGCCTTTTCGACGGTCAGCCACCTTGGTCTGATCACGATGCTGTTGGGAACGGGAACGGCATTTGGCGCAATGGCGGCGGTGTTTCACATTCTTAATCACGCGACCTTCAAGGCTGCGCTTTTCATGTCAGCCGGAATCGTCGATCACGAGACGCATACGCGCGATATCCGCCGGTTGGGCGGGTTGCGTGTGTTGATGCCCGTCACCTTCGTGATCGTGAGCCTGGCGGCGCTGTCGATGGCCGGGATACCGCTGCTCAATGGTTTTCTGTCCAAGGAAATGATGCTGGAGGAGGCAAACCACACGCTGCTTTTCGGGCTGCCCTGGCTGGTCCCTGCAATTGCGACGCTCGGGTCGCTGTTTTCGGCGGCCTATTGTTTCCGGCTGATCGGGCATGTGTTCCTGGGCCCGGTGCGCGACGATTACCCCGCCAAGCCTCATGACCCCGGTGCAGGCATGTGGTTGCCGCCTGCCATACTGGTGGTACTGGTGGTCGCGATCGGTGTCGCGCCCTTCCTTGCCGAGCCTTTCGTGAAGCTTGTCACGGCCTCGGTGCTGGGCGGCGCGGCGGAAGTGCCGACAGCGCATTTCAAGATCTGGCACGGACTGGTTCCGGCGCTGTTCCTGTCGGTGATCGCCGTTGTCGGCGGTTTGCTTGTGTTGGCCGTTTTCAAGCCGGCCCTGCGGCTGTGGGATGCGGCGCCGCGCCCCGAGGCCAAGGTGATCTTTGAAGCCACGATCGCGGCGGTGGTCCACCTGGCCCGGAAGCTGATCCTGCCCCTGCACAATGGCGCGTTCACGCGCTATGCGGCCATCGGGTCGGTCACGATCATCGCGGCGGGCCTGCACGCCTGGAGCACGGGGGCGGTGGGACTGCCGACGCGCACGATGCAGGCGGCTGGCCCTGTGCCCATCGCCGGCTGGTTGATGCTGATGGCGGCAACCGGCGCGTTGGTTCTGATGCACCGCAATCGCCTCTTGTCGCTGATCCTGATCGGGATCGTTGGCCTCATGGTCTCGATCGGGTTTGTGTACTTCAGCGCACCTGACCTCGCGATGACGCAGTTCACCGTCGAGGTCGTGACCATTATCCTGCTGCTGCTGGCCCTAAACTTCCTGCCGAACCGTACGCCGGTGGAAAGCACGGTCCTGCGCCGTGTCCGCGATGTCGGCGTGGCCGCTGCGGGCGGACTGGCGACGTTCGCTTTGGCCTATTACTACCTTTTGCGCGACCCGGTGAGCACACCGATTTCGGAATTCCATCTGACCAATTCCTACAAGGGTGGCGGCGGCAACAATGTGGTCAATGTCATCCTTGTCGATTTCCGTGGATTCGATACTTTCGGCGAAATCATCGTGCTTGGCATCGCGGCCCTGCTGATCTTCGCGCTGACCGAGACCCTGCTGGGGGGACCGGTCCGTGCGCGGCTTCTGAACCGCATGCCCGACCAGTCACGCGCAGGCGACGTGCACCCGATGATGATGGTCGTGCTGACACGGGTGATCATGCCGGTTATCCTGTTGGTCGGGTTCTTCATTTTCCTGCGGGGCCATAATGAACCGGGCGGCGGGTTCATCGCCGGGCTGGTCGTCTCGATTGCCGTGGTGATGCAGTACATGGCAAGCGGATTTACCTGGACCTCGGCGCGCGTGAAATATCCTTACCACGGCGTGATCGGGGCTGGTGTTCTGATTGCCGGGCTGACCGGCATCGGCTCCTGGTTCGTGAGCAAACCCTTCCTCACCTCTGCGTTCACCTACGTTCGCATTCCGCCTTTCGAAAAGTTCGAATTGGCCACCGCGGCGCTGTTTGATCTGGGCGTGTTCCTGGCGGTGGTCGGCGCGGTGATGTTGTCGCTGGAAAGCTTCTCGCGTCTTGCGCGGACCGCGTTCACGCCCGAAAGCGAACATCCGATGGATATCGACCCATCGCGGGATGATTCGCCACCTGACGTGGCCGGATCCGCCAGGGAGAGCGTGTAATATGGAATTGCTCGTCGCTTCCGCCATTGGATTCATGACCACCGGGGGTCTCTACCTCATGCTGAGGTTGCGGACGTTTCCGGTGATCCTGGGAATGTCGCTCCTGACCTATGCGGTAAATGTCTTCCTTTTCGCATCCGGGCGCCTGACCGTGGGAGCGCCTCCGATCCTGCGCGACGACGTCACTACCTATACGGATCCGCTGCCGCAGGCCCTGGTACTGACGGCGATCGTGATCTCTTTCGGTATGACGGCTGTCGTGGTCATGATCGGTCTTGGGGCCTTTCTGGGAACCGACGATGATCATGTGGACGAAACGCCCGCCGTCCCGGACGACAAGGTGGGGGGCAGATCATGAATCACTGGATCATCGCACCCGTCGTCCTGCCCGCAATGCTTGCGCCTTTTATCGTTCTGGCCGCGCGATATCATATCGGCATCCAGCGTGCGTTTTCCGTTGCCGGGGTGCTGACGCTGATCGGTATTGCGCTGGGGCTGGCCTGGCAAGTATCCGACGGGTCCATCGTCCTTTACCAGCTTGGCGATTGGGCGGCACCTTTCGGCATTGTGCTGGTTGGTGACAGGCTGTCGACATTCATGGTTCTGCTGACGGCGGTGCTGGCGCTTTTCGTGCTGCTCTATGCGATCGGCTCCGGTTGGGACAATCGCGGACGGCATTTCCACGCGTTGTTCCAGTTCCAGCTGATGGGGATCATGGGCGCCTTTCTGACCGGCGACCTGTTCAACCTTTTCGTGTTCTTCGAAGTGCTGCTGATCGCCTCCTACGGGTTGATGATACACGCAGGCGGCAACGCGCGGCTCAAGGCGGGCGTTCAGTACGTGCTTTTCAACCTCATCGGCTCGACCCTGTTTCTTTTCGCGCTGGGGTCGATATATGCGGAGACGGGCACGCTGAACATGGCTGACCTTGCCAATCGAGTGGCGCAGATCGGTCCGGAAGATACCGTGGGTATCCGTGTGGCCTCTGTGCTGTTGCTGCTCGTCTTCGCCATCAAGGCGGCGGTGGTGCCGCTGCATTTCTGGTTGCCGTCGAGCTATGCCGAGGCGCCGGCGCCCGTCGCGGCCCTGTTCGCGATCATGACCAAGGTCGGGGCATATGCCATCATCCGTGTCTACACCCTGATCTTCCCACCCGACCTGGAAGTGACGTCCGGTCTGCATGATCTTTGGTTGCTGCCTGCCGCATTGGTTTCTCTCGCCATCGGGATGATTGGCGTGCTCGCGGTCAAGCGGCTGGACCGGCTGGTGGCCTTCTCCGTCATCGGGTCGATGGGCATGGTGATGGTGTCGATCTCGCTTTTCACCCCGGCAGGCATCGCAGCGGCGCTTTACTATATCGTGCATTCGACCCTGGCTGGTGCAGCGCTGTTCCTGATTTCGGACCTCGTGCGCACAGGACGGGCAAACCTCGACCTGACTGCGCAGCCGCCTGTCTCTGGAACTGCGCTGACGGCCGGGTTCTTCTTCGTTGGCGCGATTGCAATGGCAGGCTTGCCACCGTTGTCTGGATTTCTTGGCAAATTGCTGGTCATGCGAGCGGCTTACGACACGAATTTCGTGGTCTGGATCTGGGCGGTCGTGCTGGGTGCGAGCCTGATCAGCCTCGTGGGTTTTGCGCGCGCGGGCAGCGTGCTGTTCTGGAAGGCTCATAGTGTCGCGGCGCCAGAGAACACACCGGCGATGCCGCGCCCGGCGGCATTGTCCTATGTTGCCGTGGGCGGACTGATCGCGCTTCTTGCCGCTCATACAATCTTTGCGGGTCAGGTCCACGGTTACACGACTGCCATGGCCGCACAGCTTTTCGCGCCAGAGTCCTACATCTCCACCGTACTGGACACTCCCGGCAAGCTCAGCAAACCGAGGGAGGATCATTGATATGACACGCGCATTTCATTGGCTGTTGCCGCATCCGTTCCTGACGCTTCTTCTGGTGCTCGTCTGGACGCTTTTGCAGAACGAGGTCTCTGCGGGGATGGTCGTCTTTGGCATAATCCTTGGGATCCTCATCCCCTGGGCGACGTCGATCTGGTGGCCGGACACGCCCAAAGGGTTTCGACTGGGCAAGATGATCGCCTACTGCATCATGGTGATGTGGGATATCCTGGTCGCCAACGTGGAGGTTGCATGGATCGTCCTGACCGTCCCGAATTCAAAGCTGAAACCGGCCTGGATCGTTATTCCGCTGGACCTGCGCCAGCCAGAAGCCATCACGGTGTTCGCCGGGACCATCACGCTTACGCCCGGTACAGTCACTGCGGACCTTTCTGACGAGGGGCACAGTCTGCTGGTACATGTGCTGCACACGGACGACCCCGACGGAGTGCGCGACCAGATCAAGGCCCGCTACGAGCGCCGCTTGCAGGAGATTTTCTCGTGATGACAGCTTCCGGATTACTGGACATCGCATTGTCCGTCGCGTTTGTCGCGCTCGCACTGGGTCAGATACTGTCCATGGTGCGGCTGGTGCTGGGGCCGACACCCGGCGACCGGATCCTCGCTCTTGACACGATGGTCATCAATGCATTGGGCCTGGTGGTCGTGCTTGGCATCCGGTCAGGTGTGCAGATCTATTTCGAGGTTGCCCTGCTGATTGCCATGCTGGGGTTCGTTTCGACCGTCGCGCTGGCGCGATTCATCCTGCGGGGGGATATCATCGAATGACCGGTCAAATCATTGCAACCTATGCTGTTTCACTTTGCCTGCTGATCGGGTCGGGGTTTGTTGTGGTCGGGGTCGTGGGACTTCTGAAATTCAATAAACCGATGACCAGGCTCCATGCTCCGACGAAGGTGGGAACCGTGGGGATCGGCATGCTGCTTCTGGCCTCGATGATCCACTCGTTCATTCTGGGCGAGGGGTCGATGCATGAACTGTTGATCATGGCGTTCCTGTTCGTCACGGCGCCAATTTCTGCAAATTTCGTTGCAAAGGTCGCCATCCATCTTCGAACCTGTGAAACCCCTCCGGCCCCGCCGCGCGACGACACCTGGTCGACGCTGAATGTCTCGGCAACGGATCGCGACGTCGAAGGTTTGCCCTGAAACACGGCGTCGTCGACCTCAAGAGATTACCAACCCAGCTTTTCGGCCATGTCGCGCAAGTCCCTTTTCTGCACTTTGCCCATCGCATTGCGGGGCAGGTTCTCCACCACGACGATCCGGCGCGGATGCTTGAATCGAGCAAGCCGGTCCGCCAAGGCGTCGGACAAGCGGTCGACCTCCACGGAACCGTCACCCGCCTGTGTCACAACGGCGACGACACGCTCGCCGAAATCGGGGTCTGGAAGGCCGATCACAGCGCTTTCTCCGACGCCGGGCTGCGCATCGAGGATCGTCTCGATCTCCTTGGGATAAATGTTGAGCCCGCCTGAAATGATCAGATCCTTGGACCGGCCGACGATGGTGAGATAGCCATCCGCGTCGATCGTGCCGAGGTCGCCGGTCTTGAACCAGCCGTCGGGGGTGAAAGCCTCTGACGTCTTGTCGGGCAGGCCCCAGTAGCCCTGGAAAACGTTGGGCCCCCTGACTTCGATTTCGCCGGTGGCATCGGTGTCACCGGGTCCAAGGCGCAGTTCCACTCCGGTCAAATGGCGCCCGACGGTGCCGTGTTTGCGCGCGCCCGCCAAAGGGTTGGAGGTATTCATCGAGGTTTCCGTGAGGCCGTAGCGTTCGAGGATGCGGTGCCCGGTGCGCGTCTCGAAGGCCGCTTGGGTCTGCACCAGCAGGGGCGCGCTGCCGGAAATGAAAAGCCGCATATGCGCTGTGGTTTCGCTGGTGAAGGTCGAGGCGGCGAGGAGGCGCGTGTAGAATGTCGGCACGCCCATCATCACAGTGCAACCGGGCAGGGCAGCGACGACCGCGTCGGTGTCGAACCTTGGCAGATAGACCATACGCGCGCCCGCCAACAGGCAGACGTTGCAGGCCACGAAAAGCCCATGGCTGTGGTATACGGGCAGGGCGTGCAGCAGGGTGTCCGTGTCGGTGAAGCCCCAAAGCTCGACCAGCGTCCGCGCGTTGGACAGCAGGTTATCGTGGCTCAGCATCGCGCCCTTGGGACGACCGGTTGTGCCTGAGGTATAGAGGATCGCGGCGAGGTCGTCGGGCCCGCATGCCACAGTCGGTGGCAGCCATCTGTCGGACAGGTTTCGCCAGCTGCCGCTGCCGTCCTCCGCGAGCGTGACAAGGTGGGTGCCCGACCGACCGGCCACTTCTCCCAGCGCGTCTGCACGAACCGGGTCGCAAAAGAGGATCGAAGCCTCGCAATCCGCGAGGAAGAAGCCAACTTCGTCGTCCGTATAGGCCGTGTTGAGTGGCAGGAAGACGGCACCAAGCCGCAGACAGGCGGCGTAGAGCGCAAGCGCCGTGGGCGATTTGTCGACCTGGGCGGCAACGCGGTCCCCCGGCAGCACACCGTGAGTCGAAAGTGTGATCGAGAGATCCCCAACAATGCGCGTGAAGGCGCGGTGCGTGAGAGTGGTGCCGTCCGTCAGGTACAGGAAGGGCGCATCAGACGCCTCCCTGTCCGCGAAGAGCGCATCGTAAAGGTGATTCGCCAACCGCCTAGCGTCCTTTGAACACGGGCTTGCGCTTTTCCACAAAGGCGGCGCGGCCTTCTGCGTAGTCTTCGCTTTGGAAACAGGCGGAGACGGCGTCGTCGATTTGGGAGATGGATGATGGGTCGGCCTGTTCCAGCACGCCGCGGATGGCCATCTTGACCGCCTTCATGGTCATGGGCGCGTTGGCCGCGATCCCGGCAAGATAGTCCCGCGCTGCGGCGTCGAAGCCATCGACGGGAAGGATGCGGTTGATGAGACCCATGCGCAGCGCTGCGTCGGTGTCGTACTGTGCGGCGGAGTAGAAGATCTCGGCGGCGTTCGAAGGGCCCACGATGTCCACCAGCGTCTTGATCCCGGCGTAGCGGTAGCCGAGGCCCAGCTTGGCGGCGGGGACCGCGAAACGGGTGTCGGCGGCGGCAATGCGCAGGTCGCAGCCCAAGGCGGTGCCGAGGCCGCCGCCCACGCACCACGTGCGGATCACAGCGACGGTCGGCTTTTCGATCCCCGCGATGGCGGCACCGGCTTCGCGGCCAATCGCATCGTAGGTTTCGACCTGTTCGGGGGTGTTGCGCTTTTCGGCGAATTCGCTGATGTCCGCGCCCGAGATGAAGGACGAGGTGCCGTCGCCGCGCAGCGCCACGACGCGCACACTGTCGTCGGCGGAAAGATCGGCGACGATGCCGGGGATCTGTCGCCACATGTTGAAGGTCACGGCATTGCGGCGGCGCGGGTTGGAGAAGGTCATCCAGCCGATGCCGTCCTCCACCGATGCGGTCACTTGCGGGGTATAACCATCGGCTTCGGCGATGGGGTCGACGCGGGTCATACGACCTTCCTTTGTCTCAGGTCCGTGATCTCCGCCTCGGAGATGCCCAGGTCCGCAAGGATGGCATCGCTGTGCTGGCCCGCGTCGGGCGTTGCCGAATGCATCACCGGATCTGCGCCCGACAGGTTGATCGGCTGTCCCAGCACCCGCTGGGTGCCGCGCTGCGGGTGTTCGACCTCGACCACCATTCCGAGCGACTGCACCTGCGGGTCGTCGAACACGGCGTCAATCGCATTGATCGGACCGCAGGGGATGCCGGCGGCGATCAGCGCTTCGGTCAGTTCGGCACTGGTCCAGGTGCGGGTGATGTCATTGAGCAGCGCGTTCAGCTGGTCGCGGTGCTTGAGGCGCAGGCGGCCCGTGGCGTAGCGCTCGTCGTCGATCAGGTCCGCGCGGCCCAGCAGGGTGCAGAAGTCCTGCCACATGCGGTTGCCCGTCACGGCGATGTTCATGTTGCCGTCGGAGGTGGGGTAGACGCCCATCGGCACGGCGGTCGGGTGGTTGTTGCCCGCCTGCTGGGGCACGACGCCGTCGATCAGCCAGCGCGCGGCCTGGAAATCGAGCATGGCGACCTGCGCCTGCAACAGGCTGGATTGCACCCATTGCCCGACGCCGGTGCGCTCGCGGTCGAGCAGGGCCATCAGGATGCCGGTCGCGCAGAACATGCCGGCGGTCAGGTCGGCGATCGGCACGCCGACACGCATCGGGCCCTGTCCGGGCACGCCGGTCACGGACATCAGCCCGCCCATGCCCTGAGCGACCTGATCGAAGCCGGGGCGTTCGGCATAGGGCCCCGTCTGGCCGAAGCCCGAGATCGAGCCCAGCACCAGCTTCGGATTGCGCGCGTGCAGGCTGTCCCAGTCGAGGCCGAGCCGCTTTTTCACCCCGGGGCGGAAGTTCTCCACCAGCACGTCGGCCTTGTCCACGAGGCGCATCAGGATGTCCCGGCCCGCGTCGCTCTTGAGATCCAGCGTCAGGCTGCGCTTGTTGCGGTGCAGGTTCTGGAAATCGGAGCTGTCGCGGTCGGCATAGCCGGATTTGTCCTCTGGGGGTTCGATCTTGATCACGTCCGCGCCCCAGTCGGCGAACTGCTTGACGCAGGTGGGGCCGGAGCGGATGCGGGTGAGGTCGAGCACGACGAACCGGTCGAGGGGGCCCGTGGGTCTTGCGGTCATGGCGTGTCCTCCACCGGGACGACCCGGTCTTCGTCGATGGTGATCCAGACGGGCGCGTCCCTTTCGAAAATCTGTTCGGCAGGGGCTGCGGCGCGCAGGGTCATGGCGCGCCCTTCCAACGTCAGTCCGTAGTCCCAGCGTTCGCCCAGGAAGATGCGGTCGTCGATCCGGGCGGGCAGGTTCAGCTCGCCCTTGATGTTGGGCAGGAGCGCGCCGTTGCGGTGGCTGAGCTTGAGGTTCTGCGGGCGGATCGATGCCAGCACGGCACCTTGCCGCGTTTCGTCCCCCGACACGGAGAAGCCTTCGAAGTGCATGCCGTGGGTGTCCGCCTTGCCTTCGATCAGGTTGGTGCGGCCGATGACTTCGGCGGCGAACCGGGTGCGGGGGCGGGCATAGAGGCGGTAGGGTTCGTCGATCTGTTCGATGCGCCCTGCCTTGATGACGGCGATGCGGTCGGAGACGGCCATCGCTTCGGACTGGTCATGGGTCACGTAGACGGTGGTGATGCCGAATTCGAGGTGCATGCGCTTGATCTCCGTCCGCATCTCCTCGCGCAGGTTGGCGTCGAGGTTGGACAGGGGTTCGTCCAGCAGCATGACCTTGGGCTTGACCGCGACCGCCCGGGCCAGCGCCACGCGCTGCTGCTGGCCGCCCGACAGCTCCGAGGGATAGCGGCCTGCCAGATGGTCGAGCTGCACCACACCGAGGATCTCGGCCACCCGTTCCTTGATCTGTGCGGCCGGCAGCTTCTTCATCCGTAGGCCGAAGCCCACGTTCTGCGCCACAGTCATGTTGGGCCAGATCGCGTAGCTTTGAAAGATCATCGACATGTCGCGGTTCTCGGGCGGGACGACGCCGCGGGGAGACGAAATCTCCTGCCCGTCGAGTTCGATGCGGCCTTCGGTGGGCGTGATGAAGCCCGCGATCATCCGCAGGGTCGTGGTCTTGCCGCAACCGGACGGGCCGAGCAGCGACAGGAATTCCCCGTCCTCCAGCGTCAGCGAGATGTTGTCCGCCGCGCGGAATTCACCGTATTTCTTGACGAGACCGTCGAGTATCAGTTTGGTCATCTCAGTTCCTCCGCAGCATGAAGTCGCGCCCCAGCAGACGCATGCCGATGGCGACCACCGCGGAGGTGACGACCAGCAGGACGACCCCCATGGCGGCAAGTGTTTCGTAATCGCCCTGTTCACTCATATCGAGCGTCAGGATCGAGATGACGCGGTTCTGGTGGCTGGTCAGGAACAGCGCCGTCGACAGTTCGCGCGAGCAGATGACGAAGACGAGGATCCACACGCCCAACAGCGATTTCTTGAGGACGGGAGCCACCACTTCGAACAGCGCGCGCATGCGTGAGCCGCCGTGGATGCGCACCGCTTCTTCCAGTTCGGGGTTCAGGCTACGGATGCCCGAGGCGCAGGATACGAAGGCGATCGGCAGGAACCGCGTGATGAAGGCGAGGATGATCAGCACGCTGGACCCGTAGAGCGAGAAGGGCGGGCCGGCGAAGGCGGCGTAGAAGCAGATGGCCAGCACGATGCCCGGCACGGCCACGGGGGCGACGGCCAGAAAGGCCAGCGCGGGCGAGTAGGGGATCAGCTTGCGGATGACCACGTAGGCGGTCGCAAAGCCGAGCAGGGTGCAGGCCGTCGCCGAGGCCAGCGCGAAGAACACGGTGTTGAACATCGCGTCGCGCACCGTCGCCTGTTCGAAGATGATCTGGTGGTAGTTATCGAGTGTGAGGTTCGACAGCACCGGCGCCTTGGCCCAGGCAATCTGAAACGAGGTCGACACGAGGATGCCCGCGGGCAGGACCACGGCCAGCAGCGTCACCGCGATGCCGTGGGCCAGAAACAGCCACTTCCAGCGTCCCACGCGCATCGGCGTCCGCGCGCCGCCCTTGCCGCTGACCGCGACATGGCCGCCGCGCAGAAGCAGGCGCTGCGCGCCCAGCAGGACGAGCGTGATCAGCACCAGCGGCACGGAGAAGGCCATCGCGAGTTCGATCTTGGCGGGGTATTCGAAGAAGGTCGTCAGCTGCGTCGTGGCGACGTTGAAGCGGGCGGGGATCGCGATGAGGGCAGGCGTGCCGTAAAGCGCGATGGTTTCCAGAAACACCAGCATGATCGCGCCGAGGATGGCGGGCAGGGCGAGCGGCAGCGTGATGATCCACGTCGTGCGCATCGGTCCCGCGCCGTGGATGGCGGCGGCCTCCTCCATCTCGGACGAGATGAGGTCGAGCGCGGAAGTGGCGAAGATGAAGATCAGCGGAAACACGTTCAGCGCGATGACGAAGGCGAGGCCCCAGACGCTGAAGATGTTGACGAGCGGATCCTGCAGCCCGGTCAGCGCCGTCCAGATCTGGTTGATCCAGCCCGCGTTCGGTCCGGCCAGCAGGATCCACCCGATGGCCCCGAGAAACGGCGGCATGATGAAGGCGCCGAGCGCGCCGAAATAGAACAGGCCGCGACCGGCAATGTCCGTGCGCGATACGACCCAGGCCATCGGCAGGGCCAGCGCCACGGACATCACAACCGTGATAAGCGCCAGCTGGATCGTGTGCCAGTAGGCGACGAGGTAACGGCTGCGGCTGGCGACGGCGACGAAGTTGTTCAGCGTGAAGGAGCCCGTTTCCGGATCGCTCATGCTGTCGATGAAGAGCCGTGACATCGGGTATACGACGAGCCCCACGAGGATCGCCGCCAGCAGCCCGAAGACGACGAGCGACCAGTCGAAGGCAGGTCTGCGCGCGGTGGCACGCAGACCCTCGATGTCGGTGATGTCGGTCACGATCAGATTCCGAAGGTGTCGCGGAATTTCTCCGCAAGCTCGGGGATGTCGTTGACGATCTGGTCGGCGGTCGCGGTGATGACCTTGATCTCGTCCAGCGCGCGCACGCCCGGTTGCAGTTCGATGCCAGTGCGGGTCGGCGTGCCGAACTGCTCGGCGACCACCTCGTTGAACTCCACGCCCAGCAGGAACTCGGTAAAGAGCTTGGCCGCATTGGGGTGGGGCGCATTGGCGAGGATGCCGCTGGGCGAGGTGATGATGACCGTGCCGTCCGTGGGATAGACATTCGCGATCGGGTTGCCCTTGGAGGTCGCCGAGAGCGACGATGCTGCGGGGCCCGCGCCGACGATGGTCTCTCCCGAGACGGTGGTCGTGACCACGTCGATCGAGGAGCGACCGATGTAGGGATCCTGTTCGAGCATCTTCTCGAAGAACTCAAAGCCGTAGAGTTCCTCCATCTTGACGCCCCAGATCCCGACGTAGCCCGAGAAGCCCGGGTGCCGGATGGCGACCTTGCCCTTCCACTTGGGGTCCAGCAGGTCGGGCCAGTTCTTGGGGGCGTCCGCTTCCGACACGTCGTCGGTGTTGTAGACGATGCACATCGGGCCGGCGGTCGCAGTGCTGAAGTAATTGTCCGGGTCGAGGTTCTGGAACTCGGGCAGGAGCTCGCTTTCGCGGATCGGTTTGTACTGCAACAGCAGGTCGCGCGACTTGAGGTCGAGCGCGTGGGCAATGTTCGAGGTCGTCAGAACGTCGCAGTTGGCGATGCCTGAATCGATGTCCTGGTTCAGCCGCTGGACCGCGACGCCCGCGGTGGAGCGCACGACGTTGACCTTGATGCCGGGGTAGAGCTCGGTGAATTTCTGGCCCACGATCTCGGCGCTTTCCGAAGAAAGCGGCACGATGTACCAGGTGATCTCGCCCTCGGCCTTGGCGGCCTCGTAGAGCGCCTGGATGCCGTCCTGCGACATCGCGAGGCGCGGCCCGATCACGGATGCGGCAAGGCCGGTCGCGACGAAGGTTCTTCTGTTTATCGACATGTCATTCCTCCCAGATTGATTGATTGTGGCGCGGGCCTGTTCGCTCAGGCCTTAGGTTTCGCCATTTCTCGTGTGTCGCCTGCATCGGACCTCCCTGCCGGGCGGCCGGTTCAGGCGATGTCTTTCCTCTCCTTGCGGTGGGTCATGGTGGCGACGAGGTCGGCGTAGACCCGGCCGCCGGACAGGATGTGGTCGCGCATCGCCGCCTGAGCCTCGATCGGGTCACCCTTTTCGATGGCGTTGACGACGTTGCCGTGTTCGCTCCACGATCGTTCGACCCGGGACCGCTGGTTCAGGCTGGACGTGTGGTAATAGGCCAGCCGACTGCGGGTCTGGCGGATCAATTCGGCGATGTAGGTGTTGCGCGCCCCGGCGTAGAGGATGCCGTGGAACCGCGCATTGCATTCGATGTAGCGCTTGCTGTCATGGTCGCGGGCGATGGGCTCGCTCTCGCGGTGGACCGCGATCAGCGCCTCGAGCTCGTCCTGCCGGATGCGCTGTGCGGCCAGTGCCGCCGCTTCTGATTCCAGACAGGCGAGGGTTTCCAGCATGGCGATGGCCTCGTCCGCGCTGAGTTCGCTGACCACGGCACCGTGGCGGGGCCGCATCTGCACGAGGCCGGTGGCCGCGAGTTGCATGATCGCCTCGCGGGCGGGGGTGCGGGATACCTGAAACCGTTCCGACAGCATCTTCTCGTCGATAAGATCCCCCGGCCGCAGCTTGCCGCGGCTGATGTCCTGTTCGACCAAGTCTCTCACTGTATCGCTGGCACGGGCCATATGATTCTCTCCTACCTCCTTACGTATACATATAGAACTTGCACGTATTCAAATAAATTCTTTACGAATGCGCCTGTCCCTGTCTACAAGTCGTTTGACCGGGGTTGGAATGATGGCCCCGCAGGAGGAAACCGACATGCAGACGCAAGCCATACGTATACACAAGCACGGTGGGCCGGAGGTGCTTCAGCTCGACGAGGTCGATTTGCCGGAGCCCGAGGCGGGGCAGGTGCGGGTGCGCAATACCTCGATCGGCGTGAACTATGCCGATATCTACGAACGCGAGGGCGACCACGGCGGGCCGCACAGCGCCAAGCCGATGCCGGTCACGATGGGCCACATGGCCGCCGGCGTGATCGACGCGGTGGGTGACGGAGTGACGGGCCGCAGTGTCGGCGACCGCGTCGGGTATATCGGAGGCGACAGCTATGCCGGGCATACCAACGTCGCCGCGGCGCGGCTGTTCCGGCTGCCGGATGGCGTGTCCGATGCCGTTGCCGGCGGCTACCTGCTGCGCGGGCTGACGGCGGAGTACCTGCTGCGGCGGCTCTACAAGGTCGGGCCGGGCACCACGGCGCTGGTTCATGCGGCGGCGGGGGGCATGGGGCTGATCCTCGGGCAGTGGGGCAGCCTGCTGGGCGCGCGGATGATCGGGACGGTCAGCAGCGCGGAAAAGGCCGAAGTGGCGCGTGCGCATGGCTATGATGCGGTGATCGACTACACCTCGGAGGATTTCTCCGCGCGCACCATGGAGCTGACGGAGGGGCAGGGGGCCGACGTGATCTACGACGGGGTGGGCAAGACCGCCTTCCGCAAGTCGCTTGACTGCATCCGCCCGCGGGGGATGGTGGTGAGTTACGGCACGGCCTCGGGCAACGTCGGCGAGTTCAACCTGCAACTGCTGCATTCCAAATCCATCGTGGTCACGCGGCCCACCCTGCGCAGTTGGATCGCGGACCCGGACGAGGCCGCCGCCGCGGCTGCCGCGCTTTTCGACGTTTTGGCGAGCGGCAAGATAGAGACACCCATCGCGGCGGAGCTTCCGCTGGCCGAGGCCGCAGAGGCGCACCGCCGCCTCGAAAGCCGGACGCTGACCGCGCCCGTCGTACTGGTTCCCTGAGGAGTGCCCATGACCGAAACGCCCTTTCCGCCCGACTGGGCGCCCGACCAGACCTTTGCCGAAGGGCGCGTAGGTCTGACCCTGCGCGACGGCATCGCCGTGCTGGCGATCCAGATCCCGCAGAAGATGAACGCGCTCGACGTCGCGGCGACCGAAGGCATGGTCGCCGCCTTGGACGCTGCCCGCGCAGAAGCACGTGTGCTGGTGTTTACCGGGATCGGCGGCAAGGCCTTCATTTCCGGCGCGGACATCGGGGGGTTCGACGGGGAGCGGCAGCACGGCGCCAGCTTCATGGACCGCCAACGGGTGCTGGCAGAGTTCCCGGTGCCCACCATCGCCGCCATTCGCGGCTACTGCATCGGTGGCGGGTTGATGACCGCGCTGAACTGCGACATCCGTCTCGCCGCGACGAACGCCAGTTTCGGCATCCCCGCCGCGAAGCTGGGGATCGCCTACGGGTTCGAAGGGCTGTCCGGTCTTGTCGATGTCGTCGGCCCGGCCCGCACCCGGCTCATGCTCTATTCCGGGGACAGGATCGACGCGGAAGCGGCCTTTGCCTGGGGCCTGGTCGAGCAGGTGCACACGCCGGACGCGCTGTGGTCCGAGACGATGGCGCTGGCGGTGCGCATTGCCGGAAACGCGCCCCTGTCGATCCGCGCGACCAAGCAGACGGTCGCAGAGATCCTGCGCGATCCTGCGGAGCGCGATATGCGAAAGGTCGAGGACCTGTCGCGCCTGTGCCGCGAGAGCGTGGACTTTCGCGAGGGGCGCGATGCGTTCCGTGAAAAGCGCGCGCCTGTTTTTAAGGGAATATGATGGGACTGGTCCTTTACCACGCGTGGAAATCCAGCGCTTCGCGCCGCGTGCGGCTGTTTCTGGAAGAAAAGGGGTTGGACTACGAGGCCCACGAAATCGACCTGGCGAAGCAGGAACAGCACCAGCCGGAATTCCTCAAGGTCAACCCTCTGGGCGTCGTCCCCGCCCTGATCCACGACGGTCGGGCGCTGCACGAAAGCGGCACGATCTGCGAGTACCTCGAGGCGGTGTTTCCCGAGCCGCGCCTTTGCCCGACCAATCCCTATGATCTGGCGCAGATGCGCAACTGGGTCCGCCATGTCGACGGGCTGATCGGCAACCTGATCCGGTTCAACTGGCGCTACACGATACAGGAGCGCGCCGCGAAGCTGTCCGAGGAGGAACTTCAGGCGCTGCTTGCCCGGATCCCCAGTGCCGAACGACGTGAAGCCTGGAGCCGCGTCGCGCGCAAACCATATACGGACGCCGAACTCGACGAGGCGCGCACCAATCTGATCGGCCTGCTGGACCGGATGGAGGAGATGATGGCGGACGGTTGGTTGATCGCCGGCGGTTATTCGCTGGCCGACATCGCGACCGCTCCCTTCGTCAAACGCGTGTCCGAAGAGATCGCACCTGACGCCTTGCTGAGGTCGGTGCGCCCGAAGGTCGCCACCTGGTGGGAGCAGATGCAAGCCCGGCCTGCTTACGACCGTGCGGGCTTTGATCCGTTTCTATTGGCCGACCGATAATTGCGCTATCCAGTATCAGGCTGACCATGGGCAAGAGGCCGCCCCGAGCGCCATCAGGCATGCTTGCCACGATGCGCAGTTTCTCGCGCGGGCTCTTGCGGAACCGGAACCGGAAGCTCCCCACGCAGGTTGACCATGCAGTAGAAATCAACACGCAAAGCGAGAAGATCAATGGATCATTCCAAACACACTCCCCTGCGCCCTGACGAACTGACCTCACCGATTGTGGAGGGCGCAAACGTCTACGGACCCGATGACAGCCACATTGGCGACGTTTCTCACTTTCATGGCTCTGGTACGAACGCACAGGCCGTCGTGGATGTCGGTGGCTTTCTCGGCCTCGGCGCCAAGCCGGTGGCGCTAAGTGTCTCCAAACTGAACTTCATGCGGGACGAGGGCGGCAAGGTGCATGCCACGACCGGCATGACAAAGGACGAGCTGAAGAGCCTGCCCGAGCACACGCACTGATCGCCTTTCGATAGTAACGACACCTGAAGTCGGCGCGCCCGCTGCGCCGACTAACTCGCATTGCCCGTGCCAAGAGCGCCGTGCAGATCCAGGGCTTGTGATTCTAGGGCTTGTGATAAAGTACCAGCGCCGCGCGATAGGCTGGATCGCCGTAAGCACCCATCTGCACAAGGGTTTCAAGGTCGATCGGGATGCAGTCCACGTCTGCGACCGTCTCGCCGTCATCCGGTTCTGCCCAGGGGTCGTTGACGAGGAAACATCCCTCATTCTCGGCGTGGAGAAGCACCCAGTGAGGGGCATGATGGTCGTGGGTGTGGCACTGGTCGATCAGCAGGATCACCTGCGCGCCGTCTTGTACCGCCTGCGTAAGGCCGCGGCCGTCTAGCGCCTCGCGATGGATTGTCAGTTGCCGTTCCGCTTCCGCGCGGAACTCCGACTGCACGAAGCGCATCAGGTTCTGCTTTTCCGCGCTGTTGGCACGGTCCAGCAGCACGGCTTCGGTGGCATCAAACCACAGTTCGACGTTGAAACCACGCCGCGCGGCCGCCAGCGCGGTGCCGTAGGGATCGCAGCCGCCGGGGCCGGTCAGCCCTCTGATCGTAGTTGCCTCGCGCCAGATTTCGATCTCGACCGCGCGTGTGACGTCGCCTCCCATCGCCATAGCCACCGAGACCGGGCCGCAGGTGAAACCGGTCGTCTGCGTGAACTGGCCTGTATGGTGGGGGCTGACGATCTCGGTGCCGATCCAGCGTTGCGCATAGCCCCGGCCGCTGTCCGACAAGCCGAGCGCAGTAATCGCAGCGGACCGGCCGGTCGTGGCGCGGATCAGTCTTGCGTCGCGCGAGGCGGCGAAGGTGAGGACCGCATCGGCAAGCTCCGCGCTGAGGGCCTCGTCGCACTGCCAGCCAATCACCATCATCATCCGCGTCGTCCTGCGCTGGCGCAAGACCGCGAAGGCCGACGGTTGTTCAGCGTCACCCAGGCCAACGGCAAATATGCGTGCCGCCTCCGGGCGCTCGGCAGGAGCCGCACCGGTCGGCAGGGCGGAAAGGGGAATGCGGAAGGGATCCGCGACCATGTCTTTGGGACTCATGTGACCTCCGAGGCGAGATGGGCGATGCAATCCCCACGCACCACCAGTCCGGGGTGACGCAGGCAGAATACGGTGCCGCTGTCGTTGAAGTGCTGCTCCTGCGGGGGATCCGCAAGGTTCTCGGTGCTCCAGATCGCGCCGCAAAGGTTGCCACTGTCGATCACCTGTCCGAGGTCCACCGCCGGTTCGAAGATCCCCGCCCGGCTGGCATAGACATAATGGCTGCGCCCGGTGATGCGGTATTCCGTCGCCTTGGGCATGTCAGGCAGGGAGGCGTCGATGAGGCCCCAGTGCGCGAGAAGCCGGTGCAACCCGCGTTCGACCATTCCGACACCGGAACGGGAGACAGAGCCACCGCCACCGAATTCGCCGCCCAGCGAGACAACCTGCTGGCGGTTTGCCTCCGAGGTGGAAAGTCGTGGATCAGGTGAGTAGTCCCAGATCACGATCCGTTCTGCCCCGAAGGCGCGTGCGGACGCGAGAGCTGTCTCGTCGAGCGCGGCATTGCCGCTGGCGCGCGTGGAGACGAACGGCAGGTATTGCAGAGATGAGCCTCCCGCGTGGGCGTCATGGTAGAAGTCCGCCATCGGCAAAAGCACACTGGACACATAGTGCGCTATGGCCGATGTCGGGCCGACCGCGGGGTCGCCGGGATAGGAGCGGTTCAAGTTGCCGCCGTCGTCGGGCGAGGTGCGCATGCCCGCCCGGAAGGCGGGGGCGTTGAGCATCGGTATTGCAATGATCCTGCCCCGCACGGCAGCCGGGTCCAGCCCGCCGAGTAGCCTGCGGATCGCCACAGGTCCTTCGTATTCGTCGCCATGGGTGCCGCCCGTCAACAGCACTGTGGGCCCCGGCCCGCCGGACATGACGGCCACCGGGATCGTGATCACCCCATAGGCAGAGCGGTGGACGGAATGCGGCAGGCAGAGATCGCCTGTCTGGTAACCCGTGGCGTTGTAGTCGACTGTCGTCCAGATCGGAGAAAGGGTCACGTCGCGCTGTCCTCCAGCGGGTAGGGTCTGCGTGCCGCGGCACGACGGTACAGTTCAAGGGCCGCCATCATGCGGGCGGGCGGATCCATCTTCCGGGCTTCGAAAGGCGGCAGCTCGGAGGCGAACCAGCACGCGGCGCTGTGCGGGGCATCCTGGCGCAGGGGCTCATCGCGCGAACAGCGGTCGGCGGCATGGGGGCAGCGGGTGCGAAACCGGCAACCGGAGGGCAGGGCCAGCGGGCTGGGCACTTCGCCCGAGAGTTTCTGCCGTCGTGGGCTCGCGTCGGGCAGCGGTTCCAGCGTGGCGGAGATCAGAGCGCGCGTGTAGGGGTGGCGGGGGTCGGCAAAGACCTGTGCCGTGGGCCCTTCCTCGACGATGCGGCCAAGGTACATGACCGCGACCCGGTCCGAGATATGCCGCACCAGCGACAACCCATGTGAGATGAAAAGCAGGCTGATGCCGGTCTTTGCCTGGATGTCCTGAAGCAGGTTCGCGATCTGCGCCTGTACCGACACGTCGAGCGCCGAGACGGCCTCGTCGCAGACGATCAGTTCCGGCTCCGCCGCCAGCGCGCGGGCAAGCGCGATGCGCTGGCGCTGGCCGCCCGACAGCTCATGGGGATAGCGCGCCCTGATCGACGCGCGCAGGCCGACAAGGCTCATCAGGCTTTCCACGCGGTCGCCCACCTTCGCGCGGGGCGCAAGGTCGTGCAGGATGACCGGCTCTGCGACCAGTTCACCAACGGTCATTTTCGGATTGAGCGACCCGAAAGGGTCCTGGAAAACGATCTGGATCTGCCGTGCGCGCCCCTTGCCTCCGAGCGCCGGCTCCCCGTTGACGCGCATCTGTCCCGAGGTCGCGGACTGCAACCCTGCGACGATCCAGCCGAGAGTAGACTTGCCGCAGCCGGATTCGCCGACCAGCGCCAGCGTCTCCCCTTTCTTTATCGTCAGGTCGATGCCGTCGAGCGCACGCAGGACCGGCTTGCGGCCGAAGCCTCTGCCGCGAAGTCGGAAATCCTTGGTAAGTCCTTCGATTGCAAGAAGGGTCATGCTCGCTCCCCCAGCGTTTCCAACAGCGGCGCGTAATGGCATGCGGTCATGCGCCCGCCTTCCAGCGGCTTGAGTTTCGGCTGGACGGTTTCGCACAGGCTGTCTGCGAAGGGGCAGCGCGGGTGGAAATGGCAGCCGGGTGGCATCACACGGGTGTCCGGTACGGTGCCATGGATCGGCAGCATCGCCTCGCCCGGGAGACTGAGCTGCGGCATTGAGCCGAGCAGACCCAGGGTGTAGGGATGCTCCGGGCCGTCAAACAGGTCGCTGGCGCGTGCTGTCTCCACTACCCGTCCGGCATAGAGCACGGTCACGCGATCGGCCATTTCGGCCACCACGCCCATGTCATGCGTGATGAAGATCGTCGCCGTGCCGTAGTCGCGCGCAAGGTCCCGGATAAGGTCAAGGATCTGCGCCTGCACGGTGACATCGAGCGCGGTGGTAGGTTCATCCGCGATCAGCAACCGCGGCCGGTGGATCAGGGCCATCGCGATGAGCGCGCGCTGGCGCATGCCGCCCGACAGCTCATGCGGATAGGAACGCGACCGGATCTCGGGCGAGGGTATCCCGGTGGCAGCCAGCGCCTCTACCGCGCGGGCGCGGGCTTTTTCGCGTGGCATGGAGTCATGCAGCCAGATCGCCTCCATCAGCTGATCGCCGATGCGCTGCACCGGGTTCAGCGCCGTGGCGGGCTCCTGGAAGATCATCGCCATGTCGCGCCCGCGCATGGACCGCTTCTGGGTCGCGCTCAGCGCCGTCAGGTCCCGGCCGTCAAAGCTCAGGTGATCCGTCCGAACAGTGGCGGAGGGCGGCAGCAGGTTCATGAGGGCCAGCGACAGCACGGACTTGCCGGATCCGCTTTCGCCAACGACGGCAAGCGTCTCGCCGGGTTTCACCGACAGGCTCACGTTCTGCAGCGCAGGCAGGGGGCCCGCGTCGGTCCGGAAGGTGACCGACAGGTTCTCGACGCGCAGCAGCGGGTCCGTGGTCTGGGTTTGGGTCGGGGTCATGTGTTTCATGGTGTCCTGCGGTCACCGGCGTCGCGCAGCGCGTCACCCAGCAGGTTGAAGGAGAGCACGATCAGGAAAATGAGCAGGGAGGCCGCGGTGGAGACGTGCGGCGCGATGAAAAGGAAAGCGCGTCCTTCCGCGGCGATCCCGCCCAGCTCCGCGGTCGGCGGTTGCAGGCCCAGGCCGAGAAATCCCAGCGTGGCGGCCAGCAGCACGGCGTCGCCGAAGGCAAGCGTGGTGTAGGTCAGGATCGGCGGGTAGGCATTCGCCAGCAGGTAGCGTGTCAGCAGCAGGTGGTCAGGCAGGCCGATGGACCGACCACTTTGCATGAAGTCTTGCGTCATCACCGACAGGGCGGCCCCCCGGGAGATGCGGGCGATGCCGGGCATGACCGACATGCCGACGGCCAGGATCAGGCTGTCGAGACCGGGGCCCAGGATCGCGGCAAGCGACAGCCCGAAAAGGATCGAGGGAAACGAGAGCAGCACGTCGATCAGACGCATCAGCACACCGTCCAGCCGACGGTAGAATGCAGCGCAGAGGCCGATCACCCCGCCGGTCAGCGCACCGAAGGCCGTGCCCGCGCAACCGATCATCAAGGTCGTGCGCGCGCCGTAAAGAAGGCGGGTCAGCATGTCGCGGCCCTGACTGTCAGTGCCCAGCAGGTGGCCGTTGCCGGGGCCTTGCAGGCGCTCTCGCAAGGCGGTCTCGTAGGGATCGAACGGGGTCAGCAGCGGTGCGAGGATGGCTGCGACAGCGACAAGGCTCAGAACGCCGAGGGCGATGGCCGCCATCGGGTTGCGGACAAGGCGTCGTCGGCTGCGTTCTGCGCTGGTGACGGCATCGGTCATGTCCGGACCCCGATCCGGGGGTCCGCAAGCTCGTTGAGCAGATCGACGGCGACGTTCACGAGAATGAAGGCGCTGGCGAGAAAGATGATGGCACCCTGTGCCATGGGGTAGTCGCCGGACACGATGGACCCTACCGCCAGACGCCCGACACCGGGCCAGGAAAATATCGTCTCCGTCACGACGGCACCGCCCATGAGCGATCCGATCTGCAAGCCGATCAGCGTGATGACGGGCAGGATCGCGGTGCGCAGCGCGTGGTGCAGCACGACGCGGGTCTCCGAGGCGCCCTTCGCGCGCGCCGTGCGCACATGATCGGCATGGAGCGCGTCGGAGAGGGTGGTCCGTGTCATGCGGGCGATCGGGCCCACGAGGATCAGACCCAGTGCGGTTGCCGGCAATATGATGTGGCTGAGCCCGTCGAAGGTCCAGAGCGGTCCGCCGCGACCCTGAATCGGAAAGGCGCGGGTGCGCACGGCAAACTGGATCATCAGCAGGCCGACCCAGAAGACGGGGATCGACACACCCATCACGGCGATCGCCATGACGACCCGATCAAAGACTCTGCCACGGCGGAGTGCAGCCAGAATGCCAAGTGCGAGTGCCGTCGGGACCGCCCAGATCATCGCGGCAAACATGAGCTCGATGGTAGGACCGGCGGCGCGCAGCAGTTCGGTGCTGACCGAGGCATTGTTGATGACGGAATGCCCCATATCACCAGCCAGCACGCGTTGGAGATAATAGATGAACTGTACCACGACGGGCTGGTCCAGCCCCAGGTGGCGGCGGATCGCCTCGATCTCTGCATCCGTACCCTGCGGCCCGGCAATCGCCACGGCCGGATCGGCGGGAATGACCTGCAGCATCAGGAAGCCGATCAGCAGCACACCGAGAAGCACGATCAGCGAAATGATGGCGCGGCGGAGAAGACGAAAGATCATCTGAGCCGATCCCGTCGGTGCCACACCCCCTCGGGGGTGTGGCGATGGTTTTTCACCTGAGTCACTTCAGCGCCAGGTTCAGGCCGGTGCCGAAGGCGGCACCGGAGATGCCGGCGGGGGTGAAGGGCTCCAGCCGCGAGCCGATAGCGACGGTGGGTTTTTCCAGCAGCAGCGGCTTCCACAGAACCGCCTCATGAAGGTGTCTGCCGAGAGACTTGAAGGCTTCGGCGCGGTCCTCGTCATTGACCGCGGTGTTGCCGGCCTCGAGCAGTCGGTCGGTTTCGCGGTCGTTCCACATCATCCGGTTCGGTGACGGCATGGAGGCCGAGCTGAAATAGAGGTTCAACGCGTCACCGGCATTCAGGTAGGGGTAATCCATCTGGAAAAGGTCATAGCTTTCCTCCCGCAGTTTCGCCCATATCGCGGTCGAATCGAAAAGCTCCACGTTCAGTTCGACCCCCGCCTTGCGCAGATCACCCTGGATCGCCTCGGCCTGCTCACGCGAGGTGTTGAAACCGTAGTAGGTGAGCGTCAGCTTCTCGCCGTCCTTCTGCCAGAACCCGTCATCGCCCATTGTGAAGCCAACTTCCTCGAGCATGGTCTTCGTCTTGTCGGGGTCGAAGTCGAACGGGCTGGTGTCGGTGGCCGGATCGTAGTCGAGCGCGTCCTCGGCGTAGTAGGATTTCGCCGGTTGAACCGTGCCGAAGAAGATCGCCTCGGCGATGGCGGCCTGGTCGATTGCGTGGCTGACGGCCTCGCGGACCTTGATGTCTTTCATGAAGGGACGCGACGTCTTCATGCCGACGTAGTGGGTCCGGAAGCTGGCTTCGGGCTGGGCCATCTGCACGGTGGGATCCGCCTCCAGCTGCGCAATGGACCATGCGGGCAGCGAATATGTGGCGTCGATCTCGCCCGTCTGAAGGCTGGCGACCAGCGTCGATTCCTCCGGGATCACCTTCCAGATCACTTTCTCGACCTTGGCGGGACCGGGATTGCCGAGCGCCTCGGTCCCCCAGTCATAGCCGTCGTGCCGGGTCAGCGTGACAGCATCGTTGGGCTGCCAGCTTTCAAAGCAGTAGGGCCCGGTGCCGTTGAAGGCCGTGACGCCGAAGTCGTCGCCCAGCTCCTCGGCCTGCGCGGGGTCGATGATGATGAAGTTGAACTGCGCCATCTGGTAGAGCAGACCCGAACTGGGCGCCTTCAGCTTGTAGACGACAGTCCGGTCGTCGGGGGCGGTGATCGCGTCAACCGTGCCCGCTTTCCAGACGCTGACATAAGGGCCATCCGGTGTCAGCCAGCGCTCCATCGAGCCAACGACGTCCTGCGCAGTCAGTGCCTTGCCGTCGCAGTAGCTGATGCCTTCCTTCAAGTGGAACGTGTAGGTCAGCCCGTCGTCGGAGACCTCCCAGCTTTCGGCCAGCGCTGGTTCAACCGTCTTGAGGTCGTCGCTGAGTGTGACAAGCGTATCTCCGATCATGTAGAGCACTTCGGCAGCGGCCAGAGAGCTCGACCGCTGCGGATCGTACCGGTCCGCATCCGAGGTGCGGCCCAGTGTCACGACGCCGGTATCCTGCGCAACGGATGCGGTGGCCATGCAGACTATTGTCGCGACGCTGGTGAGAAGAGTGCACCGGGCGTTTCTGGTATCGGGAAGGGATGGCAGAAATAGCATGTCTGTACTCCAATCAATGCGGTCTGACCGCGCTATTTGCGAATTCCAGTCCGGCGGGTTACCGGCGGCAGGATGCCGGGGCGTGTCGCATGAACTCATGCCGTTACGATAGGCCTGCTCTGCGCTGCGGCAAAACGACGATACTGCGTGAACTCATTCCCTTTGGGAATGACCTTCAGCGCGCGCTTTCAGACTGGGCTTCACTGATAACCCATTGGCGCAAGGCCGTGAGGGCAGGCATTTCGACCTTCCGTTCGGGGTGCACGAGGAAATACGAGCCACGGGTTTTCATGCTGCGCTGGAATGGTCTTCCGAGTTCTTCGGCGTCGATATGCTCCTGCGCCATGAAACTGGGCAGAAGACCGACGCCAAGCCCGTGCCGGGCACCGCGAATGATCATGTCGAAGGTTTCGAAGCGGCTGCCTCGGAAGGCGTCCGAGCTGTTCAATCCCCCTTCCTCCAGCCAGTTCTTCCAATCCCGCGGGCGGGCGCGGTGATGCAGGAGGGGCAGGAGGTCCAGCGCCGCGGTATCCTCGGCGTCGATCAGCCCGGGGCGGCAGACGGGTATCATCTCTTCCCCGAACAGTCGGTCGGACGGGCCGCCGGGCCAGGATGTTTCGGAATAGAAGATCGCCGCGTCGATATTCTCCTGCACCATGTCGAACGGCCACTGGCGCGAGATGATGTTGAGCGAGATATCCGGGTGGGTGGCGGTGAAGGCTGCCATACGCGGCAGGAGCCAGTGGTTGCCGAAGGAAGGCAGGGTTGCGATGTTGAGCGTCACGCCGCCCGGCCGGAAGGACAATGTTTCCATCGTGGCCTCTTCCATGATCTCCAGGGCCTCGCGCACCCGCGACAGGTAGTGTGCGCCGGCCTCCGTCAGGACGATCCGCTGCCGCACCCTTTCGAAGAGCTGTGTGCCCAGCCAGCTTTCCAGCCCCGCGATGCGCTTGGAGACGGCGGACTGGCTCATGTTGAGCTCTTCTGCCGCGCGCGTGAAGCTGCCATGCCTTGCCGAGGCTTCGAACACGGTCAGCGAGGGAAGCGAGGGCAGGACGCGGCGCATGTCCCACTGTCTACCGCGTGCGAAGGGCCAAGTCACGGCCACAAGCCCTCGATCGAGGCTGAACGCTCAATTCTGTGATCGTAAGCTTTGTGTAAAGGCGGTTCTGTCGCAAACATTCGGGACGGCTGAGAATTGACCAGTGATGCCCTGTTCAGGTGGCCAAGCTTGCGAAGATTTTGAATTGACAGCATGGTTCCCGCACAGGCCACGGTGCCTCCGCGCGCACCCTGTGTGTTCGACGCCTTCGCGGGGAACCAGCAGCACCGTTTGGACGTTGAGACCATAGTGCAGATCGTTCGGCCAAGCTCGGCTCCGGAGCGGTTGAACTGGGCAGAGTACCAACATTTGGACGGGCGTAGCGGATGATTCACTGGCAACAGGTCCAAGGCGCCCGACGGTTGCGCGACGTGCAGTCCCTCTGGCTCGGGGCAGGCGTTGTCGACAAGGTCCTGCGCGTCGATCCCGAACTCGACTATTTCTCGGATTCGCAGGTGACGCAGTGGGCCCACGAAGCGGCAGCAATGCCCGTGGCATCGCAACCCTTACGCGCCGCCGCCAAGTTCCGCAGCCGCATCGACAGTATTTCCGACATCATTCTGAGAACCTACCGTGCCAGCCTTCAGCAGGACAGCGGGGCCGACCTCAGCCCGCCCGCTGCGGAATGGCTGCTCGACAACTACCTGCTCATAAAGGAAAGCGTCGAGCAGGTCCGGCGCGACCTTCCCCGCAAGTTTTACCGCGAACTTCCCGCCCAGGCGGGCACGGCCATCGATGGGGATGGGGATCTGGAAATCGCCCCCCGGGTCCTCAACCTGACCCGAGGATATGCCCAGCACTCGCACTTCATCGTGACGCGCGAGAGGCTTACCGCCACGGTCGAGGGCTATCAGGAGGTGTCCGCCCTGCGGATCGGTGAGCTCTGGGCGATTCCCGCGATGCTCCGTTTTGTGCTCATCGAACAGCTTGCACGCCTCGCCTATCAGATCGACCGGGTGCGCCGGATGCGCGAGCAGGCCAACCGGCTGGCCAACGTCATCCTTGCGACGGACGATCCCGCCGCCGACCGCAAGGCGATGGCGGATTTCGATGCCTATGCGGACGATGATGCCTTTGCCAGCCAACTTCTCTACCGTATCAGCGGCGCGGGCGACAGCATCAACCAGGTGATCGTCTGGCTCGAGGAACGGCTGCTGGCGCGGGACAGCGATACCGAGGAAGTGCGGTTCACCGAGCAGCGGCGACAGGCCGCCCGCACCGTGCTGATGGGCAATGTGGTGCGCAGCCTGCGGCTGCTCGATGACATCGACTGGTCGAAATGGGTGGTCGAAGTCAGCCGGGTGGACGACATCCTGACGAAGGGCTCGAACTTCGGCGCGCTCGATCTCACCTCCAGATCGCAATATCGGCGGGCGATCGAAAATCTCTCGCGCTGGTCCGATGTCGAGGAGCAGGTCATCGCAAGGATCGCGCTTGAGCTGCGCGACAAAGGCACGGCCACCGGCATGTCGGTGCCCGACATCGGATCCTACCTGATTGGACCCGACCGGGCGCGGCTCGCACAGGAAATCGGTGCGGTGCTGCCCCTGCGGGTCCGGGTGGGCAGGGTCTTCGAGGGCAAGGGGCTGGCGCTGATCGGCAGCTGTGTCGCGATGCTCACCGCGGTCATCGCAGTGGCGGCCTATGCGATGCTGGTGTCCCATGCGGCACTGCCCGTTGTGGCCATTACGCTGGTCCTTCTGGCCCTGCTGCCCGCGAGCGAGGCGGCGGTGGGCCTTTTCAACACCATCGCGACGGCGCTCAAGGCGCCTTCCCGGCTAGTGGGATTCGCCTACGATGAAGGGGTGCCGCCCGCACAGCGGACGCTGGTCGCCATTCCCTGCCTCATCGGTAGCCGTGATACGATCGACGATCTGGTCCGTACGCTGGAGGTGCATTACCTGTCGAATCCGAAAGGCGACATCAGCTTTGCCCTGGTGAGCGACTGGCCAGACAGTCCCGTCGAGCAGGGGGTGCAGGACGACGAACTGCTGGCCTATGCGCAAGCCGCGATCGACACATTATCCGCCAAATACGCTTTCGACGGTCGCAACCGCTTCTTCCTGCTTCATCGTCGCAGGCTCTACAACGAAACCGAAGGCATCTGGATGGGGTGGGAACGAAAGCGCGGCAAGTTGTCGGAGCTCAACGCGCTGTTGCGTGGCGACCTCGACGTGACCTTCGTTCAGCAGGGGCCCGACCTGCCGCAAGACATTCAGTACGTCATGACGCTCGATTCCGACACCCGCCTGACACGCGGCGCGGTGGCCATGCTGGTGGGCAAGATGGCGCACCCCCTGAACCACCCGAAGGTGGACGAAGAGACGGGACGTGTCACCAAAGGCTACGCCATCATGCAGCCACGCGTGGTCCCGTCGCTCACGACCGGCAGCGAGGCCTCGGCCTTCCAGCGCATCTTTTCGATCAATCGCGGGTTCGATCCTTACGTGTTTTCCGTATCGGACACCTATCAGGACCTGACCGGCGAGGGGTCGTTCACGGGAAAGGGGCTCTATCACGTGGACAGCTTCCACGCGGTTCTCGACAGCCGCATCCCGGAAAACGCGGTGCTGAGCCATGACCTGCTGGAAGGCAACTACGCGCGTTGTGCGCTGGTGACGGACGTGGAATTCGTCGAGGATTATCCGATCCACTACCACGAGGAGGCCGCCCGGCAGCATCGCTGGACGCGAGGGGACTGGCAATTGCTGCCGTTCATCTTCGGCAGGCACCGGGGCGTGACTGCGCTGAACCGCTACAAGATGCTCGACAACCTCCGCCGCAGCCTGATCTCGCCCAGCTGGGTTGCGGCATCCGTATTGGGCTGGATCGCCCTTGCGCCCGGGATGGCCGTGATCTGGCAGCTCTTCCTGATGTTCAGCCTGTTTCTGGCCCCGACCCTGGCGCTGATCCGCGAGACCGTGACGACCCAGACGAACGCGACCATGCGGGCCCATGGCTATGCTGCACTGCAATCTTTGATGGCCAATACCGCGCAAGTCATCCTGCGCACTGTCTTCATCGCGCATTCCGCCGCGCTGATGTGCGATGCGATCCTGCGCACCCTCTATCGTTTGTGCATCAGCCGCCGCCACCTGCTGGAATGGCGTCCCTACGGGGCGGCCTCGGCGGAGGCGGGCGCGCGGGGCTACTGGTCTTCGATGCGTTGGAGTATCGCGCTGGCCCTCACAGCACTGGCGCTGACGATATGGTGGGGCGGCGTCTGGCAACTGGCACTGCCGTTCTGCGCCGTGTGGACGCTTGCCCCCGTCGCCGCCTGGTGGTTCAGCCGCACGGCGGAAACCGAGGATCGCCTGACGGTTACGCCTGAAGACACCCAGGTGTTGCGCAGGGTCGGACGGCGGACGTGGCAATATTTCGACACGTTCGTAACGGCGGAACACAACTGGCTTCCTCCCGACAATTTCCAGGAGATTCCCCTCCCTGTCGTCGCGTCCCGCACGTCTCCCAGCAACATCGGCCTTTACCTGCTGTCGGTCGTGGCAGCGCGGGATTTCGGCTGGATCGGCCTGCGCAACACGCTCTCCCGGCTCGAATCGACAATCGATACCGTGACCCGTCTGGAGAAGCACGAGGGGCACCTCTACAACTGGTATGACACGCGCCGCGCGGTGCCGCTCATGCCGCGTTACGTTTCGACGGTCGACAGCGGCAATCTGGCCGGTCATCTGATCGCTGTATCCGCCGCGTGCCGAAACTGGGCCTCCGATCCGCTGCTGCTGGAAGGCGACCGGCTGAGCGGGCTGATCGACATCTGCGGCATTCTGGGAGAGGAACTCGATGCCATCCCCAACGACCGCCGCGCGTTGCGGCCGTTGCGGCACACGTTTCAGGCCAGGCTCGGCGATTTCCAGCGTGCCGCAGCGGACCTGCAGGCGGAACCTGCGCACATGAACGTGCGCATCATCAGTTTGACCGTGATCGCGCGAAACATACAGTCGCTGGCGCAAAGCCTGGCGGACGAGATTGGGACCCCGCAAGCGGACCGTCTGCCCAAGTGGGCGAACGCACTTGGCCTGACCTGCGAGATGCATGTGGACGACGCCACCATGTCGCTGGAGGGAGTGCGCAGCTTGCGCCAGCAGCTGGCCAGTCTTTCCGAGAAATGTCGCGACATCGCGTTCTCGATGGATTTCCGCTTTCTCTACAACCGGAATCGGTCACTGCTATCCATCGGCTTTCAGGCGACCGACAGACGGCTGGACGACTCCTGTTACGATCTTCTCGCCTCCGAAGCACGGCTGGCGAGTTTCTTCGCAATTGCCAAAGGCGACGTGCCGACCGAGCACTGGTTCCGTCTTGGCCGACGGGTAGTGCCGGTTCGTGCCCTGGGAGCCTTGCTGTCATGGTCGGGGTCGATGTTTGAATACCTGATGCCGACGCTGGTGATGCAGGAAGAGCAGGGCGGCATCTTGAACCAGAGCAATCGGTTGTCCATCCGACGCCAGATCGATTTCGCCAGAGTGCGCGGCATCCCCTGGGGCGTATCGGAGTCCGCCTTCAATGCCCGCGACAAGGAAATGACCTATCAATACATGGTCTTCGGCGTGCCGTCGCTTGGGATGAAACGGGGGTTGGCGGACGATCTGGTGATCGCTCCCTATGCGACGCTGCTCGCCAGCCAGTACGTTCCGGGCGCTTCGGTGCGGAACCTCGACCGGCTCGCAGAGATCGGAGCGCTCGGCGAATACGGCTATTACGATGCGGTGGATTTTACCAAGGGCCGCCTTCCTGAGGGCAAGAAACACGTCGTGGTGCGCAATTTCATGGCGCATCACCACGGAATGTCGATCGTGGCCGTGGCAAACGTGACGCATCAGGGGCGTATGCGGGAACGGTTCCACAGCGACCCGGTCATTGAGGCCGCAGAATTGCTGCTCCAGGAAAAGGCACCGCGCACAGTGCCGCTTCCGCCCGAGCGGCTGGAGACCGAACCGAAGAAGGGATTGTCGGAACACGGCAGCCCCGACCACAAGGTCATCGAAGGGCCAGCCCTCGCCGAACAGGCCGTGGCGATCCTGTCAAACGGGCACTACTCCTCCATCCTTTCCGCGCGCGGGGGGGGGCAGGGGATGTGGAACGGTCAGGCCGTGACCCGCTGGGACCGCGACCCGTCCGGTTGCGGCAACGGTCCCTATCTCTTCCTGCGTGACGCCGAGACCGGGGAGGCGTGGTCGGCGACGCCCTGTCCGCTGGCGACGGAGGACGACACGGCGCGGGTCGTGTTCTCGGACAGCAAGGTTGAATACCACAGGACTTGCTCCGGCCTGCATTCGGAGGTCGAGGTGATCGTCGCAAACGACCACGACGCCGAGGGCCGCCGTGTGGTGCTGACCAATCCGGGCACGCGCGACAGGCGGATCGAGGTGACAAGCTACGTCGAGCCCGTGGTCGGTGATGCCGCCGCCGATTCCGCGCATCCGACCTTTTCGCGCATGTTCCTGCGCACCCGGATCAGCGACGACAACCGCGTGATCCGAGTGGAGCGCAATCCGCGCACAGGCCGGGAACCGGACATGAAGGTGGCCCATATCAGGGTCGATTCCGGCCATTCGCTGGGCCCGGCGGAGGCCGAGACCGAACGGCGGCGCTTCATTGGACGGGGACGGACACTGGCCAACCCGAGAGCGCTAGATCCGAAAGGCAGCCTGAGCGGAACGGACGGCTTCACGCTCGATCCCGTTCTCGCCCTGCGCCAGACCATTCTCGTGCCTGCAGGTGGGACAGCCAGCCTGATCTTCTGGACAATCGCAGCACCCACCGATGCGGAGCTTGACCAGTGCATCGCACATCTCAGTCACGAACAGCACTTCCTCCACGAGACAATGCAGGCCTGGACCCGCTCACAGATCCAGTTGCGCGACATGGGAACCAGCCTGACCGAGGCCGCGACGTTCCAGCGGTTCGCCCGCTACATCATCTTCCCCGACAAGACCCTGAAGACGGGGATCGAAAGCAGCGATGTGTTCGCGCAGTCGGCGCTCTGGTCGATGGGCATCTCGGGCGACGATCCGATCTTCGTCCTGCGGATCGACGACGACGACGACATCGCCATCGTACGCAAGGCGGTGCGCATGCAGGAATACTTCCGTGCGCGCGGCGTCGCCTTCGACCTCGTGATCATGAACGAGCGCGATGCGTCCTATGTGCAGGACCTGCAGAACGCGATCAGGGCGATCTGCGAAAGCGCGCGTTTGCGCAGCCACCTTGCGGGCCAGCACATTTTCGACCTGCGCCGCGACCAGGTGGGAGAGGCAAGTCACCGCGCGCTGATGGCGCTGGCGCGCATTGTGCTGCACGCGCGCAACGGCAGCTTCACCACCCAACTCGACCGGGCGGAGGATATCGAGGCCATCGGCACCGGCGAGGACGGCGAACGCCGGGAGGAGGAGGGCGCGCCCGTGCGGTGGCGCAGGCGCACGGGTTCGTCTACCGGCCTGTCAGTACCTGCCGCAATACCCGCCCCTTCCGGCAGCGATCTGCGCTTCTGGAACGGTTTCGGCGGATTCGCCCCGGAGGGGGGCGATTACATCGTCCGCCTGCGCACGGGAGAGGCCACGCCGCAGCCTTGGATCAACGTCATCGCGAACTCCGTCGATTTCGGCTTTCATGTCTCCGCCGAAGGGGCCGGGTTCACCTGGAGCATCAATTCGCGCGATCACCAGCTGACGCCGTGGTCGAACGACCCGGTCAGCAACCGGCCGGGGGAGGCGATCTTCGTCGTCGACCGGGACAATGGCGACGTGACCTCACCCTTCGCCGCCTTCGCGCAGAACCCGACCGCCACATTCGAGACGCGTCATGGTGCGGGCATGTCCACGTTCAACGCAAGGGACGGCGGGCTGAACCTGCGCGCGCGCCAGATCGTCGGAGGAGACGATCCGGTAAAGCTGACCCGTCTCCGCATCAATAACATCCAGGACCGGCCCCGACGGTTGCGGGTATATGGCTATGCGGAATGGGTGCTCGGCACCAACCGCGCCGCGACCGCGCCTCACATTCGCTGCGACATGAATGCGGATGACAGCGTGCTCATGGCCACCAACGGGTTCTCCGCCGACTTCGCCGACCGCACGACCTTCTTCGCCTGCGATACTGAACTCTCCTCCTTTACCACCCGGCGCTCCGACTTTATCGGTGGGGGAAGTGCCCTGCGACCCGCCTGCGTGCAGACTGGACAGGCGCTGCCCGACAATGCGGAGGGGGCGGGCGACCCTTGCGCGGCGATCTGCCTCGACATCGATCTGGGCCCCGGCGAAATGCGGGACCTTACCTTCATGCTGGGCGATGCCGCGTCGCGCGCTGAGGCGTCCGAGATCGTTGCGCGGCACCGGAGCGCCGATTTCGAGCAGGCCGTCGCGGCGACGAAACGATCCTGGGACAAAGTCTTCGACACCCTCCAGGTCGATACCCCCGATGCCGCGATGAACCTGATGATCAACCGCTGGCTGCCCTATCAGACGCTCGCCTGTCGCCTGCGCGCGCGGACAGGGTTCTACCAGGCCAGCGGCGCCTTCGGGTTCCGGGACCAGTTGCAGGACACGCTGGCCCTGATGTTGCAGGACCCCGGCCTCGCCCGCGCCCAGATACTCAACGCCGCCTCCCGCCAGTTCGCCGAGGGCGACGTGCAGCATTGGTGGCTGCCGCGCTCCGGTGCCGGGGTCCGGACGACCATATCCGACGACGTGGTGTGGCTGTCCTACGGCGTCTCGCAGTATATCTCCTGCACGGGCGACCACGGCATCCTCGACGAACCCGTGCCCTTCCTGAAGGGGCCGGAACTGGAGGAAGGTCAGCACGACGCGTTCTTCGCGCCGGAGGTCGCCACGGAAGAGCAACCGCTCTACGAGCACTGCGCCGTCGCGCTCGACCTTGCCATCTCCCGCACCGGCACGCACGGTCTGAGTCTGATCATGGGCGGCGACTGGAACGACGGGATGAACCGCGTGGGCGAGGAGGGTCGCGGCGAAAGTGTCTGGCTGAGCTGGTTCCTGGCGCACGCACTCGACGTCATGACTCCGCTGGCCGAGGCACGCGGCGACACCGCCCGCGTCAACCGCTGGAGTGCGCATCTGAAGAGCCTGTTGGTCGCGGTGGAAAGTGAAGGCTGGGACGGCAGCTATTACCGGCGCGGATACTACGACGACGGCACGCCCTTGGGGTCATCCGAAAGCGAGGAATGCCGCATCGACTCCATCGCCCAGACATGGAGCGTGATCGCTGGTCTGGGCGACGCGGACCGGCGCATCGAAGCGTTGGATCAGGTGATGGCGCAATTGGTGGACAGAGAGGCGAATGTCGTGAAACTCTTCACCCCGCCCTTCGCGGAGACGCCGCAGGAACCGGGCTACATTAAGGGCTACCCACCCGGCGTGCGCGAGAACGGCGGGCAATATACCCACGCCGCGACCTGGGTGGTCTACGCGCTCGCGATGCTGGGGCGCGGTGACGATGCGAAGCTTTGTTTCGACATGATCAACCCGATCAACCACGCGCTGAACAAGGAGGCGGCCCAGCGATACCGGGTGGAGCCCTACGTTGTCGCCGCCGACATCTACGGCGAAGGCGACAAGGCGGGCAGGGGCGGCTGGACATGGTACACGGGGTCGGGCGGATGGCTTTACCGTGCGGGGGTGGAGGCCATCCTCGGTATCCGCAAGCGTGGCGACAGACTCTTCGTGGCGCCGAACGTGCCCAGCGATTGGGATGGCTATTCGGCCGTGCTGAAGCTTGACGGCTCAGCGTACCGCATCAAGGTCGAGCGCGGCGTGGTCACTGTCAACGGCGAACGGGTGGACGAATCTGCCGGGTACATCCTGAAGGCACGGCCTTGAGGGGATCGCCTGCGGCGCAGGGAGTCGCAGTCACTCCGTGAGCGTGTCGTCGTTTGCGACATGAACTTCGCCGGGGCTGAGGGCGATGAACCGGTCCTGCGGGATGCCTTGCGCCGACAGCGCCTTGATCAGCCGTTCCTTCGGCTCCTCCCGCGGTTCGTCGGTTAGCTGGAAGGTGCCCCAGTGAAAGCCGAGCGCCTGACGTGCGCCGATCTGCCGGAAAATGCGCACCGCTTCGTCGGGGTCGACATGCTGGGCTGACATGAACCACCCGGGCTCGTAGGCGCCGATGGGGATGAGAGCAATATCCGGCGCCCCGTGGTCATTGCGGATATCGTCGAATATCGAGCCGTTGCCATAACCCGTGTCCCCCGCGAACCAGATCCGCAGGCCTGCCGCTTCGATCCAGAAGCCGCACCAGAGCGCCATGCGCCTGTCTCCCAGGCTCCGCGACGACCAGTGGTTCGCGGGCGTCAGGGTGACCGAAACCTCAGGCGAGATCATCGTTTTCTCCCGCCAGTCGCCGATCCACAGTCGCGCCTGCGCAACGGCACGGCGTACCGGCGCGTCGGTGCCGAGCGGCATGACCATCAGCGGCCGGTCCCTGTCGTGCAGTCTGCGCAAGGTCGCGAGATCGAGGTGGTCGTAGTGATTGTGGCTGAGCAGCACCGCGTCGATGGGGGGCAGATCGTCGAAGGCGACGCCGGGAACGGTGACACGGCTGGGGCCCGCGAAACGCACGGGGCTCGCCCGGCCAGACCAGACCGGATCGGTGAGGATATTAAGCCCGGCGACCTGGATGAGCAGTGTCGCGTGCCCCACCATGGTGATGCGCGGCACAGTACTGCGTGCCGGGGGAACGGCGGGGGTGACGTGCACGCTCCTGGGCCAGACCGCGCGCTTGTCCTTGGCCCGGTGCCAGCGCCAGAGGTCGGCAAGGCTGCGATCGGTGGAGGGTTGCCCGGGCGAGAAGAAACGCGTGCCGTCGAAATGATCGCTGACCGGCCCGGTGTAGTAGCGATTTCTGGGCATGGGGTTTTCCTCTCGCGATCAACCTTAGTACGGACGCCATCGATGAATGGATTGCAATGCGGCACAATGAATGACTGCCATGCAGGGCGCCGCATCCGGGGAGATCGCACCCATGGCAGGGGAGGCTTCGCGTGACCGTCGCAGCTTACCCCTGCGCCCCCACCGGAAACGTCCCCTCGTACCCGGCCTCGATCTTTGCGCGGATTTCCACGCGCGCGTTCACTGCGATGCGGTCGTGGGGGATTTCCACCTGACGCAGGATGTCGATCCCCGCCTCCCGAACTGCAGCGCTCTTGAGGTTGCTCATGGAAACCCAGGTGGCGATGCGCGTGACGCCGAGCCAGTGCAGCACATCCGTCGAAAGCCGCTGCAACCGAAGATCCTCGATCCCCGCCACTTGGACCGTGTGCGAGAAGTAGTGCTCCGGCACATCCCCGCCCGCGTCCCGCTTGCGCGCATTGTAGACAAGGTATTTAACGACCTCGCCCAGGGCGCGCCCTTCCTTGCGGTTGTAGACGACGATGCCGACACCGCCCTTCTGGGCACCGCGGATGCATTCCTCGATCCCGTGGATCAGGTAGGGACGGCAGGTACAGAGGTCGGAGCCGAAGACGTCGGAGCCGTTGCATTCGTCATGCATCCTACAGGTAACATGCGTGGCGGGTTTGCCCAGCAGGTCGGGGTCTCCGAAGACATAGACACTGGTGCCCCCGATGGGCGGCAGGAAGACCGAAAGGTCGGGGCGCGTGACAAGTTCGGGGTACATGCCGCCCGATTGCTCCACGAGGGCCGCGCGCATCCGCGTCTCATCCAGACCCATGCGCGCCGCGATCCCGGGCAGGTACCAGACCGGTTCGATGGCGATCTTCGTGACGTTGATGTCGCCAGTCGGCATGAGGATGCGGTCGTCCGCCTCCAGTTCTCCCGCACCGAGGGCCCGGGTGATCTCCGCGATGGAGA
The DNA here is from genome assembly GCA_038257185.1 of Rhodobacterales bacterium. Taxonomy (GTDB): domain Bacteria; phylum Pseudomonadota; class Alphaproteobacteria; order Rhodobacterales; family Rhodobacteraceae; genus Sulfitobacter. Next base: position 7,737 of record JBBSJO010000006.1, on the reverse strand, counting down.
GCCGCCCGGCCGTGACCGCGATGGTGGGTCTCAGTCTGCGGCCCTGCGCGATCTGCTCGCGAAAGTCCTGCGCGACCCGGTGGCCCCAGGGATCGAAGGTCACGATCCGGTCGGCACCGCGCCACTGCGGGAAGGGACCGATTCCCGCCATGGGCTGAGTATCGGTATAGTCCGGTCGATGCCCGGGCGACAGCGCGTCACCAGCCATGGCAAGCGCGCGGTAAGGCGCGTAATTGCCCGCGTGCACGCCGATGGCGTTGCGGTCACTTGCCGGAGCGGTCACGATGGGGCCACGCGACCATGCGGTCGGGGCGCCCCAGTCGAGGAAAGAGGGTTCGGTCACGATGTGATCCTTCCGGAAGGGTTGGCTTGAGTAACGGGTTCCGCCCCGTGGCGCGCGTCCTGATCCCGCCCGCCCCGCAGGATGAACACCACCTGTTCCACGCGGCTTGCGACCACAACGATCGCGGTCACCGTCACGAGCGGTGTCCACCCGGTCAGCAGGAGCAGCGGCCAGAGCGCAAAGAGTAGAAAGGCACCGATACGGGCGGAGGTGAAATGGAACATCAGCACGCTGCCCGTCAGCATCCACGACACCAGCAGGTAAAGCAGCGGCACGCCGAAGAGGGCGGCAAGGGCCACCGGCTGGGTTCGATAGAGGTCAGGCATCGACAGCCAGATGAAAAGGGCGATGCAGACCGACAGCAGGTTGTCAACCACAGCATCCAGTGTTGCGCCGAAATCGGACATCCGGCCACTGCGCCGCGCAAGCCAGCCATCGATGCCGTCCGTCAGGACCGCCAGACCGTAGACGAGCAGGGCCGCCAGCCAGTGATCCGCCATCAGCAGGGCAAGGATCGGCAGGATCATGAGACCGCGCGAGAGGGTGACGAGATTGGCCGCCTTCACCGTGCCGCCTTCGCGCCAGAGATGGGAGAGCGTCATTGTGCCGCCTCGACTTCGGCCAGCCGCAGGGTGGTGGGTGCCGCGATCAGGCGCTCCACCGAAAAGGCATTGTGGTGCATGGGGCAGACAATGCGGCACTTGTCGTCGACGTAGCCGAATTTCAACGGGCCGCCCCGGTGAGGGCAGACGTTCTCGACAAGGTAAAGGGCGCTCTCGTGGGACAGCATGAAGTATTCCCGCCCGTCCCGCAGGATGGGGGGCAGGTCGCGCCCGATCCAGGTCGCGCCCTCAGACATGGCCCAACTCGCGCGCCGTCGCACCCTCCGGGAAGGTCCCGAGCAGGGTCGCTTCGTGCAGGTGCCCGATGCCCCCGACCTGCGCCGGCCCCGACACCGGGCCGATGGAATCCGGCGTGATCAGGTGCCGACCCCGGCCGTGCTCGACCGGCGCGCCATAGGTGGCGGCACCACCCTTTTCAGCCGCATCGAAGGCCTTGCTTACCGCCAGCATATGCGCGTCCGCTGCCGCGAAGGCCGACCGGGTCAGCTCCGCGCCGAGGATGACCTCCCTGCCCACGTCCGGGCCGAAGCGCGCAACCAGCGGGTTCACCACCTCGTTTATCACCATGTCCGAGTGATGGACGTCGATATGGGCATGCTCCCCGAAATAGGTGGCATCCACGTCGCCGTGGTGCCGCCTCAGGTAGCGGTAATGCTGTCCGGTCGACACCTGATAGCTCGTCTCGGCGTAGAGCAGGAAGCCGATCTGGCGGAACAGGTTCCGCGGGCTCTGGAACAGGTAGTGGATGACATTGTGTAGCTCCAGCGCGCGGGTGTCGAAGTGCGGCCAGTAGCCGTTGTACTCCTCGTTCAGTCCGAATCCGCGCAGAGTCCGGCGGTAGAGAACGCTGTGCTTCTTGTCGTGGGTGCCATAGCCGAATTCGTCGATCAGGATGCGGAAGAGTGCCGACTGCGGCGCGCCGAATTCGCCCACTACCCCAAGCGCGGAGGCGGAGGCCTCGGCCAGAAGGTCCGCCGAGGACTGGATCAGGAAGTTGCGGTAATGATGCTCTCGCTGCGGGTGGTCGTCGAGCCATGCGAGGAATGAGGAGGGTGGGGCGTTGCGGATGCTTTCCAGCATCTCCGCGATATAGTCCGAGGTTTCCCGGCCCTCGACGCCGGGCGCAAGTGCCGCCACCATCGGTTCGATCAGCGCGTCGTTGAGTGTCACGTTCCAGCCGTCCAGCCGGTGGGTGGCTTCCGGCGCGTAACGTGCGTGCAGCAGATCGACGATCGATCCCGCGACGGGCCTGGATGGCAGGAGCACGAAGCGGTTCTGGCAGGTCCGCATCAGCAGTTGGTGCTGAACATGCCGCAGGCGCATCGGCGAGGGGTCATCCATCAGGCCGTCATGGTCGATCCGCAGGTCGTAGATCTGGGGTGGGGCGTCACCGGACCGTGCCTGCAACTGCTCTCCGGCTTCGTGAAGAAATGACCAGTCCAGCATCATGTGCTCCTTTCGTACATCGCGACGCCGACACCGCCGATGAGGCGCCAGTCGATGATGTGCCACCGCGACAGTGCGATGTCGGAGCCTTCAAGGTAGGTCGGTGCGGAGGTGCATCCAGCGATGACGGGGATGTGCTTGATGACAATGCGGTCCACGAGGTTTCCGCCCAGCAGCCCCCGCAGCAGCGTACTGCCGCCCTCCACCATCAATGTGGCGATGCCGCGCCGCGCGAGCCCTGCCTTCAGTTCCGCCAGATCGACGTGCGCCTTGCCGCAGTCCATCACCTCGATCCCGTCGTGCCGCATCAGCGCCTGCCGCACGTCGTCGGGCAGGGCAGCCGGGACGGCGAAAAGCGTCGGGAGGCCGTCGTTCAGCAGGTGGCAGTCGGCGGGAATGTTCCCGTCCGTCGTGGGGATCACGCGCAGGGGGCTCGGCCCCTTCACGTGGCGCACCGTGAGTTCGGGGTCATCCGCCCGCACGGTGCCCGCGCCCACCATGATCGCGTCGTGCGCGGCGCGTTGCTGGTGGAACCAAGTCCGCATCTCGTCGCCGTAGAAGTCGAACAGCGCCTTGCTCGACCCGCCGCGTGTGAGGGTCATGCGCCCGTCGATCGTCAGTTCCGAAAAGGCCGTGATTTTCATGACAGCGCCGTACCACCGCCCTGTTGTGACCAGACCGTGCCCGCCAGAACGGCGGAGGCGATGGCGAAGGGCAGGACCGTCCTCAAGGCGCGATAGAGCACCAGTGAGGCAACGAGGTCGCCGCTCAGGGTGCCGCCGATCCCCATGACCATCACCGCCTCGAAGGAGCCGATGCCCGCAGGTAGGTGGCTGAGAACGCCCAGACCGACGGCCACAACGAAAAGTCCGATAAAGGGCAGGAAACCCGGTGCCAGACCCTCAGGCAGCAGGACGTAGAGGACGATGCCTGAGGCAAGCAAATCAACCACTGCGGCCCCCATCTGGGCGAGCATGATCCGCAGCGGGAGGATCTCCATCCGCTGGCGAAAGACAGTCAGCTGCCGTCCCTGTCTGGTCCAAAGCATCACCGCGATGACGGCAAGTATCAGGATGATGCCGAGCAGGCGTAGCGTCGGCGGAGCCGCGGGCAGGCCCAGTGCGGCAGGGGTGAGGACCAGAACCACTCCAGAAACGGCGACCACGACCAGCCAGAAAGCGAACCAGCCAGAGCTGACAATCGTCATGAGCGCTCCAAGTCCCACCGCCCGCGCGCCGTACATCCGCTGACGGACTGCAGCCCCCACGATCCAAGGAAATCCGACGAAGTTGGAAATGCCGAAGGATGTTGCACCGACAAGGCACGCGCGCCTGCGCGAGATGCCGACGGGCCGCAGGCGGGACACGGCAATGATGTCATAACCCGCCAGCCCGGTGTAGCTGAAGGCGGTCGCAAGCAAGGCGAGGGAGAGCGTCAGAAAGGAGAGATCATGCCAGGATCGCATGAGAGCCGTCCAGTCGATCAGATGGATCATCCATGCGGCGAGGCCGAAAGATATCAGCAGCAACACTCCGTTGACTGATCGCAAACCGACCTCATTACGAAATCTCACGCCTATAAACCTTTTGATTTCCGCGTGACGCAGGAATGGTGCGGTTAAGCAGAACCACCCTGATGGCGGAAATGTTCCATAAGACGGTGACGGGGGGCACTGCCAAGTTGATGTGTTCTTTGGGCTGTGCAGTTCCTCGGCATGAATGCACCGGCTTCACTGCCCCACCTGAAGGGTTGCCGCTTCCCCGACCACCTCATTCCTTTCGAGAGATCATTCTCTGATCTTTGGCAAAACCACGGTCATACCACCGCTTCGGCATGATCTCCTACAGATCCCGATACGAAACCGTGTACCGGACATGGAAGAAGATCGCGACAAGGATCACGGCCTTCGGAAAATGATTTATTTTGAATGAGTTCCATCACACGTCATCCGATGGGGGTGGAGCCAACTCAAGCCCGTCGACCCTATCGAGCGATCATGTTTGGCACAGATCCACGCCCTATGCGCGAGCAGGAAAAGCGCCTCGCTTTGCCCCCGTCTGACGAGGGTCGAGATTCACAGTTGTTATAAGGTCACGAGTTGCTACGGTGACCGGGCGCACAAAGCCTTCCGCTTCATGTATGGAAGTAAGCGGCGCCTGTAGTGTCTTATCGGGAGGAAAGATTATGAAATCCAAAAAGTACGACCGTCGCTCTTTCTTGAGGAACAGCGCATTTGCGGGAACCGCCGCGACCGGGGCGATGCTTGCAGCACCGCCGGTGCTTGCGCAGTCACCCTTGGTGGTCAAGATGCAGACGTCCTGGCCGGCATCGGACATCTGGGACGAATTTGCCAAGGACTACGCATTGCGCGTCGATGAGATGTCCGGGGGACGGCTCAAGGTCGATGTTCTTCCGGCAGGTGCGGTCGTGGGCGCATTCCAGGTGCTCGATGCCGTAAATGACGGTGTCCTGGATGCGGCGCATTCCGTGCCGGTCTACTGGTACGGCAAGAACAAGGCGGCTTCACTGTTCGGCACAGGGCCCGTCTTCGGCGGCTCGGCCACAACCATGCTGAGCTGGTTCTACGAGGGTGGCGGGCAGGAACTTTACCGCGAACTCACGCAGGACATCATGGGTCTCGACGTGATCGGGTACCTGGGTTTCCCGATGTTCGCCCAGCCGTTCGGCTGGTTCAAGGGCGAGGTCAATACGCCTGCCGATCTGGCGGGGTTCAAGTACCGCACCGTCGGATTGGCCGCGGACCTGATGGCCAAGCTCGGCATGTCGGTGGCACAGCTTCCCGGCGGCGAGATCGTACCGGCGATGGAACGCGGCGTGATTGACGCCTTCGAGTTCAACAACCCGACATCCGACCGCCGCTTCGGTGCGCAGGATGTGGCGAAGAACTATTATCTGTCGTCCTATCACCAGGCTTCCGAAAGCTTCGAGTTCCTGTTCTCGCGGACTTTCCTGGAGGATCTGGATCCCGACCTTCAGGCGATCCTGAAGTACAGCGTCGAAGCAGCCTCGACCGCGAACACGGCCAAGGCGATGCGGCAATACTCGACCGACCTCAAGGAGCTTCAGGAAAGTGGCGTGAACGTGCGCCGGACTTCCAAGGAAATCCTCGATGCGCAACTGGCGGCCTGGGACGAGCTGATCCCCGAGCTGGAGCAGGACGAGTTCATGAAGCGCACGCTGGACAGCCAGCGCGAGTGGGTCGAGCGTGTCGCCTACTACGAGCTGATGAACGCACCGGACTACGCTCTGGCATTCGAGCACTATTTCCCGGGCAAGCTGGCGCTCTGAAAAGTCGGTATCGACCTGATGCTCCGGCGCGCATCCGCGCCGGGGCCGGTTCTGCGAGCAGGAGATTTTCTTGATCGGCTTCATTCGTTTCGCCGACAACCTGTCGGCATGGTTCGGCAAGGCGTTTGCCTGGCTCATCATCCTTATGGCGGTCGGCACCGGCTACGAGGTTTTCGTCCGCTACGTGATGAATTCGCCGACGGCCTGGGCGCTTGACGTGTCCTTCATCATGTACGGCAGCATGTTCATGATGGCAGGCGCCTATACCCTGTCGCGCGGCGGGCATGTGCGGGGCGATTTCCTCTACCGGCTCTGGCAACCGCGGACCCAGGCGAAGCTCGACCTGGTGCTCTACTTCCTGTTCTTCTTCCCCGGTGTCCTGGCCCTGATCTTCTCGGGCTGGAAATACGCCGCCCGCTCCTGGCAGTACGGCGAAGTCAGCATCAACAGCCCGGCGGGCGTGCCGATCTACCAGTTCAAGACCGTCATGGTGGCCGCCGGGATCTTGCTGTTTATCCAGGGCATCGCCCAGGTCTGCCGCTGCCTGATCGCGATCCGGACGAACGTCTGGATCCAGGCCGACGAGGACGTTTTCGAGACCGAAGACCTGTTGATGAAAAAGGCCAGTGAGGCCGAAAAGGACGCACATCCATGACGGACCCCCAAATCGCCCTGATAATGCTGGGGCTGTTCATCGTCTTCGTGTTCCTGGGCTTCCCGATCGCCTTCACCCTGATGGCGATGGGCATCGGATTCGGCTACTACGCCTATTTCGACGCCCGCAGGATGTGGCGCAGCTTTGACCGACTGGACGAGACTGCCGGCACCTGGGAGAGCTGGTCGACGTGGTTCGAGGGGTTATTGAACAACCGAATATTCGATCTGTTCGTGAACCAGACCTATACCGTCATGTCCAACGAGGTGCTGACCGCGGTGCCGCTGTTCCTGTTCATGGGCTACATCGTCGAACGCGCCAATATCGTCGACCGCCTGTTCTCGACGCTGAACGTCGCCTCCAAGGACCTGCCAGGTTCGATGGGCGTGGCTGCACTGGTCACCTGCGCACTTTTCGCGACTGCCACCGGCATCGTCGGCGCAGTGGTCACGCTGATGGGTCTGCTGGCCCTGCCGCAGATGCTGAAAGCGCGCTACGATCCCTCCTTCGCAAGCGGCATCATCTGCGCCGGCGGCACGCTGGGCATCCTGATCCCGCCCTCGATCATGCTGATCGTCTATGCCGCGGCTTCCGGTGTCTCCATCGTGCGTCTCTATGCGGCGGCGCTGCTTCCCGGTCTGGTCCTCGTGGGTCTCTACCTCACCTACGTGATCGGCAGGTCGATCCTGCAACCCTCAGTGGCGCCGCGCCCCTCGGACGAGGAAGTGCCGGACATGCCGCTGGGCCAGTTGTCGATGATGATACTGACCTCGTTCCTGCCTCTGGCCTTCCTGATCCTCGCGGTGCTCGGCTCGATCCTTTTCGGCCTCGCCACGCCCACCGAAGCCGCCTCCATCGGCGCGCTCGGCGGCATCTTCCTCGCCTTTATCTACCGCGCGATGACATGGCAGCGCCTGCGCGAGAGCGTTTATCTCACCGTGCGCACAACCGCGATGGTCTGCTGGCTCTTCGTCGGTTCCTACGTCTTCTCCTCGGTCTTCTCCTACCTCGGGGGCGAGCAGGTGATCTCGGAGTTCGTGCAATCGCTGAACCTGTCGCCGCTGATGTTCCTGATCCTGGCTCAGCTCATCATCTTCCTGCTGGGCTGGCCCCTGGAATGGTCGGAGATCATCATCATCTTCGTGCCGATCTTCCTGCCGCTTCTGGCGATCTTCGAGGTGGACCCGCTGTTCTTCGGCATCCTCGTGGCGCTGAACCTGCAGACCAGCTTCCTGACGCCGCCCAGGGCGATGTCGGCCTACTATCTGAAAGGCATCGCGCCGCCCGAGATCCGGCTGACCCAGATCTTCTCGGGCGTGATGCCGTTCCTTGTCTGCGTGTTCATCGCGATGATCCTGATG